>NZ_JBFTJJ010000032.1:0-63054 GCF_056395365.1 Variovorax sp. 10L421
GCCAACTCGGCGGGCACGCTGAAGGTGCGGAACCCGCTTCAGGCGGCGGACCTGTTCCTGTCGATGTTCCTGGGCTCCGGGCACATCCGCGGACTGCTGAAGCTCGAGATGCCGGATACCCGGGAAAACAGGGCCCTTCTGCGCGAGGCCGTACGGGTCTTCATGGCGGCGTACGGCGCGTAGGCTCCCCGATTCGGCCTGAGGTCGCGAGCACTTGGCGCCAAGCGAAGATCTGGACGCCGGTCCCGTTTCTCACTCGTCGGTGCCGGCGCCTTCCTGCCCTTCAACACCTTCCGCCTGCTCGGTTTCCAGCGTGAGCTGGCTGATGTACCAGAGCAGCCACGCGGCGGTTTCGTCCTTGGCCGATGCCGTACTCCTTGAATGCATCCCCGAAGTCGTGACTGGCGTACTGGGCGGCCTGAGTCGCTTTGCTTTGAAAGATCGATCTTTCCCTGCTTGCCCGGATGACACTTGAACCACGCCATTCGCAGCGCATCGATCACGATCTCGCGCGTCATGTCCTCCTCGCGAACGGTGCTTCGCACTTGCAGGGTAGGAGGCGACGCAGCAAATCCGTGTGCCACACTAGGCAGCCCACCAAGCGATGAAGCCCGTGAACCGTCGAATCGATTCCTACAGCATCAGGTTGTTCGTAGCGGCGGCCCGCGCCGGCTCCATCGTCCGTGCTGCTGCAGCGGAGAACATCGCACCTTCGGCCTTGAGCCGGAGGATCGCGGACCTGGAACATGCCTTCGAGACGCCGCTGCTCGTGCGGTCGCCACGTGGCATTGCACTCACCGATGCCGGCAGGCTGGTGCTGGCGCGGGGCGAACGCCTCGACGACGAACTGCAAGCCTTGTTGCGCGAAGTGCAGAGCGAAGGCGGCGAAGTGCGGGGTAGGGTGCGCCTTCATGCCAACATGTCCTCCGTCATCGGTTTCCTGCCCGAGCGCCTGCACCGCTTCATGGAGGCATATCCGGGCGTGGAGGTCGCCCTGCGCGAGGAAGACACGCGCGACGTGCTGCGCTCCTGTCTGGATGATCGCGCCGATGTCGGTGTGGGTGTCGACGTCGCGGTGCCGGCGGGCATGGATGCCTGGCGCTTCGCCTCCGACCCGTTGCTCGTGGTGCTTCCCTCGGGGCATGAATTGGCGGCCTTGCAGATAGTCACGTTTGCGCGTGCGCTCGAATTTCCTTTGGTGGGCATTCACCAGGGCGGCGCGATGGACCGGTCCCTGAACGAGCGCGCCGCAGCATTGGGCAGGCGTTTCAATCCGAAGGTGACGGTCAGCAGCTTCGATGCCGTCTGCCGCATGGTGGAGGCGGGCCTCGGCATCGCCGTGGTGCCTCGAAGTGCCGTGACGGCTTATGCGGGGACCGACCGCTTTGCCAGGCGTCCGCTGGCGGAAGAGTGGGCCGACCGCGTCCTGAACATCTACGCCCTGCGCAAGACCCCGCAGCCTCGCGCAGTTGCAGCCCTGATCGAGAGTCTGCGAGGGTAATCACCGATCTCGCGGATGGCGAGATCCCCTGTGCCGAGCGAGCGCTTTATGGCGCTGCCACGGCCCGCGAACATCGGGGCATGACAGCCTCCACGCCAGCCGCCGCCAGCGCCGAATGCATCCGGTTCGACCCGCGCGTCCTCTTCCTGAGCTGTTCAGCACGCATGGTCGAGCTGAGCTTGAAGGGCGAGCGCCTTGAACTCGCCGACGCGTCGCCATTGCGTGACGATGTTTCGACGGACGAAATCACGCCGCTTCCGATCCTCACGCACTACGACGACAAGCTGGGGCGCTACCCCTACACCGGCTTCAAGGCGGGCGAGGCATTCCCGATCGGCACCGATGCCGTGCGCCGCTCGGGCATCGAGGTCGTGGTCGCGGGCAGGCGCTATGGCAAGGGCTCCTCGCGCGAGCACAGCCCCACTGCCGAGAAGGCGGCCGGCGTGCGGCTGGTCATCGCCGAAAGCTTCGAGCGCCTGTACCGGCAGAACGCCGACAACATCGGCCTGTTCACCTCGACCGACTTCGGCCTGGTCGCGCGCGTCCAGGCGGGCGAGGCGATTCCGGTCGACGACCTCGTGGCCGGCCGCGACGCGTTGGCCGCCGCGATCCTGAAGAGCAGCGGGCTGCTGAGGTTCGGCCAGCGATTCATGCGCGACATCACGGTGCCGCCCGAGGCTCGGGACGCGCATCCGCGCACGCTGTTCGAGAAGGTCGTGGCGCGCCACGCGCTCGCCACCGAACTGACGCAGGCGCATCCCGCGGCGGGCGACGGTGCCTTCGTGCGCGCCGACCTTCGCTTCATCCACGAGTACTACACCGGCATGGCCGCGCACATGCTGCACGCCACCTTCGGCCGTCCGCTGGTGCTGCACGACGCAGATTCCATCGTCGTCTTCGAAGACCACACGTCCTATGTCGAGGAGAGCCCCGCACACGTGCGCGGCGGCCTGGTGCCGAACGTGCATCGCATGGTCGAGGCGCAGCGCGAATTCGCGGCCGCCTACGGCCTGCGCTCGCACCGCACACTGACGGAGGAACAGGCCGCCAAGGACGACGGCACCAACGTGGCCGGCATCTCGCACGCCATGGTGGCGGAACACTATGCGCTGCCGGGCCAACTGGTGGTGGGCACGGATTCACACACGCCGCACAGCGGCGCGCTGGGTTGCGTGGCTTTCGGCGTCGGAACCACGGACATGGCGAATGCCTTCATGACGGGGGCGGTCCGGCTGACGGTGCCGCAGTCCCTGAAGATCGTGCTCGATGGCTCGCTTGCCGCTGGCGTGACCGCCAAGGACGTCGTGCTGCATCTGCTCGCGCTGCCCTTCGTGCGCGACGGCGGCGGGGTGGGCAAGGTGTTCGAGTTCACGGGCGAGGTGGTGCGGCGCATGACCACCGACGAGCGCGCCACGCTCACCAACATGACGGCGGAACTCGGTGGCTTCACCGGCCTGGTCGCTCCCGATGCGGAGACCGTGCGCTTCCTGCGCGAGCGCCGCGGCATCGGTTTCGAAGTCGAGCCCTGGATGCGCAGCGACGACGGCGCGGTCTACGCCAGGACGCTCCACGTCGACTGCACGCAGCTTTCCCCCATGGTCGCGGCACCGGGCGATCCCGGCAACGGCCTGCCGCTGGCGGCGGTCGGCGAGCGGGTGCGCATCGACATCGCCTACGGGGGCTCGTGCACGGCCGGCAAGCGCGAAGACTTCGACCATTACCACGCGGTGCTCAGGTGGGCGGTGGACCGCGGACTCAAGGTCGCGCCCGGGGTGGACCTGTATCTCCAGTTCGGGACCACCGCGGTACGCGACCATTGCATTGCAGCCGGGTACATGGATGCGTTCGAACGCGTGGGCGCGCGCATTCTTCAGCCCTCCTGCGGCGCTTGCGGCAACTGCGGGCCGGGTGGTTCGGTGCGGGCCGACCAGGTCACCGTGAGCGCCATCAACCGCAACTTCCCCGGCCGGGGCGGCCCCGGAAAAGTCTGGCTCGCCAGCCCGCCCACGGTGGCGGCCAGCGCGATTGCGGGCGAACTCGTTTCGTTTGCCGAGCTCCAGGCGCGCCATCCATGAATTCCAACAAAGCAAGAGAGACAAACCCATGCATGCACATTTCCTCCGGAAAACCATTTCCGTTTCTTTAGCGGCAGCGTTGCTTGCCACGTCCTTGTTCGCCGCCGCGCAATCCTCGAATGCCGACCGGCCGATACGGCTCGTCGTTCCACTGGCCGCAGGTTCGACGGTCGATGCGGTCGCCCGCGCAGTCGCACCGGCCTTCGGACGCGCGACCGGCCATCCGATCGTGGTGGAGAACGTCGTCGGCGCTGGAGGAATTCCGGGCACCGCACAGATCGTGAAGGCACCCAGGGATGGGCTCACGCTCGGCATGGTGTCGTCCAACCATGTCATCAATCCAGGCATCTACAAGACGATTCCCTACGACAGCATGAAGGACATCACGCCCATCGCGGTACTGGCCACGGTGCCGGTCGTGCTGGTGGTGAACAACGCGCTTCCGGTGAAGAGCGTGAAGGAACTGCTGGCCTATGCGAAGGCCAATCCCGGCAAGCTCAACTACGGGTCCGCCGGCAACGGGAGCGTGCTCCACCTGGCGGGGGAACTGATGGTGAGCGAGACCGGCATCGACATGAAGCACGTGCCCTATCGCGGCACTGGACCGCTCATCACCGATCTGATCGGCGGGCAGGTGCAACTCGCGTTCGTTTCGATCTCGCAGGTCGCCCCACAGGTCAAGGCCGGGGCACTGCGCGCATTGGCGGTGTCGACGCCGGCGCGCTCCGCGGCCTTGCCCGACGTGCCGACGATGATGGAGTCGGGTGTGCCCAAGTACAGCTTCGACGCCTGGATCGCCTTGATCGGTCCGGCCGGTTTGCCCAAACCCGTGGTCGACGGCTATGCCGCGGCGGTGCAAGAGGCCTTGGTATCGCCGGAAGCAAGAACCGTCATCGCCGGCCAGGGGCTCACGGTCCTGAACACGGGGCCTGACCTGGCGCCAGCCTTCTTCCAGTCCGAGTTGGCGAAGCACCAGAAGCTGGTGAAGCAGTCCGGCGCCACACTGGACTGAGGCCATGCCGGCATTCAGGATCGCGATGCTGCCAGGCGAGGTCGTCGTTCCGCCGGATCTGGCGCGGCTCTCGCCGTTGCGTGCCGAACGCGTCGCGGGCACCGACCTGCTGGTGGTGCGCGAGCTGAACGGAGACGTCTACACCGGTCTGCCGCGCGGCCAGCGCAGCGCACCGGACGGGGCTTTCGAGGGACAGCGGGAAGGGTTCGACACGATGCGGTATGCGGAAGAAGAGGTGCGCCGCATCGCGCGCATCGCCTTCGACATGGCGCGCGCGAGACGCGGAAAACTCGCGAGCGTGCACAAGGCCAATGTGCTGGAAACGTCCGGCCTCTGGCGTTCGGTGGTGGGCGAGCTGGCAGCGCAGTACCCCGACGTGGAACTCACGCATCTGTACGCCGACAACGCGCTGATGCAGCTCATCGGGCGTCCCGCATCCTTCGACGTCATCGTGGCGGGCAACCTCTTTGGTGATCTCCTGAGCGACGCGGCGTCGGCGCTGACAGGATCGATCGGGTTGTCGGCATCGGCGATGCTGGGAGAAGGCGCCAAGGGCATGTTTGAGGCAGGGCATGGTACTGCGCTCGACATCGCCGGGCAGGATGTCGCGAATCCGATCGCCTGCATCCGCGCCTTTGGGCTTCTGTTGCGCCACTCCGCGCGCCGGCCCGATCTTTCCGCGGCCATCGAGGCTGCGATACGCTCGGTGCTCGGCCGAGGCTACCGAACCGCGGACATCCAATGCAGCAGCGCTCGGCTGGTTGGAACGGCGCGCATGGGTGACCTCATTGCCAACGCTGTAAAAAGCGGACCGACACCCGCCATTTCCGAGCACTGAAGCCATGATCACCCTGCACCATTGCGTGAGCGCACGTTCGTTTCGTCCCTTGTGGATGCTGGAGGAACTCGGGATTCCGTACGACCTGAAGATGATGCCGTTCCCGCCTCGCGTGCTTGCCCGGTCGTACCTGGAGATCAACCCCCTGGGGACGGTACCGGCCATGATCGACGGGACTGTTCGCATGACAGAGTCTTCCGCAATCTGCCAGTATCTGGCGGCGCGCTTCTCACCGGGAAAGCTTGATGTCGGCGTCGATGAGCCGGCCTTTGGCGCCTACCTGAACTACCTGCATTTCGGCGAAGCGACCTTGACGTTCCCGCAGACGCTGGTGCTGCGCTATCTGCACTTCGAAACGGGCGAGCGGCGTCAGCCCCAGGTGGCCCATGACTACGGCAAGTGGTTCCTCGCGAGGTTGCGGACGCTGGAACCCCTCTTAGTGGAGCAGGAGTTCCTCTGTGCGCATCGTTTCACTGCCGCCGATGTTTCGGTCGGCTACGCGCTGCTGCTGGCCGAGCATCTCGGCCTCGACCAGCAGTTCACGCCTTCGGTTCGCGCCTACTGGGAACGCCTGCAGGCGAGGCCTGCTTACCGGCGCGCGATGGTGACCCAGAACGGTGCCGCCATCTTGCAGGGGGTGCCCACAATTGCGTCGCCCGACATCAGGGCCGAATAGCTGGGTTGCACGTTGGTGTTCGGGCGGGCGCAAACATCTGGTGCCGTGGCGACCGACAAGCATCTTGGCCAGCAGGTTTCGGTCGCCGTGCGAGGCTCCTCAGCAGCATGAGTTTAGCAAGAGCCGGACCATTGGCCTCTGTCAGTCACTCACGAGAAGATCAAAGCCCTCGCTGGTCAACCGGTGCGGCTCGTCATCCAGCACGGCCAGAATCATCATCGACCACTTGTCCGCGATCTGGTCGAACAAAGCTCGACTTGGACACTCTGAAGAAAAGCATTCCGGCGTGGGCAAACAACGCAAAGACAAAATTTTCTAGCGAGGTCGTGCCGAAGTACCGGGGATTCGATGAAGGTATGGGCCGGTCCTCATCTTCGAATCGTGATGTTGTTCGTTCGAACGCCGCGCCCCGACGACGTCGATTCAGCTACTCATCCGGCGACTTCAACCTTGGGTGCCGCGTCCGTGGCACCGCCGGAAATTGGCCTCAGTTCTTTGCGCAGAATTTTCCCCACTGCTGATTTGGGCAGCGATTCGAGGAACGTGATGTGGCGAGGCACCTTGTATGCGGCAAGGAGCTTGCGGCAATGCGCTTCCAACTCTTCCGCCCTCAGCCCAGGTACGCGGCGGACGACGAAGAGATGGGGGGCCTCCGCCGAGCGCTCGTCAGGCACCCCGACGCACGCGCATTCGAGCACGTCCGGGTGCATGGCGACCACGCCTTCGATTTCGTTCGGGTAGACATTGAAGCCAGAGACCAGGATCATGTCCTTCTTCCGGTCGACGATGTACATCAAACCTTGTGCATCCATGGTGACGATGTCGCCGGTCTTGAACCAGCCATCCGGCGTGAAAGACCTGCGCGTTTCCTCCTCGCGGTTCCAGTAGCCCGCGAAGACCTGCGGGCCCTTGATCAGCAACTCGCCGGGCGTGCCGAGCGGCACTGGTTCGCCCGCCTCGTCGACGATGAGAACGTCGGTTGACGGCACTGGCGCGCCGATGGTGCCGTTGCGCCCCGGCGCATTGAAGGTAACGCTGGGCGACGTTTCAGTAAGCCCATAGGCCTCGGTGATGGGTGGGCCGCCGGCCGCAACCCACTTGGCTGCAACGGCCGACTGGATCGAGGCGCCGGCGCCGATGACCACGTTGCAGCGGGAGAAGTCGATGCCGGGCAACTCGGGCAACGCCACCAAGGCATTGAACATCGTATTGACGCCGATCAGCATGTCGAAGGGCGCGCGCTCGAGTTCGGCGCAAAGCGCCTGGGCGTCGCGCGGATTGACGACCAAGCGGTTGTGAGCGCCGCTGGCAAGGGCCGTCAGAGCCATGCCGAGTGGAAAGATGTGATACAGCGGCAACGGCGTTACGATTTCGAAGTTGTCGAGGTCGAGTGCCAACCCCAGCCATGACCGCATCTGCAGCGAACTGGCAAGCACGCTGCGGTGTGTCAGGCAAGCGCCCTTGGAAACACCCGTCGTGCCGCCGGTGTACTGCAGAAAGGCCAGGTCGGAGGGGCGCACGTGCTCGCTGGCGAAATCGGCGTCCGGTAGCGCGGCGGTCGCGTCGCGCAAACCGACGACGCGAGGTTCATCGTTCGCAGCTGGCGCACCTGCATCGCCGCCCGTCGCGAACAATGCCTGCTTCACCTGTTGCATCGGCACGGTCATGACATACCGAAGCTGTGTCTGGCCGAGGACCTCGGTGACCACGCCCATGAACGGCTCGGCAGCCACCAGTGCGGACGCCCCCGAATCGGCCAGTTGGTATGCCAGCTCGCGTGCCGTGTAGAGCGGGTTCATGGTCACCCCCACCATGCCCGCGCGCAGGACGGCGGCCAAAGCCACGGGGTAGATGAGGTTGTTGTGCAGCAGAAGGGCGACCCTGTCACCGCGCTTGAGCCCGGTTGCTTGCAGGGACCGCGCGAGCAGCGCCGACGCATGCTCGACCTGCGCGAAGGTCAGCGATTCTCCGGCGCAGGTGACGGCCGTCTTGGTACTGTGCTTCGTGAACGCACGTTCAAGCAAGGTGACGAGGGATTCACTGTCGTCCAGGACGATCTCGCGGGGAAGCCCTGCGGGGTAGGAGGCATGCCAGGGTCGGTGTTCCATGAGTTTTTCCTTCATGCGGTTGGCGGCGACTCAGGACAGGGCTTCGCGAACGAAGTCCATGCGGTCCTGCCCGAAGAACATCTGATCGCCGACGAAGAGCGTGGGTGCACCGAACACGCCGCGCTCGACCGCTTCCTGCGTCGTGGCCTTCAGCGCGGTCTTGATCTCGGCGTCCTGCGTCAGGCGCTCGATCTCGGCGGGATCGAACCCGCCCTCGGCCAGAATGCGGGCCGTGAGCTGCGCATCGTTCAAGTTGAGCGCGTCGATCCAGAGCGCCTTGAACACGCAGCCGAGCAGTTGCTGCAGCTGCTCCGGACGCCGCAACTGGATGCCGGTAACCGCGCGCATGAGGAACAGCGTGATGACCGGGAAGTGCGGATTGCCCTGGAACGGCACGCCATAGCGGCGCGCATGGCGCTCGTAGTCCATCTGCGTATAGCGCCCCTTGACGGGAATGTTGGCCGGCGAGGCGTTGCCCGTGGCCTGGTAGACGCCGCCCAGCAGCATTGGCCGGTAGACGAGGTCGGCGCCATGGCTGGCGCACAGGCCGGGCAACTGCGTCCATGCCAGATAGGACGAGGGGCTGCCGACATCGAAGAAGAAATCAACTGACTTGCGCATTCACGGGCTCCTTTGAGTTAACGAACGTTTGATAAACGAAAGCTATGTGATTGCCGCGCTCACGTCAACGGGGTTTCACTGGACTTCCTTCTTGATTGACAAGCGAACGTTCATTGATTAACGTGCAATGACTTAACGAACGTTTTTTAAAGGAGAACGCATGGACCCAACAGCCAACCAACGCGGTGTGACCCTCGTCGTCGGCGCAGGCGACGCCACCGGCAGCGCGATCGGCGCGCGCTTCGCCCGAGAGGGCTACGTCGCGTGCCTGACTCGGCGCTCGGCTGACAAGCTGGAGCCGGCCGTCCAACGCATCCGCGCCGCCGGCGGCCAGGCGTTCGGCTACGGCAGCGATGCGCGCAAGGAGGAAGAAGTCGTGGCCCTCGTCGACCAGATCGAGAAGGAGCGCGGCCCGATCGAGGTGATGGTGTTCAACATCGGCGCCAACGTGCCCAGCAGCATCCTGGAGGAGACGGGGCGCAAGTACATGAAGATCTGGGAGATGGCCGCCTTCAGCGCATTCCTGAATGCACGCGAGGTCGCGCGCAGGATGGTCGCGCGGGGACGCGGCACGATTCTCTTCACCGGCGCGACGGCGGGGACTCGCGGTGCAGCGAATTTCGCGGCCTTTGCCGGCGCCAAGCATTCCCTGCGCGCACTGGCCCAGAGCATGGCGCGCGAGCTCGGCCCGCGCGGCATCCACGTGGCGCACATCGTGGTCGACGGCGCCATCGACACGGAGTTCATCCGCAGCAACTTCCCCGAACGCTATGCGCTCAAGGAGCAGGACGGCATTCTGAACCCCGAGCACATCGCGGAAAACTACTGGTACCTGCACACCCAGCCTCGAGACGCCTGGACCTTCGAGATGGACCTGCGCCCCTACATGGAAACCTGGTGAAAGACACATGAAAACACGCATCACTGAACTCTTCGGCATCCGCCACCCGATCATCCAGGGCGGGATGCACTACGTCGGCTTCGCGGAACTCGCCGCGGCGGTCTCCAATGCCGGCGGGCTCGGGCTCATCACGGGCCTGACCCAAAGGACACCCGAGCTCTTGGCCAAGGAGATCGCCCGCTGCCGCGACATGACGGACCAGCCCTTCGGCGTGAACCTGACGTTCCTGCCAACCCTGTCTTCGCCGCCGTACCCGGAATACATCGCGGCCATTGCGGATGGGGGCGTGCGCATCGTCGAGACGGCAGGGCGCAGCCCCGAGGCCTACATGCCCGCGATCAAGAAGGCCGGCATCAAGGTGATCCACAAGTGCACGTCGGTGCGGCATGCGCTGAAGGCCGAGGCCATCGGCTGCGACGCCGTGAGCGTGGACGGTTTCGAATGCGGCGGCCACCCGGGCGAGGACGACCTGCCGAACATGATCCTGCTGCCGCGCGCGGCCGAGGAGCTGAAGATCCCGTTCGTCGCCTCCGGCGGCATGGCCGATGCGCGCAGCCTGGTGGCGGCGCTGGCGCTGGGCGCGGAGGGCATGAACATGGGCACGCGCTTCGTGGCCACACAGGAAGCGCCGATCCACCAGAACGTGAAGGACGCCATCGTGGCGGCCACCGAGCTGGACACGCGGCTCGTGATGCGCGGCCTGCGCAACACGGAGCGCGTGCTGACCAATTCATCCGTGGAGCAGCTGATCAGGATCGAGAAGGAAAAGGGCGCCGACCTCAAGTTCGAGGACATCATCGACCAAGTCGCGGGGGTCTATCCGCGCGTGATGTTGCAAGGCGAGATGAATGCCGGCGCCTGGAGCTGCGGCATGGTGGTCGGCCTGATCCGCGACATTCCGACGGTGCAGGAGCTGATCGATCGCATCATGGAAGAAGCCGAGCAGCTGATCGTGCAGCGGCTCGCCGGGTTCCTGGAGCCTGCGCTGGCCTAACCTTGGGCATCCGCCGGCTCGCTGCGAAGCGGGCCGGCGACTCGCACCCTCTAGGCCAGGTAGCGATCGCGCAGCAACTTCTTGTAAAGCTTGCCGGTCGCGTGCCGGGGAAAGTCGGACTCGAAATCGATGCTTCTCGGCACCTTGAGCGGACCGAGCAACTCGCGGCAGCGTGCCTTCAGCGCCTCGGCGACGGCCGGGCCCGTGAAATCCGGATGCGCCGGCTGGATGACGGCCTTGATCTCTTCGCCGTACTCGTCGTTCGGCACGCCGAAGACCGCGGCATCGGCAACGCGGGGATCCTGCAGCAGCACGTCCTCGATCTCTTGCGGGTAGATGTTGACCCCGCCGGAGATGATGACGAAGTCCTTGCGATCCGTCAGGTAGAGGTAGCCTTCGCGATCGAGGTGACCGATGTCGCCGAAGGATCGCCAGCCCTGCGGACTCGTCGCTGCGCGGGTCTTGGCGGGGTCGTTCCAATACTCGAACTGCGCGTCGCTCTCGAAATGGACGTTCCCGGTTTCGCCCGGCGGCAGCTCGCGGCCCGCGTCATCCAGGATGTGCAGGATGCCGTCGGTCGCGCGCCCGACCGAGCCCTTGTGATCGAGCCATTCGCGCGAGCTGATGGCCGTGGCTCCGATGCCTTCGGTGCCCGAGTAGTACTCATGCAGGACCGGACCCCACCAGTCGATCATCGCCTGCTTGACGTGCGCGGGGCAGGGCGCCGCGCCATGGACAGCGTGGCGCATGGAGGCCATGCTGTAGCGGCTGCGTACCTCCGCTTGCAGGTGCAGCAGGCGGTGGAACATGGTCGGCACCCAGAGCGAATGGGTGCATCCGAAGTGGGCGATGGCGGCGAGCGCGCGTTCGGCATCGAACTTCGCCATCACGATGCTGGTGGCGCCGGCATGGATGGCCGCCGACAGGAACCGGTTGGGTGCGCTGTGATACAGCGGCGACGTGGACAGGTAGACCGCGGAGGCGTCGAGCGCGAACGAGCGCGCCACCGCGCCGTTGCGGTTGTCCACCGCATCGAAGGCGCCTTCGAAGGGCGGCTTGCGCACGCCCTTGGGCCGGCCGGTCGTGCCCGATGAATACAGCATCTCGCGGCCTGGCGCGGGCGTGGGCGGCAGGCCGTCCGGCGCAGCGAGAAAGTGCGTCTCCCAGCGTTCCATAGCTGTATCCGCAAAGCCGATGCCGATGCGCCGTGCGCCGCTGAGATCCAGCGACGAGGCCGTTTCGGCGCTCATGCAGGCCGACGACACGACGGCGACCGATGCCCCCGAATCCTTGACGATGTACTCGAAGTCCGCGGCCGACAGCCGCGTCGAGGCGAGCACGTAGTACAGCCCGATGCGTTGCGCGCCGAGCGCGAGAAAGAGCAACTCCGGCGCGTTCTCGATGCACAGCACGATGCAGTCGCTGCGTTTCAGGCCGAGCGACAGCAAGGCGTTGGCCGCGCGGTTCGCCTCGCGTTCGAGCTGCGAGAAGCTGAACGCCTCGCCTGATTCGAGAAAATGCACCGCCAGCTTGCCGGGCGTGGCGGCTGCGAAGCGGCTCAGGTGGTACATGCCGCGGGTTCAGAAAAGATCGACGGCCGGTTCCATCAATGCGGACGAGCCCGCCCGGATCTCGCCGCACAGCGCTGCCGTCTGCGGCAGCAGCCGCTGGAAGTAGAAGCGGGCCGTGGCAATCTTCGACGCATAGATCGGGTCGGTGGAATCGGCGTTCCTGAGCGCCACCTCGGCCATGCGCGCCCAGCTCCAGGCAAGCGCCAGGTGCCCGACCAGGCGCAGATAGGGCGCAGCAGCCGCGCCTGCGGCGTGCGGGTCTTGCGCCGAAGTGTCCACCAGTTCGCGGGTGAGCTGCGTGATGTCGGCGACCAGCCCGGCGAGCGGCTGCGCGAACTCGCGCATCGCCTCGCGCGGGCTGCAGGCCTCGGCAAATGCGCCGGCCATGTCCAGGAAGACGCCCATCTGCCGGCCCTGGTCGGCCAGCACCTTGCGGCCGAGCAGGTCCATGGCCTGCACGCCGTTCGTGCCCTCGTAGAGGCCCACGATGCGCACGTCGCGCAGATGCTGCTCCACGCCGTTCTCGCGGATGTAGCCGTGCCCGCCGAACACCTGCATCGCGAGCAGCGTGCATTCCACCGCGAGGTCGCTCGACAGCGCCTTCACGAGCGGGGTCAAAAGGCCCAGCAGTTCGGCCGTCTCGTTGCGCTTGGCGGCGTCGGGATGAAGACGCTGAAGATCGCTGAGCTGCGCGGCCCACAGTGCCAGGGCGCGCGCGCCCTCGATGTTCGCCTTCTGCGTGAGCAGCATCCGGCGCACGTCGGCATGCCCGATGATTGGGTCCGCTGCTTCGCTGGACGATCTGGCGCCGCTGGCGCGGCCCTGCAGGCGCTCCTTCGCATAGGCCAGGGCCTTCTGGTAGGCCGCTTCCATCAGGCCGATGGCGATCACGCCGACCAGCACGCGCATGTGATTCATCTGCACGAACATGCCCGCCAGCCCCTTGTTGGGCGCGCCCAGCAGCCAGCCGGTGGCACCGTCGAAGTTGATGGTGCAGGTCGAGTTGCCGTGGATGCCCAGCTTGTGCTCGATGGAGCCGCAGACCACCGCATTGCGCGCGCCGGCCGTGCCGCTTGCATCGGGCAGGAACTTGGGAACGATGAAAAGAGAGATGCCCTTCACCCCGGGCGGCGCATCGGCGATGCGCGCGAGCACCAGGTGCATGATGTTGCCGGTCAGGTCCTGCTCGCCGCCCGAGATGAAGATCTTGCTGCCGGTGATGCTGTAGCTGCCATCGGGCTGCGGCACGGCGCGCGTGCGCATCAGGCCCAGGTCGGTGCCCGCGTTGGGCTCGGTCAGGCACATGGTTCCGGCCCACTCGCCCGAGGCGATCTTCGGCAGGTAAAGCGCCTTCTGCTCCTCGGAACCGTTGGCCGCCACGTTCACGTAGGTGGCGTGCGACATGCCGGGGTAGGACGACCACGCCATGTTGGCGCCGCCGAAGACTTCATAGACCGCATTGGCCACGACTGAAGGAAAGCCCTGGCCGCCGAACTCGGGGCTGCACGCCAGGCCGGCCCAGCCGTTCTTGGTGAACTCGTCGTACGCTTTCTTGAAGCCGGGCGGGGTCTGCACCACGCCGGGCGAGGGCATGCTGCACCCGTGCTCGTCGCCGGGCCCGTTGAGCGGTGCGATCACCTCGGATGCGAACTGGCCGGCCGCGGCGAGCACCTGGTCGATGGTTTCGGCGTCGAACTCCGGCTGGCCGCAGGCCTCCAGCATGGCCGGCACTTGGAGCACCTCGTGGAGCACGAATTGAATGTCCCGCATGGGAGCCTGATAAGTCATCGTGATCTTCCTGTCTCAAGCCACTTCGAACAAGCCCGCGGCGCCCATGCCACCGCCGATGCACATCGTCACGACGACGAAGCGCGCACCGCGCCGCTTGCCTTCGATGAGCGCATGCCCGACCAGCCGCGAGCCGGTCATGCCGTAGGGGTGGCCGATCGTGATGCCGCCGCCGTTGACGTTCAGCTTTTCCGGATCGATGCCCAGGCGGTCGCGCGAGTACAGCACCTGGCAGGCAAAGGCCTCGTTCAGTTCCCAGAGGCCGATGTCGCTCACCTTGAGCCCGTGGGTCTTCAGCAGCTTGGGCACGGCCAAGACCGGGCCGATGCCCATTTCTTCCGGCGCGAGCCCGGTCACCGCGATGCCGCGGTACGTGCCCAGCGCCTTGAGCCCGCGGCGCTCGGCGACCGCGCGCTCCACCAGCACGCAGGCCGATGCGCCATCCGACAGCTGGCTCGAATTGCCCGCGGTGATCACGCCGCCTTCGACCACCGGCTTGAGACTGGCAAGGCCTTCGAGCGTGGTGTCGGGGCGGTTGCCTTCATCGCGGTCCAGCGTGACGTCGCGGTAGCTGATCGTGCCCGTCTGCTTGTCGGCCACGGCCATGCGCGCCGTGATCGGCACGATCTCGTCATCGAACAGGTGGCGCTCTTGCGCCAGCGCGGTGCGGCGTTGGGCTTCCGCGGAATATTCGTCCTGCGCCTCCCGCGAGATGCCGTACTTCTTCGCCACGATCTCGGCCGTGTTCAGCATCGGGATGTAGGCGTGCTGCACGCGCGCGATGAGCAGCGGGTCGGCCTCTTCACCCACCCACTTGACGAACGGGTTCTGCACGGCGGAGATGTTCTCCTGCCCCCCGCCCACGGTCACGTCCATGCCGTCGACGATGATCTGCTTGGCCGCCGTCGCGATGGCCATCAGGCCCGAGGCGCATTGCCGGTCCATGGTCTGGCCCGGCACCGACTGCGGCAGTCCCGCCGCGAGCGCCGCAAGGCGTCCGATGTTCATGCCCGCGGTGCCGGCGGCCATCGCGCTGCCGATGACCACATCCTCCACCTCGCTGGGATCGACGCCCGCCCGCTGCACGGCGTGCTGGATCGCATGGCCCATCAGCGTGGGCGACTTGATGTTGTTCAACGCGCCGCGGAAGGCGCGGCCGATGCCCGTGCGTGC
This sequence comes from Variovorax sp. 10L421, assembly GCF_056395365.1. Classification (NCBI taxonomy): domain Bacteria; kingdom Pseudomonadati; phylum Pseudomonadota; class Betaproteobacteria; order Burkholderiales; family Comamonadaceae; genus Variovorax; species Variovorax sp. 10L421. The sequence goes on from NZ_JBFTJJ010000032.1 coordinate 15,259, forward strand.
GGTGGAAACGATGACGGCTTCTCTCATGGTCGGACTCCAGGGGGTGGCTAGACAGGTTGGCGCATCGGCTCGCGGCAGCCGAGCGGCTCAGGCGCAGGGCGGGCGGCGGCCCCTCATCGCCGTCGCTTCGCTCGCCTTTCTTTTAAATAGAGATCGTTTAATAAACGATAGTGGACTATAGATTTGCGGCGAGGGCAGCGTCAACACGCTCGAGCAGGTTTCCAGCAGGGGGAAACCCTTGATATGGAGCACAATGGAATCACGACCGTTTATCAAACGAGTGGCATGCTATGATGAACGCCTCCACGATCTGCAGAGGCCCGCTCATGCGCTATCCGTCCACCCACAAAGAGGAAACCCGCAAGAAACTGCTCGCGAATGCCCGTGCCATCGCCAAGAAGGGCGGCTTCGGTACCACCGGCGTCGATGAATTGATGGCGAGCATCGGCCTGACCGGGGGCGCTTTCTATGGACACTTCCCGTCCAAGGAGGCGCTGTTCGCCGAACTGCTCGAACATGAAATTTCCAACAGCACCGACATGCTGGCCGGAGACCGCGACTCGCCGCCCGACCACGTCGCCAAGCGGTTGCGCAGCTACCTGAGTTCGTACCACGCGCTGCATCCCGAAACCGGCTGCGTGCTGCCGGCACTGGGGCCCGAGATCGCCAGGGCCGGGCCCGAGGTGCGCGGGGCGGTCGAAGAGGGCCTGAAGCGCCTGCAGAAGAGCTGGAGCTCGCGCATCGGCGACCCCGATGCGGCATGGGCGCTGATTGCCCAGTGCGTGGGGGCGCTGGTTCTGTCCCGCGCGGTGGAATCCGAGCGCACGCGCAAGGAAATCCTGGCCTCGAGCCGCCGTTTCATCGACCAGACGCATGCGCTGGATGAGGCTTCCACAAAGCCGTCCAAAGTGTCCTGACAGCCGAAGCCGATGTTGTCCAGGCGCGCCACTCCCGCGCGTGCGCCAATGCAAACGCTCCCTGCGCCGCAGACGCACGTGATCGCTGCCGCGGGCCTTCAGCGGTCAGCCTGTACCGACACCAAGGCGCATCAGCTCGCCCGCGTGATCAGGCAGCACTATGATGCGGAACTCAGCAAAGTCGGTCTCAGAATCACGCAGTACCGGTTGTTGATGGAAGTCCTGGCACACGGGCCGGTGCGCCCCTGCGATCTGGCCGAGACGATGTCGCTCTCTCCATCAACGCTGACACGCACTCTCAAGCCCCTTATTTCGACAGATTGGGTGGATCTTGGGCCGGGGACTGACGGGCGCACTCGGAGCTTGCGTATCACCGCTGCGGGCCGCGATAAATGTGCCGAGGGCATGCCTCACTGGAGCATGGCCCAAGCCAAAGTCCATCAGTTGATTGGGAGCCGAAATGCCAGCGCACTGCATGCGCTCATCGGGGAGTGCTTGATGCGCATTTCAGCAGCGGAATGAATGACATCAAGCCATGTCCCGGATTTGCGACGTCGGGGGAAGTGGATGTTGAGGGTGTGCTCGATCCGGGCACTAAAGAAGGCTTCGGCCACTATTTGAAAGCGGCCGACTAGCTGTGAAGCTTCAATAGGTTGTATCCGGTGTTCATCCGGATTGGGTTTGAGAGACTGGAAGTCGCCAAACACCCAATCCACTCAGGACGCCCAACCGGATGAACACCCATAAGCATGCCCGACTTACCTTTGCCCGCCGAATCGAGATGGTCAAACAGATGACAGTGGAGGGCTTGGATGCCGTGCGAGCCGCAGCCGCACACGGCGTCACCGCGCCCACGGCCAGGAAGTGGCTCGGTCGCTATCTGGCCGGCGGCGAAGCCGCCTTGGCCGATGCGTCCTCCAGGCCCACGCGCTCTCCCAGGGCCATCGATGCAGGAAAGGCCTTGCTCATCGTCGAGCTGCGCAAACGTCGAATGCTGCAGGCTCGCATTGCGCGCAGCGTGGGCGTCTCGGAATCCACGGTCAGTCGCGTTCTGGCGCGAGCGGGCATGTCCAAGTTGAGCGACCTGGAGCCTGTCGAAGCGGTCGTGCGCTACGAAAGTCGGGGGCAGCGCACGGCCGCGCAAGCGCATCGCCTCGGTGCGCCCGCGCGTTCACACGCCGTTCAAGGCGAATACACCCGCGAGTGCCTGGCCATCGATGTGGCCGGAGCCATCCGGTCCAAACGGGTGATCGAGGTGCTCTCGCGCCTGGTCAGCTTGCACGGTGCGCCGCTATTCATGCGTTCGGACAACGGGCCGGAGTTCGTCAGCCAGGCCATCCTGGAGTGGATCTCAGGCTCTGGGATCGCCACCGTGCTCAACGATCCCGGTAAGCCTTGGCAGAACGGCACCGACGAGAGCTGCAACGGCAAGTTCCGCGACGAGTGCCTGTCCATCGAGTGGTTCCGCTCGCGCCGCGAAGCCGCCGTTCTGATCGAAGCCTGGCGCAATCACTACAACGAGGTACGTCCCCACAGCAGCCTGCAGTACTTGACCCCGGCGCAGTTCAAACAGGAACTGCGCCAAGACCTGCAACCCGCCGTCTTCTAGGAATAACTGTCTCGACTAAACCGAGCAGGTCACCACGCCGGCCGGGCGTTTCGTCTCGGAACCCGGGGTCAACTTGCAGGGCGAAGACGTCGTTTGGGTCGACTACGACGCAGCAGTGTCCATGCATCGAGTGCGGACAAGCAACAAGGCCGAGCGGCGATTGGAGCGACTTGCATCGACGAACGCAGAAGATCACCGTATCTCCTATGGATGCATCAATGTTTCAGCGCTTTTCTACGACACGCATGTGAAGCCGCTGTTTGGCAATGCGCATGGTGTGATTTACGTTTTGCCAGAGCGAAGGCCGATGCGCGAGTACTTCACGTTCCTGCCGGATGGCGATAGATGACGCGTCGACCCCGGAACCTGCCTGGCCGCGCTCAACGATCATCTGTCCAGGTCGAGCAACGCGCGCAGTTCCTTTCGGGCGGCGGCGAAATCGCGTTGATACGCGGGATTCTGCTGAATCAGGACGGCGATCATCGTCGCCAGGCGACGACCCGCTTCGGTATCGCTAGGGTAGTGAACGCCACCGAGGACGCGGTTTTCGCCGAACTCGCTGGCACGCTCAAAGATTCGTGTACGCTTTTCCGGAACCATGTCGGCCAGCACGATCCCGGCGAGGTAGGCAAAGGTCGAGTGACCACTCGGGTAGGAGCCGCTGGAAGAATACCGTGCCACCGGTTGAATGCGCTGATCGAACAGCGGAGGCCGCGTGCGCTGCCATTTTTCCTTTCCCTGCTTGTTGAGACTGCTTTCGGTTCTGTACAGCGTCTCGAACAGCTGGGCGGTCCGCGGCAGGTCTTCCTTCCTGAACCGCTCGCCCATCACGTCGGAAAAACGAAAAATACTTTGTTCTAGGTCGGCGATGGATCGTTCCGCCTGCGCCGGCGTGCGCAGCTGCTGCAGCACGAGCATCTGCTCAATTTCGCGTCGAGTGAACGTTTCATCGGGAGGTGGTGCCAGGAAGCGCGTGGTGTCTATCTGCGCTGGATCGAGGTAGGTTTCGTCCTTGACCGGCGAGGCGATGGTCTTCTCGTAGACCCGCGGCACGCCGGCCGGCGGCGGCACTTGCGTCGTGCAGCCGGTGAACAAGAAGGCGACAAGGGATAGCCAGCAAAGCTGGCGGGTGATGATGCGCATTGAGTATCTCCGTTCGTTGTGCGGAGCGACCGCGGATCGGGCGTCCGGCATGGGCAGGACGACCGGGTTCACGGTGCGCGCCCGGTGTGATAGCCCTCGTCAACCGTGGTTGGGGCGGCAGGCGACGCAAAAATAGCAGAGCAGGTGGCATCCTTCCAATCACGTCTTCTGATGACGGCCATAAGGCCATCGCGCTCGGTGCGCTCGGGTCGAGATCAAAGACGCATTGGGGGCGCGAATCCGAGACGAAAAGCTAGGCCGCGAATTGCCGGCACCGAGCCAATTCGATTCCGAGCGTGATGTCGGTACCGACAGCCTGGCGCGATGCGCCGCGATGATGCGGCTCGTCCACCAGCACGGCGTGATCGCCTATTCGCACCCGGTAGCGGATGGCCCTGCCCAGGAATTCGACGTTCTCCACCGTGCCTGCGAGCCATGTGTAGCGGGCGTCGTGCACGTCGTCCTGATGGCCGACTTTCACGGCATGCGGGCGGAAGCCGATGGAGAGCCGCGAGGTGGCGGGTGTGTCCGATCGCAGCGGCACGCGCAGTTCGCCGACACCTTCAACGTCGAGCAGCAGCACGCCACCTTGCCGCGAGCGCACCGAGCCGATGAGCAGGTTCCATTGACCAACGGCACGGGCAACGGTCGTGTTGGCCGGGTAGTCGTACAGGCTGGTGGGGCTGCCGACCTGCTGGACGGCGCCGTTGTCCAGCACGGCAATTCGATCTGCCGAGCCGAGTGCCTCTTCCTGATCGTGCGTGACGAGCACGGTCGTGATGCCAAGGTGTTGCTGCAATGTGCGCAGCTGTTGCCGCAGTCCCAGTCTCAGCGTCTTGTCCACGTTGGAGAACGGTTCGTCCAACAACAGCAGTCGGGGCTCGGCGGCAAGGGCCCGTGCCCATGCGACACGTTGCTGCTGCCCCCCCGAAAGCTGGTTCGGTTCACGATCTCCTTGGCCTTGCAGGCCGATGGCACTCAGCCACCGGGAGACCGCGATGCGAACGATGGGCGGTTCGACCCGGCGTTCAATCAGGCCGAAGGCGATGTTCTCTGCCACGGACATATGAGGCCAGAGGGCGTGATTCTGGAACACCATGGCGACCTGCCGGGCCCAGGCGGGCTCCTCGGACACGTCGCGGCCGTCCAGAAGCACGCGGCCCAGGTCAGGCGCCTCGAGCCCGGCGATGACCCGCATCAACGTCGATTTTCCCGAGCCCGACGGCCCCAGCAAGGCAAAGAATTCACCCGGTGCGATGTCGAGGCTGACGTCGTTCAATGCCTTTGCCGGGCCGTGAGAGAAGTGAATGTGACGACATTCCACGCGTACCTTCTTCATGAAGATGTCATTTGGCATGAAAGAGTGGTCCGACGGCGAGTGAAGGGCGGTGCGGTTTCGAGGGCCGATGGTGAAGCGGGAAAGAGGGGAGTATGCAAGGCAATGACGGCAAGGGGCCAGATGGTGGCGACCTGTCGCAGCCACTTGCACGGGCAAACCCGAGTGAGGCTCCCGGCAATGCCTCGAATCAAAAACTGTGATTGGAATGCGTTCCGCCTCGGCCATAAGCTCGGGCCCACTATCACCAAGACAACGGAGACTTCCATGCGCATTGACTTTCGGCCCTTGCTGACGCTGGCCGCCCTCGCTGGTTGCGCAGCGCTGCACGCCGGCACCGTGTCGGTCGTGACATCGTTTCCCAAGGAGCTGACACAAGCGTACAAGACGGCGTTCGAGAAAGCCAACCCCTCGATCAAGCTTGAAATCCTGAACAAGAGCACCACCGCAGGCGTCGCCTATGTCCGCGAAATGCCGGCAGGACAACGCCCCGACGTCTTCTGGGCTTCGGCACCCGATGCCTTCGAGGTCCTGGTCAACGGGAAACTGCTGGAGCCCATTGCGGCGCTGGCGAATCCGTCCGTCCCCAAGACCGTGGGCAGCTACCCCCTCAACGAGGCCTCGGGGATGTACCTCGGCCAGGCGCTCGGCGGGTACGGACTGATGTGGAACACGCGGTACCTGTCGGCCAACAAGCTTCCTGCGCCCGCGGAATGGAGTGACCTCACCAAACCAATCTATTTCAGCCACGTGGCGCTGAGCTCGCCCTCGCGTTCCGGCACGACTCACCTGACCGTGGAGACAATTCTTCAGGGAGAGGGGTGGGACAAGGGATGGTCGGAACTGCTTCAGATCACGGGCAACAGCGCGGCCATCACGGAGCGCAGTTTCGGCGTTCCCGACGGTGTCAACAACGGGCAGTTCGGCATCGGCATGGTGATCGATTTCTTCGGCCTCGCAGGCAAGTACTCGGGCTTTCCGGTGGAGTTCGCCTACCCGAGCGTCACGGCCATGGTGCCAGCCAACATTGCATTGATCGCCGGTGCCAAAAACGCCGAGGAAGCCAGGAAGTTCATTGCGTTCTCGCTGTCGAAGGAAGGGCAACAACTGCTCGTTGCTCCGCAAATCTCCCGTCTTCCGGTGTTGCCACCCGAGCAACTGAAAATGCCAGCCGGCTTCCCGAACGCCTATGAGGTCGCCAGGCGCACCAAGGTCAAATTCGACGCGGATCTCTCCGCCACGCGCTACAACGTCGTCTCGTCTCTCTTCGACCAGACCATCACCTTTCGGCACAAGGAGCTGAAGGCCGCGACCAAGGCCATTCATGGGGCCGAGGCGGCGCTGGCCCGCAAACCTCATGCGGAGGCGGCCGCGCTGATCAAGAGGGCTCGCAGCCTCGCGTTCACGCCGTTGGTGAGTGCGTCGATGGTTGCCGACAAGGCCTTCTTGACGATGTTTGCGGCCAACAAGAAGGATGCCGAGGCGAACAAGCGGATCACCGGCCTCGAGGGCGACTGGAGCGGCAAGGCGCTGGAAAACTACAACCAGGCGCGGAGCCTGGCCGAGCAGGCCGAGGCCCTCCTCAAGTAACCACAATGTCGTGCAGCGCGGCAATGCCGGGCTGCCATGGAGATCTTCATGCTCGGTCTTTTTCCATCGGATGTGCGGTCAGGCGCGTGGTGCGCTGCAGGTCTGGTTGCCGTCTTCCTGTTGCTGTTCCTCGTCATGCCCGTGGCGTGGGTTTTCTACACCGCGTTCGTGAATGCAGACGGGAGTCCGACGATCGGGCACTTCGTCGCATTCTTTTCCCAGCCGCTGATGCAGGAGGCGTTCTTCAACAGCCTCTATGTGGCCGTGATGTCGACCGTGTTCGCTTCGCTGATCGCGGTGCCGCTGGCCTATTTCACGGTTCGCTTCCAGTTCCGCGGCGCCGCCCTGATCCAGACGCTCGGCGTCCTCCCGCTGATCATGCCGCCCTTCGTCGGTGCGGTGGCGCTGCAACTGATCTTCGGGCGCTCGGGCAGCATCAACCTGCTGCTCAACGAGTACCTCGGGTTCTCGATTCCTCTGATGGATGGGCTGAGCGGCGTGATCTTCGTCGAGTCCATCCACTACTTTCCCTTCGTGCTGATGAACCTCACGCTCGCGCTGCGCAACATAGACGGGGCGATGGAGGAGGCTGCAATGAACCTCGGCTGCCGCGGCTGGCGTCTCTTCTGGCGCGTTATTTTCCCGCTGGCGCTGCCGGGGTTCGTGGCGGGGGCGTCGCTGGTGTTCGTCAAGGTCTTCGACGACCTGGGCACACCGTTGGTGCTGGGCACGACCAACATGCTCGCCCCGCAGGCCTACCTGCGCATCACCCAGGTGGGGCTGGAAGATCCGCTAGGCTACGTGACCAGCGTGATCATGATCGCGTTTTCCATCGCCGCCATGTCGCTGTCTGCACGGATGCTCAAGGGCAAGGACTTCTCGACGATCCAGAAGGGTGGCGGGGCCATTCAGCGGCGCGTGCTGTCGCCCGCCGGATCGCTTCTGGCCTATGGGTGGATCGGGCTGGTCATGCTGCTGGTTCTGTCGCCCCACATCGGCGTGCTGCTGCTATCGTTCGGGAACGTGTGGAGCTTCTCTCCCTTGCCGGACGCCTACACCCTCGCGCACTACGCGACGGTATTCCAGGATGCCGGCAGCATGATTGGCAACACAATGCTGTACTGCGGGCTCGCCGCCGGCCTCGACGTGGTGCTCGGCACGACCATCGCCTACCTGCTGCTGCGCACGCGGCTGCCGGTACGCCATTGGCTGGACGTGATAGCAACGGCGTCGCTGGCTGTCCCCGGCCTGGTCCTTGCCATCGGCTATCTACGCTTTTTCAAGGGTGTGTTGGTCCCTGGTACGGAGGTGCTTCTCACCAGCACCTGGGTCATGATCATGCTGGCTTACGCCGTGCGACGCCTGCCGTATGCGCTGCGGTCGTGCGTGGCGGCATTGCAGCAGATTCACGTCTCGCTCGAGGAGGCTGCCGAAAGCGTGGGGGCGACCAAGGCACGAACCATCCGGCGCGTCGTGGTGCCGTTGATGGCGGGAGGGATTCTGGCGGGCTTCGTCACCAGTTTCATCACGGCTGCCGTCGAGCTGTCTGCCACCATCATGCTGACCACCAGCCAGTCGCAGGCGCCGATGAGCTATGGCATCTACCTGTACATGCAGAGTGTCGCGGGCCGCGGCCCCGGTGCGGCCCTGGGCGTGCTGGCCATCGTCGTTGTTGCGCTGGGTACCTACATATCGCACGTTGTCGTCGAGCGAACCAGCAGCCGGTTCGTCGCGCGACCTGTGGAAGAGGAAGCACCGCTGCCGTTCGGGGCGGTTCCCGCGAAGATCTGAGGAGACATCATGAAAAAAGTAAGTGTCGAGTGCCGCAATCTCCGGCTCGCGTACGGAGCGACGGAAGTCCTGCGGGACGTCAACCTGCTCATCGAGCCTGGCGAGTTCTTTGCGCTGTTGGGACCTTCGGGGTCCGGAAAATCCACTTTGCTGCGGCTCATCGCCGGCTTCAACCAGCATCAGCACGGCGAGCTTCTCGTGGATGGCAAGGACGTCAGCGGCATGCCCCCATGGAAACGCAACATCGGCATGGTGTTCCAGAGCTATGCGCTGTGGCCCCATCTGAACGTGTGGGACAACGTTGCATTCGGACTGGTGGAACGCCGGGTCGGACGGTCGGAAATCAAGCGCAAGGTGGCGGCCGCGCTCGAGACCGTGGACCTGCTGCGCTATGCCAAGCGCAAGCCGAGCCAGCTCTCCGGCGGCCAGCAGCAGCGTGTTGCGCTGGCGCGCACCATCGTCATCGAGCCACAGGTGCTCTTGCTGGACGAGCCGCTCTCCAATCTGGACAAGTCGCTGCGCGTACAGATGCGCCAGGAGCTCCTGGCGTTGCAGAGGCGGCTCGGCATTACCACCATTTTCGTCACTCATGACCAGGAAGAGGCCATGACGACGGCAGACCGCATGGCAATCCTGGATCGCGGCGTGCTGCAGCAAGTAGGCAGTCCCGCGATGCTCTACGACTATCCCGTCAACCCGTTCGTGGCGAATTTCGTGGGGACGATGAACTGCCTCGCCGGCCGCGTCAGCAGCCGCCAGGGCAACACCGTGACGCTCGACATCGACGGCGTGGGAGGTCTGCCGTTCCAGCTCCCGTCGGACGCTCCGGCCTCTGACCGCGTACTGGCAACGTTCAGGCCGCATTCGCTGCGAGTGGATGTCGTCGACGCGGCGCGCGATGCGCGCTTCGTATGGATGCCGGGAACGGTGGAAGCGAGCGAGTTCCTCGGGGAGTTTTCCCGCTATCGCGTGCGGGTCGGAAACCAGGCCGTCGAAGTGGATCAACCGCACTACGCGGGTCTTTCCAAGTTCCCCGCCGGATGCGCGGTGAGTCTCGGGTTAGAGCCCTCCCAAGTGCGTCTTTTCGCAGCCTGACGCGCTTGTTCGTGAACCATGGAGCTCTACCAGATCCGTGCATTCGTCTCTGTGGCCCGGCTGGGCAACGTGACCAAGGCGGCTGATGCACTCCACGTCACCCAGCCGGCCGTGACGGCGCAGATCAAAGGGCTGGAACAGGACCTCGGCATCGCCCTGTTCGTTCGCGCCGGCGGCCGGCTGAGCCTGACCCGGGCGGGGGAGCGCCTGCTTCCCTGTGCGGAGGCCCTGCTGCAGTCCTCGGCCGAGATGCAAGCAACGGCGCAGCGCCTGAAGGGTGAACTCTCAGGGAGCATCGAGTTGGGGGTGCCGGGCGAGACGCCCGAGTTTCTTCGGCTCGGCGCGTTGCTGGGAGGCATGCAGCAGGGGCTGCCTCTGGTAGAGCTTCGTACGCGCAGCCTGCCTTTGCTGCACCTTCTGGATCAGGTGCGGGGCGGTGGATTGTCCTGCGCACTCATCGTGGCACCGAATCCGCCACGCGACGTGCAGTGGCATCCTCTGCGATCGCTCAGCTATCGCGTGGCGATTCCCAATCGGCTGAAGCCCGAGATGCACAGCTGGGGCTGGCGCTTTCTGGCGAGCCTTCCATGGATCGACGGCGCGATCGAATCACATGTCCATCAGATGCTGCGCTCCTTGTTCGAGCAGCAGGGGCTCGATCCCAATGTGGTCCTGCGAAGCGAGGACACCAGCGGACTGGATGATTTTGTTCGCTCAGGCAGCGGCTGCGCGCTCTTGCGGGAGGAGGTTGCCGTGCTGGGAGCCGAGCGGGAAGACTGGATGGTCTGGAGCGCGGCCAGGATCGATGCGCAGTTGTTCTTTGTCACTTCGGCTGAGCGTGCGAGCGATCCGCTGATCGTGGCGATGTCTTCGGTGATCCAGGCAGTCTGGGCTCAATGAAGACGGCGGCCCACCAATATGCACGGGAAGAAGTATGCGCCACTACCTCTGGATGCTCGTTGTCGGAATCATCGACGCCGCGATCGCACGGCTCTTCATGCCGGGTGTTCGGGTGGCTCTAGCTATCGCGAGTCTGGACCTGAGATAAACGAACGGTCTGGGCTCGCGGGCGTCCTCGCTCGCTACACCGAAGGCTTCGAGACTGCAGATCTGCAAGCAGCCCTACGGTTGCTGAGAGACTCGGCGGCGTAGAGCGTGCCCCCGGCGCGGGGCCGTGAACCCAACCGGCGAGCGATCGTGCTCAAGCTGCCTGACGGGGCAGCACAAGGCCGTTCGGGATGGCAATGGTCTTGGGCTCCAGGAATGCTTCCATGCCGAAGATGCCAAACTCTCTGCCGATGCCCGACTGTTTGACGCCGCCGAATGGCGCGATCAACTCGGGCGTGATGCGATTGACCAGCACTGTGCCGGCGCGCAGCCGCGAGGCCACACCGAGGGCGCGCATCGGCTGCGACGAGAAGACGTAGGCCTGCAAGCCGTACACGGAGTCGTTCGCGATGGCAACGGCTTCATCCTCGTCGTCATAGCCGATCACCGAGAGCACCGGCCCGAAGATTTCCTCGCGTGCGATGTCCATGTCGTTGCGCACGTCGGCGAATACGGTGGGCCGCACGAACCAGCCCTTGTCAAGACCGTCCGGGCGGCCTTCGCCGCCGGCCACGAGCGTCGCGCCCTGCGCCAGACCGCGGCGGATGAAATGCTGCACGCGCTCGAACTGCGCTTTGCTCGCGAGCGGCCCGACGGCGGTGGCGGCGTCGCGCGGATCGCCCACGCGCATGGCGGTCACCGTGGCCTGCAGGCGTTCGATCGCCTGCGTCATGTGCACGTTCGGGATCAGCAGTCGCGTGCCGGCCACGCAGGCCTGGCCGTTGTTCATGAAGGCCGCGTTCAGCGCCATGGGCAACACGGCGACCAGGTCGGCGTCGTCCAGTATCACGGTGGCCGACTTGCCCGAAAGCGCCAGGCTCACGCGCTTCATGGTATCCAGGCCTGCGCGCGCAATGAGCTTGCCGGTCTGCGTGGAACCGGTGAACGAGATCTTTGCGATTCCCGGGTTGGTGGAGATCTCGTCGCCGACATCGCCGCCGCGCCCGAGCAGTACATTGACGACGCCGGCCGGCAGGCCCGCGTCATGCAATGCCTCGGTCACGACCTGCGCCTGCAGCGGGCCCAACTCGCTCGGCTTGACGACCGAGGCACAGCCCGCGGCGATGGCCGATGCCAACTTGCTGCAAATGCTTCCGGTCGTGCTGTTCCAGGGGGCGATGAGGCCGGCCACGCCGACGGGCTCCATCACCACAGTGGCGTCGCCCAAGCGGCGTTCGAAGACGTAGTCTTGCAGCATCCGTGCCGTGCTCGCGAAGCATTGCGAGGCGTAGTTGCTGACCCATTGCGAGCGGGCCAAAGGGCCGCCGTACTCCTCGATCGTGGCCTCGCAGATCTGGTCGGTGCGCGCCAGCACGGCCGCCTCGAGGCGCTTGAGCATCTCGATGCGCTGTGCCTTGGTGCTGCCGGCCAGCCCCGGCTGTGCCCGATTGGCCGCATCGATCGCTCGCTTCGCATCGTCGCGGTTCGCCAAGGTCACTGTGCCGATGACCTGCTCGGTTGCGGGGTTGACGATCTCCAGCCGCTCGCTGCCCTGTACGGGCACGAAGGTCCCATCGATGTATGCCTGATAGATGTTCCACATGGCTTGTATTCCTGTGCCCTGGAGGTGATTGCTCGACGACGGCGGACGCGACTCACCCGCGCGCGACGTCGATCACGGCCTTTGCGAAGGCCTCGGGTGCTTCCTGCGGCAGGTTATGGCCGATGCCGCCGCTCACCAGCCGATGCTCGTAGCGCCCCGAGAATTTCTTCGCATAGGCGCTGGGCTCGGGGTGCGGCGCACCGTTGGCGTCCCCCTCCAGCGTGATGGTCGGCACGCCGATCACGGGCGCCTTGGCGAGTCGGTCTTCCAGTGCCTGGTACTTCGCTTCGCCGTCGGCCAGGCCCAGGCGCCAGCGGTAGTTGTGCACGGTGATGGCCACGTGGTCGGGGTTCTCGAACGCGACGGCGCTGCGATCGAAGGTGGCCGCATCGAAGTTCCACTTCGGCGATGCGATCTGCCAGATGAGCTTGGCGAAGTCGTGGCGGTTCTTCTCGTAGCCCGCGCGGCCGCGCTCGGTCGCGAAGTAGTACTGGTACCACCATTGCAACTCGGCCTGCGGCGGCAGCGGGATCTTGCCGGCCTCCTGGCTGCCGATCAGGTAGCCGCTGACCGACACCAGCGCCTTCACGCGCTCCGGCCACAGCGCGGCCATGATGCACGCCGTGCGCGCGCCCCAGTCGCAGCCGGCAATGGTGGCTGACTGAATTTTCAGCGCATCCATCAGCGCGATGATGTCGACGGCGACCACCGACTGCTGGCCGTTGCGCGGGGTGTCGGCCGACAGGAACCGGGTGGTGCCATAGCCGCGCAGGTACGGCACGATCACGCGGAAGCCCGCGGCGGCCAGTTGTGGTGCGACGTCGACGAACATGTGGATGTCGTAGGGCCAGCCGTGCAGAAGAATCACAGGCGCGCCGTTGGCCGGACCTGCTTCGAAATATCCGATGCTGAGGCTGCCGGCGTCGATGCTCTTGAGCGGCTCGAGGCGTCTGACGGCGCCTGTGCCGGCAGATTGGGCGAAGGCGGGCACGATCGAAGTCAGCTGGACGGCAGCCACGCCGAGCGCCGCCTTGGCCAGGAAAGAGCGACGGGGCAACTGAGAGGAATCGGTCATTTGAAATTTCCTTGAATCCGAAGTGATTGATGAGCACCGGAATGGTGGTCAGCCGGATCCGCATGCGCTTCCGGACTGATGGGAAGATTGTTCGGCGCGCGGAGCGTCTGGAGCCCGGTTTGCGTATGCCTCTGTATCTGGGCCGGCTTCGTCAACACTAAATTTCAATCGGAGCATTCGCGCAGGCCAGTCGTTTGCAAAGTAAGCGGGTACTCGTTGCCACCAGGCGCGCACGGCCTTCACTGAGCCTTTCGCAAATTTCGCGCGAACAGGTGCTCGCACAGGCCTCGCAGCCAGCGGTTTGCCGGATCCTGGTTGTATCGGGCGTGCCAGTGCTGCTTGACTGTGAAAGGCGGCACGGGCACGGGGCAATCGAACACCGAAAGGCCGGTTGTCCGTGCCAGCGTCTCGCCGATCTGCCGCGGCACCGTGGCGATCAAGTCGGTGGTTGACACGATCGCGGCCAGACCGAGAAATCCCGGGAGTTCCAGCAGGATGCGTCGCACCACGCGGTGACGCTGCAGCGCGGCTTCCAGCAACTGAACGCCAGTTCCACCGGAGATGCCGACGTGCGCTTCGGCCCGGTATTCGCGCAAGCCCATGCGCTTGCCGTTCACACGCGGATGCTTGGCGTTGACCAGGCACACCCAGTCCTGCGGATAGAGCACCTGTTGGAAGAAACCTGACTCGAGCCAAGGCACAAGGCCGATGGCCAGGTCGGCTTGGCCCGATTGCAATGCCGGCCCGGTCTGCTCGTCGATGCGTGCGGCCTCCAGGACGATGCCCGGCGCAGCCGCGCGCACATGCGCCAGCAGTTGCGGCAGCAATGTGATGTGGCTCGCATCGGTCATGCAGATGCGGAAGCGCCGCGTGGCGCTGGCCGGCTCGAAGGCCGGCTCGGGCGCAGCGACACGACGCAATGCCGCCAAGGCTTCGCGTACAGGAACGATGAGTTCCGTCGCGCGCGGCGTTGGCTGCATGCCGTCGACCGTGCGCACGAAAAGTTCGTCCCCGAGTTGCTTTCTCAAGCGGCCGAGCCAATTGCTCACGGTCGGCTGGCTCTGCCCCATCTGCTCACCCGCGCGCGTCACGCTGCGTGTGCTGTAGACGAGGTCGAACAGGCACAGCAGCTTGACGCTGACCATGCCGGTCCCCGTATCCGTCGGATAGTCGTCCGCTTCCATTTCAAAACGGAATGTAGACCATTTCATCCATGTCATTGGCGACATGGACTGAAAAAACTATCGTTGTGTCATTCCATCAGGAGACACGCATGAAGATCTACTTTCTGGGCGCAGGCGCCCTCGGATGCGCCATCGGGGGCACCCTCGCGGCGGGTGGCTCCGATGTGACGCTCATCGATCCGTTCCAGGCCCACGTCGACGCCATCCGACGCGATGGCCTGCGCATGAAGGACGGCGACAACGAGCGCATGGTGAAGGTGCGTGCCGTCACCAGCGTCGAAGGTTTGCCTCCGGCCGATCTGGTGATCGTGCTGGTCAAGTCCTTCCATACGCGTGCAGCCATCGAGGGCGCGTTGTCCGTCGTCGGTCCGGACACCGCCGTGATGTCGCTGCAGAACGGAATGGGGCATGAAGACATCCTGGCGGAGGTCGCCGGCGCGGAGCATGCGCTGGCCGGCAAGACCTATGTCGGCGGCGTGTTCCTCGGGCCGGGCCACATCATCGCGGGCACACGCAACAAGCGCACGGTGATCGGCGAACTCGATGGCCGCATCAGTGCACGGGCTGCGGCCATTGCCGCCGAATTCGAACGCGCTGCGCTGCCGTGCGAGGTCAGCGACAACATCACGGGCGTGATCTGGGACAAGCTCCTCATCAACGTCTCCACAGGTGCATTGAGTGCGATCACGGGGCAGGTGTACGGCAGCCTCTACGCAGTACCGGAGATCGAAGCTGCAGCCCTTGCAGCAGTGGGCGAGGCAATGGCTGTTGCCGAAGCGGGTGGAGTGAAATTGTCCATCGACACGCCGCGCGACGCCTGGATGATGGCTGCCGAAGGGCTTCCTTACGAGTTCAAGACCTCGATGCTGCAAAGCCTGGAGAAGGGTTCCATCACCGAGATCGACTTCATCAACGGCGCCGTTGTGCGCGCGGGCCTGAAACACGGCGTGCCGACCCCCGTGAATCAGACGCTGGTCGCTGCCATCAAGGGCATCGAACGCCGTATGGAGGCGAAATGACCCGTCCGCGCGCTTACGTCGAACATGTCGCCATCTGGGTGGCAGACATCCATTGGCATATCCGGTTCTTTCACGATGTCTGCGGCATGACGATGCGCGAGGTGCAAGGCACCGTCGAGGAGCCCATCCAATACTGGACGCTCGGCGGCATGCAGTTCATGGCCAAGCCTGACTACGCCGGACCCGAGGGCCGCCTCGGCCACATCGGCGTGATGTGCGAAGACCTCGAGGCCGCACTCGCCGCTGCACAAGCCTTCGGCGTCACCGAGATGCCGCAAGGCCGCAACTGGCTGCGCCTGCCGGATGGCCTGGCCGTCGAATTCATCCAGGCCAGCGCAGGCACCGTGGCCCGCGCGCTTGCCATCGATCCACGCGCCTGAACCTTTCAATCCAGGAGAGACACCCATGACATCACTGACCATCGAAGACAAGTATTGGGACGACGCCGTCGTCGGCGCCACCTGCGTCAGCCCGCCCTACGAAGTGACGGAGGCGCGCGTGATGGCTTACGCCGACCTCAGCGGCGACCACACCCCCGTGCACACAGACGAGGCTTATGCCCGCATGACGCCGTTTGGCACCCGCGTGGCACACGGCCTGTTCGGCCTGTCGATCGCCGACGGGTTGAAGACCAGGAGCGACATGCGCTTCATGCCCGGCATGTCGCTGGGCTGGGAATGGAGCTTCGTTGGCCCGATCAAGCTGGGCGACACGGTGCGAGTGAGGTTCCACGTGGGCACCAAGCGCGAATCGAAGAGCAAGCCGGGCTGGGGCATCCTCGTGCTGCCGTCCGAACTGATCAACCAGCGCGATGAGGTCGTGCAGAAGGGCGAGCACCGCGTGATGGTGCCAAGGAGGCCGGCATGAGCGCGTCGTCGCAACAAGGGCTGCCGCTGGCTGGCATGCGCGTCATCGACTACAGCCACTTCCTGGCCGGTCCGTATGTGGGGCGCTGCCTCGCCGCACTGGGTGCGGAAGTCATCAAGGTCGAGCGCCCGGGGTCGGGCGACGCAGGCCGCCAGCATGCCTGGTTCGTCGGTGACCACAGCGGCTACTTCCTGCAGCAGAACATGGGCAAGAAGGGGTTGAGCGTCAACACCAAGGATCCCCGCGGCCGCGCACTGATGAAGAAGCTCGTCGACAGTGCCGACGTGTTCGTCGAGAACTACCGGCCCGGTGCACTCGACAAGCTCGGCCTGGGGTATGCCGAACTGGCCGAGACCAACCCCGGCCTCGTCTACTGCTCGATTTCGGCCTACGGACATACCGGCCCCGACTCGCACCGCGCCGGTTTCGGCCTCATCGCCGAAGCCAAGAGCGGGATCATGCAGATGGTCGGCAATCCCGGTGAAGCGCCGCCTCTGCTGCGGATCTCGCTAGGCGACATGTACACCGGCATCCATGCGGTGGCGGCCATCAATGCGGCCCTCCTCGGTCGGGTGAAGTCCGGGCGCGGGCAGCACATCGACATGGCGCTGTACGACACGTTGGTGTCGATGCACGAATACGCGGTGCAGTGCTACACGCTGTCGGGAGGCAAGGAAGTACCGGTGCAGACAGGGCACGACATGCCCAACTCGACGCTCTACGGCGTGTTCCGCGCGCAGGACGGCGACGTCGTCATCGCGGCGCAAGTCGACGACGCCTGGAAGAGGTTCGCTGCGTTGGTGGAACAGACAGGTGGCCCGGCAGGCTTCGGCACCGACACGATGTTGCATACCTCGGCGGGTCGCAACGCACAGCGCACCGGCATCCTCGAAGTGGTGAAGCCCTGGGTATCGGCAAGACCGGTGGCGGCACTTCTGAAGATGCTGGACGGCATCGACGTGCCGGCCGCGAAGGTCCAGCGCATCGACGAAGTGCTGGCCGACCCACAGATCCAGGCGCGCGGAATGGTGGTCGAGCAGGACCACCCGGTGCTCGGAAAGATCCGCCTGCCGAACCTGCCTTTCCGCATGTCGGGCGGCGATACCTCGATCATGCAGGTCGCGCCCGAGTTGGGCGAGCACAACGCGGAAATCGCAGCCAGCCTGGGTTTCGACGCCGCACAGATCGCAGACATGCAGGCCGACGGCGTGCTTTACAGCGCATAAGGAGCTTCTCGAGATGACCGACAAGTACGCCGTCATCGGCAACCCCATCGGGCACACGAAGTCGCCCTACATCCACGGCAGTTTTGCAGCCTCGACCGGACAGGACATCGACTACAGCGCGATCGAAGGATCTCTCGATCACTTCGCCGACGATCTGCATGCATTTCGCAGCGCTGGCGGACGCGGCATGAACGTGACGGCGCCGTTCAAGCTTCAGGCCTTTGCCTTGGCCACGGAAAGGCTTGAACGCGCGCAACTTGCAGGCGCGACCAATGCACTCAAGTTCGAGGGTGACCGCATCGTGGCCGACAACTTCGATGGCCTGGGGCTCACCAATGACATCCAACGCAACCTTGGCTTCGCGCTCAAGGGGGCGCGCATGTTGGTGCTCGGCGCAGGTGGTGCGGTCCGTGGCGCACTGCTTCCGTTTCTCGAACAGCGACCTGCGGTGCTGGTGCTCGCAAACCGTACGCAGGGCAAGGCGGACGATCTTGCAAGGCAGTTCGCGGCTCACGGCAAGGTCGAGGGATGCGCCTACGGCGATCTTTCGGGCGAAAAATTCGACATCGTCATCAACGGCACCTCGGCCAGTCTCAGGGGCGAGTTGCCGCCCTTGCCGGTCGAGGCCCTGCAGGGCGCGCGCCTGGCGTATGAACTGGCCTACGGCAAAGGGCTCACTCCCTTCCTGCGTTTGGCGCAAAACGCCGGCGTGCCAAGGCTGGCCGATGGTGTCGGCATGCTGGTCGAGCAAGCCGCGGAAGCCTTCGCATGGTGGCGCGGCGTGCGCCCCGACACCCGCGCCGTGATCGACCGCATGACCATTCCCTTGGTCTGACAGCTCATTTCGGAGACGCATCATGAAGATCCTCATGCTTCACGGCATCAACCACAACATGTTCGGCAAGCGCGATCCGAAGCAGTACGGCACGACAACCCTCGAGGAAATCGACCAGCGGCTGCAAGCTCTGGGCAAGGAGCTGGGTGCCGGGATCGAGAGCTTTCAGACCAACAGCGAGGGCGAGATGTGCGAGCGCATCCATCGCGCCTTCTCGGAGGGCGTGGACGCAGTGCTCATCAATGCCGGTGCATGGACGCACTACAGCTACGGAATCCGCGATGCGCTGGCAATTCTGACGGTGCCCGTGGTGGAGGTGCACATGTCGAACATCCATGCGCGGGAGAAGTTCCGCCACCACTCGGTCTTCGCAGAGATCGTGCGGGGACAGATCTGCGGTTTCGGCGTAGACAGTTATGAGTTGGGGTTGCGCGCAGCCGTTTCCGCTGCGACGCCAGCGCAGAACTGATCCTCAACTTGTGCGGGAAGCGGAGGTCGGCTTTGCAGCAGCGGAAGCCGACCTCCGGCCGCCTGCGGCGAGTGCCCGGTACCGCGCGTGCAGGAGCTGAACGGCCTTGCCGAAAGCGGTTCTGCACGAAGGCAGACTACCCAGCGAGTACGCTCCAGCGACAAGGATGCGCGCCGATGCGCGGCCCATCCCCAGGCCCCTCGGGAATCCGTCGATCCAGGCTCCTGCGCCGTGTGCGCGGCACTGGCGCGCAGCGGTGGCGCGGCTTCAGGGCCCCAGGCGGATGTTCGCGTCCTTGATGATCTTCGCGTAGATGGCGGCGTCCGCCCGTACCACCACCTTCTGGAACGCTTCGGGCTTGCCGCCCGGCCACCTGCAGGTCCAGCGCCTCGATCTTGGCACACCGCGGGTGCCTCGCGGCAATGGCAGCACTGCTCCCGGCGATTGGCGAAAAGCGTCAGGCGGCTGCGTTGCACGGCCTCGGGAGGTCGCTGAGATATTCGACTCCGACCAGGGCAGCCAGATCATGAGTGCTACAAGCGCAGTACATGCGACACAACGAAATACAAGCAGGATCGAAGTTGCCTTCACAGTGCATTCCCGCGATCTCCGGCGTCTTGCGAAGTCGCCTCCGACCGCCATCTCAGACCGCTCTTCGGTCACTCACCGAAGGGCAATCGGAGCACCGTTGTGTCATTGCTGAAATCGAACACCGCCTTTGTCGATCCGCTTTCTGGCCACAACCGCCCCGAGAGGCTGTGGAAAGCAGAAAAAAGCAAGCCATATTCCTGCACATGGGTCTTACCCGATGCACGGGACAAGGACACTTTTTGGTTAATGCCCTGTAACGCCATTGAAGTCGATGGCTCGCATCGCGATGCGTGCCGGCTTCCTGGAATGCTGGCGGCAAAACGAGAACGTTCATTGATCAAGCGGTGCACGCACCGAGGGGCGCCGGCTCCCGCATGCAACCGTACACGAATGCATTCACGCATGCATTCAAGCGAATCTGGCTGGATGACAGCCGACCACTACTAGAGGAAATGATTCAACTGAGCAGACTTGTCGAAGAACAACTTCGCCACCGCGCGCACCTCAGCGCGACGGGCCAACATTTTGGCCGAGCTTGCCCCCTCCGAATGACGTTTTCGGCGACGTCAGAAGGGCATGTCATGTTCACACGTTACGCCATCCGCACGCTGCTTTGCATTGCTGCCGTCCCCGCCATCTCCGATGAGTCGGCGCCCACTTATGATCGCGTGTTTCTGAGCAAGACCGAGATCGAGAGCACCTTGATCGGCAAACCCATCGTTTCAAACAATCTCGCGACCGGCATGGTCTCGAGCTGGCAGTTCTACGCCGACGGCCGCGTGGACTTCGCCAACCGGAGCGGCCCCGGCCGAGCGTCGGGCAAATGGTTTCTCAACCCCGATGGTGCGATGTGCGTGACGATGATTTCGCGAACCGGGTGCCGCTACTGGTTCAGGATCGAAAAGGACGGCGCCCTCGCGAACGCCAACACCAGGGAACCGAATGCGCCTACGGTGGCCGAGATACGGTTCGAGTAACGGTACGAAGCGACAACCCCCAAGCCAGGTACGCGACGTCTCCGGGCCTCGGCGCCAGCGGATCGAGCTCCTTGCTGGCGAGCCAGGAATACACCGGCAGCACGCGGTCGGCCAGAGAGGCGGTCAGGCGTGCGCGGGCTCGCCCTTGGGCCTGGGCGCAGGTGCGGAAGACGCCACGCCGAGCCCCTGGTAATAGTGGCCGACCTTGGTGGCGAGGAACTGCCCGAGCGGCACCTGCTCCTGGCCGACGAAGCCGAGCGCGGGAAGCTTGCCTTGCCGCAGCAGCTCGAACACGCCGACGACGCCGGCGGCGGTGGTCAGCTCGATGGCGGTGCGGTCCTTGCCGCGCAGCGGCGCTCCGAACACCCGCGCGACGCGCGTCTCCTGCTCGAAGCGGCCGTCGCGACGGCCCGAGGCCGAGGCGAACAGGATCACCACGTCTTCGCGGCTGTGCGGAACGGCATGCTCCAGCACCTGGCGCAGCAGGTCGCGGCGCTCGATCAGGCGCAGGTCGTGCAGCAGGAAATTCATCGCGTCGCAATGGCCGGGATAGCGGATGGTCTTGTAGTCGAGGTTGCGCACCTTGCCCGCGAGCGTCTCGCACAGCGTGCCCAGGCCGCCGGAGGTGTTGAAGGCTTCGAAGGCCTCGGCGTCGAGCGTGAAGGTCTCGTGCCCTTCCATCGGCTGCACCGACACCAGCTGGCCGTTCACGATGGCGTCGCACGGGTTGCAGTACTCGTTGATGACGCCGTCGATGCTCCAGGTGAAGTTGTAGCGCAGGCTGTTGGTGGCATTGCGCGTGAGGGCGCCCACGCGCAGGCGCAGGTCGTAGAGTTCGTCGAAGCGGCTGGCAAGATAGCCGCCGAGCATGCCGATCACGCCGGGCGCCAGGCCGCTCTGGGGCATGAGGACCGAGGTGGCCGTCTTCGATATGTCGCGGATGGCTTTCGTCGCCGCCACGTCCTCGGTGAGGTCGAAGTAGTGCACGTCGCATGCCGCCGCTTCGGTGGCCACGCGCTGCGCGAGGAAGAACGGCAGGCAGTTGATCACCACCGAGTGCGCGCGCAGCGCGGTGCGCAGGTATTCGTTGTTTTCGACGTCGAGCGCAATGCGCCGCACCAGCGGGTCGCTTTCATCGTTGCGGCCCGGTCTCACGTCGGCCAGCGTCACGGGCAGGCGGTGGTACTCCGCGATCATGTCGGCCACGGTGCTGCCGACCTTGCCGGCGCCCAGGACCAGCACATTTTCGATCTTCACTTTCGTCATTTCATTTCTCCTGCGGGGCACCGTTGCCCTGTGAAAAGAACTGTAGAAGCGAGTCTTGACGGATGGTAGAGAGCAGATCGGCGAAAGGGCTGAACGCTTCGTCGTTTCGACGACGCGGTTCGTCAGGTTGGGCGCTTCCAATCTCGATCTCGAATGAGTGCTCCTTGTGATCCTGCTTGCCCAGCCGCTGCTCGAGGCGATTCAACGTCCGGCGGCCGCAGGCGGAGTTGATTTCGACGAGGCACTCGACGGCCGCGACGCGGCCGCCTCGGCCACCAGCCAATCGCGAAACGCCTGCACCAGGCGATTTTCGGCGGCGACTTCCGGCACCACCACGTAGTAGGCCCGCTGCGTCAGCAGCGCCTCGCGGAACAGCACCACCAGCCGGTCGGAGGCCAGCTCTTCTTCGATGAGGAACTTCGGCACCAGCGCAACGCCGAGGCCATTCGCCGCCGCTTGCGCGAGCATGGCGAAGTGCTCGAAGCGCGGGCCGCGCATCGCATGCGCGGCGCTCACCTTGACCTGCTCGAACCACTCCGACCACTGCATGGGGCGCGACGACTGATGAAGAAGGCACTGGCCCGCAAGGTCCTCGCGCGTGTGGATGCCGCTGCGGCGCTTGAACTCGGGGCTGCACACCGGGACCACGCTCTCCCCGAGCAGATAGTCGCAAGAAGCGCCCGGCCAGAAATCGGCGCCGAAGTGAATCGCCGCGTCGAAGGGCTCGCGCGCGAAATCGAAGGGCTCGGTCCGCGCTGCGAAGTTGACCGTCACGCCCGGATGCAGCGCGGCAAAACGCTTCATGCGCGGGATCAGCCATCGCGTTGCGAATGTCGGGAGCACCGCGAGGTTGAGCACCTCTCCCATCCCGCCCATGGTCACCACGCGCTGGGTGGCGTTGGACACGCTGTCCAGGCCGCCGCGAAGCTCGGCCGCATACACGCGGCCGGCTTCGGTGAGCACCACGCGCTGCCGTACGCGATGAAAAAGCGCCGTGCCCAGTTGCTCTTCCAGCAGCTTGATCTGCCGCGAAATGGCGCTCTGCGTCAGGTGGAGTTCCTGCGCGGCTCGAGAGATGCTGGCGTGGCGCGCCGCGCTTTCGAAGGCCAGCAGCTGGCCCATGGGGGGAAGAAATTCGCGTCTGAACATGATGACTAAAACGTAAGATCGCTAGCGTAATTCTCTAATAAGGCGTGGCAGATGACGGCCCGCGTTGATTCCAGTTTGACATGAAATTGTTCCGGCTTCTCGCTGTCCATCGATCGCTGCGTTGACGATGGTGATGCTCCCGACACCGGCGCCCGGGCATTCGCTTCGCGCGGGTCACAATCCACTCATTTCCGCTGCAGGGGCTGCCATGGACCAACGACTCGACGACCTGGACCGCCATCTGTTGACGCTGCTCCAAGCCAACGCCCGCGAGCCTGCCGCCAACCTCGCGCGCAAGCTCAAGATCGCACGGACCACCGTGGTCGCGCGCATTGCCCGGCTGGAGCGCGAGGGTATCGTCTCGGGGTATGGCGTGCGCCTTGGCCAGCGGCTCGAACAGGCCGTGGTGCGAGCCTTCTGCGGCCTCAGCGTCAATGCGAAGGGCGCCCCCGCGACCATCAAGGCGCTTGAGCGGTTGCCCGAGGTGGAGGAGGTATGGGCCGTGAGCGGCCAGTTCGACTACATGGTCCTGCTGCGCTGCGGCACTCCTGAACAGCTCGACAAGCTCCTCGACCAGATGGGGCAGATCGACGGCATCAACCAGACGCACACCTCCATCGTGCTGAGCCGCAAGATCGACCGCCGCAGCACGGTGGAATGAATGAATGGCCAGCCCCACGGACATGACCCGCAATGCCGGCGCCTTCCTCGGCGTGCTGATGCTCGACACGCGCTTTTCGCGGCCGACGGGCGACATCGGCAATCCCGAGACCTTTTTCCGCCATGGCATTCCGGTCCGGTTCCATGTGGTCACTGGCACATCGCCCGAGCGCATCGTGAAGCAGGCCGACCCTGCGCCACAGGGCGCCGCGTACACGACATCGAGACGCTGCTGGCTACGCGATGGGCGAGCCGGGCTGGAGGGCGAACTGCGCCAGGAGTCAATTTTTCCTGCGCTTATAGACAAGTCCATCGCGGAAAAATCGATTTTGTGATTATTCTCTCGCCCGAAAACCGAGTGAAGGGAGGGCGGGGCGAAAGAGGAAATATCGGGCACACCCTGCAATGGCTGTGATTCCGGTGCCGGATCGAAAACAGATCGCGGACCTCGATCGCCCTGCTGCGCGATGATTTTCAACCGATGGTCGACGCTGCACATCGAGCCGAAGCGCCGAGCGGAATTCTGGCGCGAGGCGGGCCAGAAGGCGAAGACGCCGGTGACCCCGAACGTGCCGTGGCCCGACGATTTCGAAGCCACGCTCACGACGCGCGGCTTCGAGGAGCTGGCGCTCAACCATGTGCAGGTCTGCTCGCCGCATGACGTCGAGTGCACGGCCTCGGACCTGGCACGCCTCGAACGGCCGTTTCTCTTCATCGATCTCTATACCTCGGGGAAATGCGACGTCCTGCAACTCGAACGAGGCATGCAGGCGGCGCCGGGGCAGCCGTTCCTGATCGACGGCAGGCGTGAATACCGGCTCGACCATCGGCAGTCGGTCAGCATGCTCGCATTGGCCATACCCATTGCGGCGCTGGGTCCTCACGCGAGTGCCGTTGAAAGCCTGATTGCGCGCCCCCAGCCACAAAACGCCGCACTCCACCTTCTGGCCGGCCAGATGCGCATGCTCAGCGCGTGGCCGCATGCATTCGAAAAGGCCGAATCCGAGAGGCTGTCCGATCTGCTCGTTGGAGCCGTGCATGCTGTTCTTCTTGGCGCAAGGGAAGGGGAGCTGACGACGGTTCGCAGGGAGCGCAGCTTCTTCAGGCGCAAGGTGCGGCAGGTCGTCGAACAGATGTATGCCGATCCCGTCCTGAATCCCCAGGTCGTCGCCGAGAAGCTGGGCATCTCGGTGCGCAGCCTGCATGCGCGGATGGCCCAGGACGGAATGACTTTCGGCGCCGAGCTGATGGCGCACAGGCTGGAGCGGGCCCATGGCCTGTTGCGAGGAGCCCGGCGCGGCAGCGCCACGATCGGCGAGATCTGCGCCCGCTGCGGCTTTGTATCGGCTGCGCATTTCTCACGGCGTTTTCGAGCTCGTTTCGGCATGGCGCCGAGCGCGGTCATGGCCGATGGCGAGCGTGAATGCGCGGTGGGACACGCGGAATGCGCTGCCGAGCATGAGGAGCCGGTGGCTCAGCCTCAAACGTATTCATGCTCGCGTCCTCCCCGCGACCCATCGTCTGCGGAACCCAATCCGGGATGACGCATCCGCGATGCAGCCTCCGGCTGCTTGCCCCCTACGAAATGACCAGACCACACAACCATCACCGCGGTTCTCCGGCCAACTGCTCACAGGAACCCTTGCGATGAATATCAAGGAAATCTACGCCCAGTTCAGGGCCCCCGTCCGAAGAGGGGCGCGGGTGGAGTTTCAGGGGAAGCCGGGAACGATCACCAAGGTGTATGGCCTGGCCGTGCGCGTCCGGCTGGACGGAATGACTCTTTCCAGGCCGTACCTCCTGAGTGAATTGCAATGGCTGGATCAGGAGGCTCAGCAGCCCCAGGCAGGCGGCGAACCGAGCCTGGCCTGAACGGGCGCCGCCAGCGGCGAGCTGCCTATCGCAGCACCAGCACCGGAACGTGCGAGTGCGTCAGCACATGCAGCGTCTCGCTGCCCATCAGCAGGCGCGCCAGGCTGCGTCGCCCGTGCGAGGCCATCACGATCAGGTCGCACTGCTGGTTCTTCGCGGTCGCGATGATGGCCTCGGCGACCTGGTTCGACTTCATGACGATGGCCTGCGCGTTGCGAACCCCCTTGCCGAGCGCGAGGGCTGCGACCCTGTCGACCAGGTGCTGCGCGGCCTGGTCCGTCTGCGCCTGAGAGGCCTGGATGTCCCGCTGGCTCAGCATCATCGAGCCTTCGAAGTAGCCGACGGGCTCGATGTGCGCGACGGTGACGCCCACCAGTTCCGCATTGGTCAACAAGGCCAGCTCGATGGCGGTATTGACTGCTTGCTCCGACAGCGCAGAGCCGTCGGTCGGGACAAGAACACGCTTGTACATGGCACGCTCCTTGGCCCCCGGCACCGCGGGTGCCCTCATGCTTCAGTCTAGTTCGCGATTGCGGCCATGCAAGGGCACCGTCAGCCCCCGCGCTCCGGCCACCGATGCCGCGTTCCCCCCGAGCGGCGGTCCGCCTTCTCCGCGACCACCCCCTGTGCAAGCAACTGCACTCCACGCTGTTCCAGATGCCGCAGGCACTGCAGGAAGATGTCGAGGTGCGCAGGCTCGATGCCTTCCAGCAGTTCCGTGTTCAGCTCTGCGATCCGCGGAAACAGCCGGCCGAACAGTTGCCGGCCCGAAGCACTCAGCTGCACATGCACCTCGCGCCGGTCCTGCGAGTCCTGCCGCCGCTCCACCAGCTTCTTCTCGACCAGGCTGCGCAGTCCGCGCGAGGTGCGCACCCGGTCCAGGTGCAGGTGCGTGGCGAGCGTCGACGAGGTCATCTCGCCCTCCTGCGCGAGCGTGGCGACCATGCCCCACTCGCGGCGCGTGATGCCGAAGCCCCCTTCGACCAGGCGGGTCGCCATGCCGCTGCCTGCGCGCACGGCACGCGACAGCCGGTACAGCAGCAGATCGTCCAGGGAGCGGGGCGAGCGCAACGCTGCTGCATCGGGAAAAGCTTGTTGCATAGGAATGACGGAAGGGAGAAGGGGCAGGAAATGTGGTTCGCCCGCCTCGGCGGACGGATAGTGAATTAGATCAACTGTTTGTGTATGTGTATAAACCGGTAACAAATTTGAACGAATGGAAACAGTCCGGGCGCGCGATTTTCGCCGTGAAAACCGTGCGCGCCCCCCGTTCACGACAACTGCCCGCAGGAGAACCGATGCCCGTATTTCTTTCCAGGCGCAAGCTCATGGCGTGGGGCGTCGCCCTGGCCGCTTGCGCCCCCTTGGTCCATGCCCAGGCGCCCGCCGCGCTCGAGGGCGGACCGCTCACGCTCGTGGTCGGCTATGCCGCGGGCGGCAGCACTGACCGCATCGCGCGACTGATCGCCGAGCGGCTGACGCCGAAGCTCGGCATCCAGGTGAGCGTGGAAAACCGTCCGGGCGAGGGCGGCCGGCTCGCGGCCAGGGAAGTGAAGCGCGCCCCCGCGGGGCAGAACGTGCTGATGCTCGGCAACCCCGCCGTGATGGTGGTCGCGCCGCTGGTGTTCAAGGACGCGGGCTACGATCCCGACAAGGACTTCGTGCCCGTCTCGCAAGTCAGCAGCTACGACTTTGCGCTGGCGGTCGGCAACAAGCTCCAGCTCGACCGCGCGATGTTCCTCGTGGGCCGGCTCTGGGCGCACCCTGAAGAGGCGGTCTTCGGCGTGCCGGCCACGGGCAGCCTGCCCCACTTCTTCGGCCTGATGGTGGGCGATGCGCTGAGCGTGCAGCCGGAGATCAAGGGCTATGGCGGCTCGGCGCCGCTGTCAGCCGACCTGAGCGGCGGCAGCCTGCCGATCGCGATCGACACGCTCGACTCGCTCTATCCGCAGCACGTGGCCGGCAAGATCCGCATCCTGGCCACGTCAGGCAAGAAGCGCGCGAGCTTCGCGCCCAACGTCCCCACCTTCCGCGAAGCCGGCATGAAGATCGATGCCGACGGCTGGAACACCTTCTTCGCGCCCAGCACGATGGCGCCCGCCAAGGTGCAAGTGCTGTCCAACGCGATTCGCGACGTCATGAAAGACCCGGGACTGCAGAAGGCGGCCGACGCGCTCTACATCACGTCCGTGGTCAGCAACGCGGCCGAGACCGCGCAGATGCTCAAGAACTATCGCCAGCAATGGGAGCCGGTCGTGCGCCGCTCCGGCTTTCATCCTTGATACTCCCCCAGGCTTCGCGCACTTCGTGTCGCTTCGCCTACCCCCTCGCCGGGGGCGACACCTGCGGCCCGGCAAAGCTGGTTCCGCGGTGCCCCACGAACAGACCGGCCGTGCTTGCTTTCAGGCTGCTAGTGCGCGCATCTCGGTGATCAGGTCGGCCTTGCCCTCGAAGCCGATGCCCGGCAGCGGCGGCAGCGTGACGTGGCCGTTCTGTACCTTCACGCCGTCGGGGAATCCGCCGTAGGGCTGGAACAGGTCGGGGTAGCTCTCGTTGCCGCCGAGCCCGAGGCCGGCCGCGATGGCCAGCGACATCTGGTGGCCGCCGTGCGGAATGCAGCGCGAGGGCGACCAGCCGTGTGCCTTCAGCATCTCGAGCGTGCGCAGGTACTCCACCAGCCCGTAGCTCAGCGCGCAGTCGAACTGCAGCCAGTCGCGGTCGGGCCGCATGCCGCCGTGGCGGATGAGGTTGCGCGCGTCCTGCATGGAGAACAGGTTCTCGCCCGTGGCCATGGGGCCGGCGTACACCTCGCCGAGCTTGGCCTGCAGTTCGTAGTCGAGCGGGTCGCCGGCCTCCTCGTACCAGAACAGCGGGTACTGCGACAGCGCGCGGCCGTAGTCGACGGCCGTCTGCAAATCGAAGCGGCCGTTGGCGTCCACCGCGAGCTGCTGGCCGGGGCCGAGGATCTTCAGCACCGACTCGATGCGCTCGCAATCTTCGGCCAGCGTGGCGCCGCCGATCTTCATCTTCACCACCGAGTAGCCGCGCTCCAGGTAGCTGGTCATCTCGCGCTGCAGGCCTTCCAGGCCCTTGCCGGGGTAGTAGTAGCCGCCGGCCGCGTACACGAACACGCGCGGGTCCGGCGTGCCGGTGCCGTAGCGCTCCGCGAGCAATTGGTACAGCGGTTTGCCGGCGATCTTGGCGGTGGCGTCCCACACGGCCATGTCGATGGTGCCCACGGCCACCGAGCGCTCGCCGTGGCCGCCGGGCTTCTCGTTGATCATCATGCGGGCCCAGATCCTGTGCGGATCGAGGTTGTCGCCGGTCTCGTCGAGCAGCGATGCCGGCTCGGCCTCCAGCAGGCGCGGCAGGAAGCGCTCGCGGATCAGCCCGCCCTGGCCGTAGCGGCCGTTGGAGTTGAAGCCGTAGCCGACGACGGGCTTGCCGTCGCGGATCACGTCGGTGACCACGGCCACGAGGCTCAAGGTCATCTTCGAGAAGTCGATGTAGGCGTTGCGGATGTCCGACTTGATGGGACGGGTGGACTCGAGGATGTTGACGATTTTCATGGTCGGTGGTTCTGGGGAAGAAAGAGGAGACAGGTCAGCGGTGCAGCGACGATCCGCCGCAGATGGCGATGTCCTGCCCCGTGATGGCCGCCGCGGTCGGCGACAGCAGGAAGGCCGTGAGCGCGGCGATTTCCTCGGGCTGGATCAGCCGGCCGATGGGCGGCAGGCGCGGCGCACTGCCCGCGCGGGCCGGGTCCTGCAGCATCGAGGTCTGCGTGGCGCCGGGCGACACCACGTTCACGGTCACGCCCTGCGCCGCGACCTCCGCGGCCCAGCTGCGCGCGAGCGCGATCAGTGCCGCCTTGGTGGCTGCGTACTGGCCGCGGCCGGGCAGGCCCTGCGCGACGCGGCTGCCGACGAACACGACGCGGCCGCAGCCGCGCGCGGCCATCGCGGGCACGAGCGCGTCGGCCAGCCGCGTGGCCGCGTCGACATGCAGGCGCCACATCAGCTCGCCGCCTGCGTGGTCGAGGGCGCCCAGCGGGCCGACGCGCAGCACGCCGGCCGCATGCACGAGCGCTTGTGCGTCTTGCAAGTCGCCCGTCGCACGGTCGATGGCGCCGGCATCGCACAGGTCGACGGCTATATGCACGAAGCGCGCGTGAGACAGCGTCGGCGCGGCGAGGTCGAGTCCGCTCACGTGCCAACCCGCCTCCAGCAGGTGGGACGCAATGGCGCGGCCGATGCCGCCGCTGCTGCCCGTTACCACTGCGTGCGGGGCAGCTTCATTCGACATGGATGTTGCCCTCCACGATGATCTTCTTCGAGCGCGCCATGTCGTCGGCCTGGAACTTCACGAAGTCTTCGACGCTGCCCGGCGTCAGCAGCAGGCCCTGCGCATTCAGCGTCTCGCGCATGTCGGTGCCCAGCGCCTTGTTGACCTCGGTGTTCAGCCGCTGCGTGACGGCGGCCGGCAGCTTCGCCGGACCCCACAGGCCGTACCAGCTGTAGAACTCGTAGCCCGGGATGCTCTCGCCCACAGTGGGCACGTTCGGCAGGCTCGCGGCGCGCGCGGCCGAGGTGACGGCGATCACCTTCAGCATGCCGCTTTTGTGGTACTGCAGCGAACCGAGGATAGGGTCGATGAAGCCGTCGATCTGCCCGCCGATCAGGTCCTGGAACGCGGGCGCGGTGCCCTTGTACGGCACGATCAGGTAGTCGAGACCGCCGCCCGCGCGCTTGAGCAGCTCGGTCGACAGGTGGCCCGCCGATCCGATCGAACCCACCGCGAAGGTCATCTTGCCGGGGTGCGCCTTGGCATACGCGATGAGCGACTTCACGTCGCTCACCGGCAGGTTCTTGTTCACGGCCACCGACAGCGGCGCCTTCGCCACCAGCGCCACCGGCGTGAAGTCCTTCACCACGTCGTAGGGCACGGACTTCATGGTCATCGGCGCGGTGGTGAAGGTCGAGGCGTTGAACAGCAGCGTGTACCCGTCGGCCGGCGCCTTCGACACCACGTCGGCACCGATGATGCCGTTGCCCCCGGCGCGGTTCTCCACGATGAAGCTCTGGCCCGTCTGCTCGCCGAGCTTCTGCGCCAGCAGGCGGCCGATGGTGTCGAGCGTGCCGCCCGGCGGAAACGGGATCACCATGCGCACCGGGCGGCTGGGCCAGGTCTGCGCGAAGCCGGTGGTGGACGCGGCGGCCAGCGCGAGGGCGGCCAGCGCGGTGCGCAGGAAATGATTGCGTTGCATGTCTCTTGTCTCCTTGTGGTTTTCATCGGGGCACCGCGGCCCCGTGGGCTCAGCGCTTCGAGAGGCCTGCCTGCTCGACGGCGGCGCGCAGCGCATCCATCTCGCGTGCATTCGGCGCCTCGGTGGGCGGACGCACGGTGGCGTTGTCGAGCACGCCGGCCAGGAACATGCCGCCCTTCATGCGCGCATGCGCCTCGCCGGTCGGCTCGCCGCCGCCGTACACCGCGTCCTTCAGCGGCGTGATGAGCGCCTGCACCGCCATCGCCTTCTTCAGGTCGCCGGCCTTCACGGCGTTCCACAGGTCGATGATGAGTTGCGGTATGAAGGTCGCGAAGCCGACCAGCGCGCCGTCCACGCCTTGCACCATCGAGGCCAGCAGGTATTCGTCGTGGCAGGTCAGGATGGCCTTGGACGCATCGGCTTCGCGGATCGCCTGGATGTCGCGGGCGTACTTGTTCATGTCGCGCTGGCCCACCTTGAAGGCCTGCAGGTAGGGCAGGCGGGCCAGCTCCGCCAGCAGCTGCGACGAGTACGAGGCGCGCGTCCAGGCCGGATACACATGGCAGACCAGGTCCAGCTCCGGCGCGGCGCGGTGGATGGCCTCGAAGTACTGCAGCGCATGGCCGGGCGTGAAGCCGAAGCGCAGCCAGTGGTGCGGCGGCATCACGTCGAGCGCCACCGCGCCTGCGGCCTGGGCGGCGCGGGCATGCTCGGCGGCCTCGGCCAGGCCTTCGCACACGATGGACGAGATCACCGGCATGCGGCCGCGCAGCTCGTCGGCCACGATGCGCGTCACCTCGGCGCGTTCGGAAGGCGTCAGCGAGAACACTTCGCCGGTGTGGCCGTTGGTCATGATTGCCACCACGCCGTCATGCCCCGCGAGCCACGAGGCCAGCTTGCGCAGCGCGGGTTCGTCGATGCGGTGGTCGGCCGTGAAGGGGCAGGAAATGGCGGGAATGATCCCGCGATAATTCGCGATGGAAGGCATGCTGTGTCTCCGTGGTGGTTCAAGGTGCAGGAATGAGGTGCATCTTTTGCCGGCGGGGCATGGGCCGTCCAATACTCGAATCGCATACAACTATTCAACCGACCGCGCTGCGCATGGGCCCTGGCAACCGACCGCTCGACCTGGAATGGCTGGAAGATTTCCTGGCCCTGGCCGAGTCCGGCAATTTCTCGCGTGCGGCACAGGCGCGCTCCATCGCGCAGCCCGCGTTCAGCCGCCACATCCGTTCGCTGGAGGAGTGGGTCGGCGTCGATCTGTTCGATCGCAGCGCGCACCCGACGGCGCTCACGGCCGCGGGCAAGCGCTTCCAGCCCTTGTTGCAGGAAGTGCTGGCCGGCCTGCAGGCCGCGCGCATCAAGGCCCGCGCCGCGCACGACCTCGACGCAGCCAGCCTGAGCTTCGCAGCCACGCACGTGCTGTCGCTGACCTTCTTCCCGCGCTGGCTCGGCACTGTCGAATCGCGCCTGCACACGGGCCCGATCCAGACCGTCTCCGACAGTTCGTACGCCTGCGAAGACCTGATGCTGCAGCGCCGCGTGCAGTTCGTGCTGTGCCACGGCCATGCGGGTGCGCCGGGGCGGCTCGACGAGGCGCAGTACCCGGTGCAGCGGTTGAGCGAAGACGTGCTGGTGCCGGTGTCCGCGGCGGACGCGAAGGGCGCGCCGCTGCACGTGCTCGGCACGGGCCGGTCGCCCTCCGTACTGGCCTACAGCGAGGCCTCGGGCCTGGGGCGGATCATGCGGGCGATCCAGGACAGCGAGTTCGGCAAGGACTTCGCCGCGTCGCTGTCGGTGGTCTTCACAGCCCACCATGCCGCGCTGCTGCGCACCATGGCGCTCGAGGGCCGCGGCCTCGCTTGGCTGCCGATGAGCCTGGTGGCGGAAGACCTGCGCAGCGGCGCGCTGGCCGATGCCGGTGCGGGCGGCTGGCGCGTGCCGGTGGACATCCGCCTGTACCGCCAGCAGGCGCAGATGGCGCCGGTGGCCGAGGCGCTGTGGAAGCTGGTCAGCGAGGGTGCCTCAGCTACCTGAGCCGCTGCTGCCAGCAACGCTTGAAACTGATATGGCTTGTTCGGGGGACACCGTGGATCCGGCTTTGCCGGGCCACCGGTGTCGCCCCCGGTGAGGGGGGTGGCGCAGCGACACGAAGTGCGCAAAGCCTGGGGGAGGTCTAGTTCGCGCAGCGCGCTTCCAGCACGTCGAGGAACGAGCGGTCCCAGCGGCCCTCCTTCATCGCAAGGATCGTGCGCGCTTCCGTCTCCAGGTGCGCACGGGCCTTCTCGATCAGCAGCTCGGCCTCGTCGGGCGAGAAGGCCATCAGGCCGTCCTGGTCGCCCACCACGATGTCGCCCGGGTTCACGATCATGCCGCCCACCGACACCGGCACGTTGATCTCGCCGGGGCCGTCCTTGTACGGGCCGCGGTGGTTCACGCCGCGCGCGTACACCGGGTAGTCGCGCTCGCGGATCTCGGCCACGTCGCGCACGGCGCCGTCGAGCACCAGGCCCACGGTGCCGATGGTCGCGGCATAGAACGACAGGATGCCGCCGATGACCGCGTTCGTGACATCGCCGCCCGCGTCGATCACCAGCACGTCGCCGGGCCGGCAGAACTCGAAGGCGCGCATCGGTGTGAGGTTGTCGCCGCCGCGCGTCTTCACGGTCACGGCCGTGCCCGCCATGGTCTTGTGCCCGGGGCGGTGGTACGGCTGCAGGCCCACGCTGCCGATGTTGCGGTGCATGTTGTCGCTGAGCGCAGCCACCGGGATGTCGTGCAGCGCGGCGATGATGTGCGGCGCCACCTGCGGGGCCGACGGGTTCTTGCGGATGGCTTTGTAGGGCATGGGTTCGTCCTTGTGAATTCAGTGCAGTGCAGCCACGGCGCGCGCGATGCGCTTGCAGCCTTCTTCGAGCGTCTCGATCGACGTGGCGATGGACAGGCGGAAGTACGGCGACAGGCCGTATGCGGTGCCCGCGACCACGGCCACGCCCTCGCTTTCGAGCAGGTACATCACCACGTCGCCGTCTTCTGCCAGGCGCTTGCCCTCGGGCGTGGTCTTGCCGATCAGGCCGCCGCAGTTGATGTAGAGGTAGAAGGCGCCGGGCGGCGTGGCGCAGCCCAGGCCGGGAATGGCGTTGATGAGCGCCAGCGTGCGGTCGCGCCGCTGCCTGTACACGGCCACGCTCTCGGCCACGAAGCTCTGGTCGCCGTTCAGCGCGGCCGCCGCGGCCGCCTGGCTCACCGAGCAGCAGTTGCCGGTGGATTGCGACAGCAGCGTGTCCAGCGCCTTGATCAGGTCCACCGGCCCGGCCGCATAGCCGATGCGCCAGCCCGTCATCGCGTAGGTCTTGGAGACGCCGTTCACGATCAGCGTGCGGTCGCGCAGCGCGGGCGCCTCCACGAGGATGTGGGGCGTCGTTTCGCCGTCGAAGCGGATGTGCTCGTAGATCTCGTCGGTCATCACCATCACGTGTGGATGGCGTTGCAGCACCTCGGCCAGTGCGCCGTATTCGGCCGCCGTGTAGCTGGCGCCGGTCGGGTTGCTCGGCGAGTTGATCAGCAGCCAGCGCGTGCGCGGCGTGATGGCCGCCTCCAGCTGCGCGGGCGTCAGCTTGAAGCCGTTCGCCTCGGGGCAGGCCACGGTGACGGGCGTGCCCTCGCAGGCCAACACCATGTCGGGGTACGACACCCAGTAGGGCGCGGGAATGATCACCTCGTCGCCCGGCTCCAGCGTGATGGCGAAGGCGTTGTAGATCGCGCTCTTCGCACCGCTGGTCGCGATGATCTCGTTCATCGCGTAGCGCAGGCCGTTCTCGCGCTCGAGCTTGGCGGCGATGGCTTCGCGCAGCTCCACCGTGCCCGCCATCAGCGTGTAGCGCGTGGCGCCGCGCTCGATGGCGGCGGCCGCGGCCTGGCGGATGTGGGGTGGCGTGTCGAAGTCGGGCTCGCCCACCACGAGGTTCACGATCGACTTGCCCTGCCTGCGCAGTTCGTTGGCGCGGTCGGCGGCCGAGGTGCTGGGCGAGGGCTTGATGCGCCGCACGCGGGCGGCAATGCGGGAGGCAGCGTGGGAGGTGGTGGCTTGCATGGACCGAACGGTACGCACATCGATCGGGCGAGGCCAAGACGACTTTTCACTGGTCGTATAGGCGCAGCTTATGGTGAGTCCCCCTACCGGCCGCGCAGGGGCGGTGCTAGGCTTGGCTTTTGCTTGGGGACAAGGCGTGAACCTGCGACGCCTCAAATATTTCGTGAAGATCGTGGACATCGGCAGCCTCACGCAGGCCGCCGAAGTCCTTTTCATTGCCCAGCCCGCGCTGAGCCAGCAGCTGGCCACGCTCGAAGGCGAGGTGCGCCAGCAACTGCTGGTGCGCACCAAGCGCGGCGTGACGCCTACCGAGGCCGGCAAGGTGCTGTACCGCCATGCGCAGATCATCCTGCGCCAGTGCGAGCAGGCCCGCGTCGACATGGAGGCGGCCGGCGAGGGGCTCTCGGGCCAGGTGTCGGTGGGCCTGGCGCCCGGCACAGCCGCATCGGCGCTGTCGCTGCCGCTGCTGCGCACCGTGCGCGCGCGCCACCCCGGCATCCTGCTGTACCTGAACGAGAACTACGGCACCACGCTGAGCGAACTCATCATGAACGGCCGCATGGACCTGGCCGTGCTCTATGGCGACAAGGCCATCCACGGCCTCACCTTCGTGCCGCTGCTCAAGGAGCCGCTGTTTCTGGTCGGGCCGGCCGCGATGCCGGTGCCCGCGCAGCCGGTGAAGCTGGCCGACCTGCGCGACATCGAGCTCTTTCTGCCGCGCCCGTACAACGTGGTGCGCAAGCTGGTCGACGCGGCCTTCGTGCGCGCCGGCATGGTGCCGCGCGTGGTGGCGGAGATCGAATCGGCCTTCACGCTCACGGCCGCCATTGCCGACGGGTTGGGCGCCACCATCCTGCCCGCGTCGATGGCGCGCGAGGTGGTCGCGAGCTGCGGAGCCTGGCAATTCCCCATCGTCGACCCGGTCATCGAGGCGCCGCTGGCGCTGTGCCAGTCCGACCACCTGCCGCTGTCCGAACCCGCGCAGGCCGTGAAGGACATCCTGCTCGAACTCGTGGTCGACCTGGCCGGCAAGGTTGCGTCGACGCCCGAACCCGAGCTTGCCGCGCTGTCATAAGCCGGCCTTATCCCGGCACAGCCATTCCGTCTTGGGCTTTGTGTCCATGGCCCGTTACCTTTCATGCATGCCGTCACGCGTTCGCGGAACGCGTCGGCCACCACAGCCCCGGCATGAAGCAGGAACAGATCAAGACGCTCATCGACGCTTTGGCCGCATCGGACCTGGCGGAACTGGAGTTCAGCGAGAACGGCAGCACGCTGCGGCTGGTGAAGCTGTCGGCTCTGGCGGGCGCGTCCGCTGCGCCGAGGCAGCCTGCCGCGCGCAGGGCGCCAAGGCACTCCCCCGAAGAAGCAGTGCCGCTCGACGCTGCCGAATGCCTCGCCCCATTGCACGGCGTGGTGCACCTGCAGCCCGCGCCCGGCGAGCCGCCTTTCGTGCAGCCTGGGCAGGCTGTGGAAGCCGGCCAGCTGCTGTGCGTGATCGAGGCGATGAAGATGTTCAACGAGGTCCGCGCCGAGTGCGAGGGCACCGTGCGCCAGGTGCTCGTGCAATCGGGCCAGGAAGTGGAAGCGGGGCAGCCCCTGTTCCGCTTCGCATGAGGAGGCACGCGCGATGTTCGATACCGTGCTCATTGCCAACCGCGGCGAGATCGCCCTGCGCATCCAGCGCGCCTGCCGCGGGCTCGGCCTGCGCACCGTGGCCGTGCACTCCGAGGCCGACCGCGACGCGATGTACGTCGCGCAGGCCGACCAGGCGCTGTGCATCGGGCCGGCAGCGCCGGGCCTGAGCTATCTGAACCAGTCTGCCATCCTGTTCGCCGCCGAGTTGAGCGGCGCGCAGGCGATCCATCCCGGCTACGGCTTTCTTTCGGAGAACGCGGGCTTCGCCGCACGCGTCGAGGAAGCGGGCCTCGTGTTCGTCGGGCCCAGTGCCGCCTGCATCCGCACGATGGGCGACAAGGTCTCGGCCAAGCGTGCGATGCGCAAGGCCGGCGTGCCCTGCGTGCCCGGTCCCGACGAAGGGCTGCCCGAGGACCCGGCCGCCGTGCTCGCCCTGGCGCGCGGCATTGGCTACCCGGTGATCGTGAAGGCCGCGGGCGGCGGCGGCGGGCGCGGCATGCGCGTGGTGCACGAGGAGGCCGCGCTGCTCGACGCCATGGCCCTTACGCGCGAGGAAGCGCGCCAGGCCTTCGGCAACCCCGAGGTCTACATCGAGAAGTTTTTGCTGCACCCGCGCCACGTCGAGATCCAGGTGCTGGCCGACAGCCATGGCAACGCCGTTTGGTTGGGCAGCCGGGACTGCTCGCTGCAGCGCCGCCACCAGAAGGTGATCGAAGAGGCGCCCGCGCCCGGCATCGACGACGCGCTGATGGCCGAAGTGGGCGAGCGCTGCGCGGCCGCGTGCCGCCAGATCGGCTACTGCGGCGTGGGCACCTTCGAGTTTCTCTACGAGAAGGGCGCCTTCTATTTCATCGAGATGAACACCCGCCTGCAGGTCGAGCATCCGGTGACCGAGATGACCACCGGCATCGACATCGTGCAGCAGCAGCTGCGCATGGCGCGCGGCGAGCGCCTCTTGCTCGCGCAGGCCGACGTGCGCTGCCAGGGCCACGCCATCGAGTGCCGCATCAATGCCGAGAACCCCGACACCTTCGCGCCCGCGCCCGGCCGCATCACCGGCTGGCAGGTGCCCGGTGGCTTCGGCGTGCGCGTCGATTCGCACGCGGGCGCCGGCTACCGCGTGCCGCCGTACTACGACTCGATGATCGCCAAGCTCATCGTGCACGGCGACACCCGCGCCGATGCGCTCGACCGCATGCGCCTTGCGCTGGCCGAGACGCGCATCGAAGGCATTGCCACCAACGTGCCGCTGCACCGCGCGCTGCTGCGCGACGAGGGCTTTGCCGCGGGCGGCGTCGACATCCACCACCTCGAACGCTGGCTGCAGCAAAGGAGCGCGGCGTGAGCGCACAGACATCTTCGACCTCGCCGTCCACCAGCCTGCTGGGCACCACCGCGCTGCTGTTCGAAGCGCCCGGCGACATGAGCCTGCCTTCGCAACAGCGCATCTGGGCGCTGGCCCGCGAGGCCGAGACCTGGCCCGAAGTGCGGGAGGCCGTGCCGGGCATGAACAACCTGATGCTCACCTTCACGCGTGCGCCGCGCCACCTCGATGCGCTGCGCACGCGTTTGTGCGACGCCTGGGACTCCGCTACTGCCTTGCCGCGCGAAGGCCGCGTGGTCGAGCTCCCGGTGGTCTACGGCGGCGAAGGCGGCCCGCACATGGCCGACGTGATGGCGCACACGGGCCTGGGCATCGATGCCGTCGTCGAGCTGCACAGCGCGCCGCTCTATCCGGTGTATGCACTCGGCAGCCATCCCGGCTACTGCTACCTGGGCGGCATGGACCCGCGCATCGCGACGCCGCGGCGCAAGGTGCCCGTGCTGAGCATCCCGGGCGGTGCGGTGTCGATCGGCGGCGCGCAGACCGGCGTGTCGGCCTCGGCCGGCCCCAGCGGCTGGAACACCATCGGCAGCACCTCGATGGTGTTCTTCGATCCGGCGCAGGACCCGCCCGCCATGCTGCAGCCGGGCGACATGATCCGCTTCCGCGTGGAGGGCATCGTCCGATGATCGAAATCCTTTCCTCGGCCGCGCTCGCCACCGTGCAGGACCTGGGGCGCACCGGCAGCCTGCGCTGGGGCGTCGGCACCTCCGGCGCCATGGACAACCTCGCGCTGGCCGCGGGCAACCTGCTGCTGGGCAACGAACTGGGTGCCGCCGCGATCGAGGTGCCGGTGTTCCCGTTCAAGGTCCGTTTCGCCGAGGATTGCGCGTTCGCACTCACGGGCGCTGACTGCGCCGCCCGCCTCGACGACCAACCGCTGCTGCCCTGGTGGGTGCACCAGGCGCGCGCCGGCCAGGTGCTCACGCTGGGCCTGCCGCAAGGCGGCGCGCAGCGCGGCAGCCGCGCCGTGCTGTGCGTGGCTGGAGGCATCGACGTGCCCGAGGTACTGGGCTCGCGCAGCACGCAACTGCGCGGTGCCTTCGGCGGGCACGAGGGACGCGCGCTGCGCCGAGGCGATGTGCTTCGCGCAGCGGCCACGGGCAGCACTTTCCGTACCGGCTTCGGCCTGGTGCCGCCAGCGATCGCGCTGCCGCTGGAGCGCGACGGCGTCGCGGCCGTGCGCGTGCTGCCCGCCGCCGAGTACATGGCTTTCGAGCCGGCCTCGCGCGAGGCCTTCTGGGCCGGCGAATGGAAAATCACCCCGCAGAGCGACCGCTACGGCTACCGCCTCGAAGGCGAGCCGCTGCGCCCCATCGCGCCGATGGAACTGCGCTCGCACGGCATCGTCCCCGGCGTCATCCAGGTGCCTCACAGCGGCCAGCCGATCATCCAGATGCGCGACGCCCAACCGTCAGGCGGCTACCCCAAGTTCGGCACCGTGATCGAGGCCGACATGTGGCGCCTCGGCCAGGCGCCCATCGGCAGCCGCATGCGCTTCATCGAAACCACGTGGGACGAGGCGCTGGACGCGCTCGACGAAGTGCGCGCGTGGCTCGACAAGGTGGCGCGCGTGGTGGAACTGCATCGGGGGGCGCCTCGATGAAAAGCTGTCTTTCTGTTCGTCGTGCTGCTTGTTCGGGGCGCGCTCACGCCGCCGGGGTACCTTGCTCCGCGAATGTCCCCCGCCCTTCGGGCTCCTCCTTTATTTCGCTGCGCAAGGCACCCCGCCGGCGTGAGCGTTCGGCAGAGCGGTTGAACGGCCAGCACAAGCAGAGCGCCCATCGTGCACAGGGCACCGGGTGCTCCCCGCAGCGAAATAAAGGAGGAGCCGAAGGCGGGGGACATTCGCGGAGGGGAGTACCCGGTGGCCTGTGCACGCACCCCCGAAGGAACTGACATGCAGGACACCGCACTCCGCATCCCGCAACTGGCCGTTTGGCTGTCCGGCACCGACATCGGCCTGCTCGAACTGCGTACGCCCGAGGGCACGCTGCGCCTCGGCCGGCTGGGCGACAGCATCGTTGAACTGCCGGTGGAAGAAGCAGAGGAGCCGGACCTCCTGCCGATCCATGCCCCCTCGCTCGGTGTGTTCCTGCACAGCCACCCGCTGGCCGCCGCACCGCTGGTGCGCATCGGCCAGCGCGTGGAGGTCGGCCAAACCCTCGGCCTGCTGAAGATCGGCCCATTGCTGCTCTCCGTGACCGCACCGCAGCCCGGCATCGTCGAAAACATCCCTGTGGACGATGGCGCCACGGTCGGCTACGGCACGCCGCTGGTCGACCTGCACCCCCTCTGAAAAGACGTGAAGGACACTCCCATGGACATCGACCTGAACGCCGACCTTGGCGAAGGCTTCGGCCCCTGGCGCATGGGCGAGGACGAAGCCCTGCTGGACATCGTCTCCTCCGCCAACGTGGCCTGCGGCTTCCACGCGGGCGACCCGGTCATCATGGACCGCACCGTTCGCATGGCGCTCCAGCGTGGCGTCGATGTGGGCGCGCACGTGGGCTTTCCCGACCTGATGGGTTTCGGCCGCCGGCAGATGCAGATCGAGACGAAGGAACTGGTGGCCTGCGTGCTCTACCAGCTCAGCGCACTCGATGGCATGGCGCGCACCGCCGGCCACCGCATGACGCACATGAGCTTCCACGGCGCGCTCGGCAACATGGCCGCCGCCGACGCCGCGCTGGCCGATCCGCTGGTGCGCGCCGTGGCCGACTTCGACCCCACGCTCACCGTCAGCACCTCGGCCAGCCGTGCCATCGAAGGGGCCGCCGAACGCTGCGGCCTGCGCGTGCGCACCACCTTCCTGGCCGACCGCGCCTGTGGCGACGACGGCCTGCTGGTGCCGCGCAAGCTGCCCGGCGCCGTGATCCACGACCGCGACGCGGTGCTGGCGCGCGTGCGCCAGCTGCTCGAAGAAGGCATCGTCACCAGCGTCACCGGCAAGAAGATCCCGATGCGCGTGCATTCGATCCTGCTGCACGGCGATACCCCCGGCGCGGTGGAGCTGGCGCGCGCCGTGCGCGGCGTGGTCGAGCAGGCGGGGCGCGTGGTGCCGATCTCCAGGCAATCGATCTGACGAGGCGCAAGGGCACGAACATGGTGCTTACCCTTAGTCATATGCACGGATGCCGGGCGACATAAGGGCGGCTTATCTCTCCACAGCCATTCCGTCTTGGCGCCGCGCACGGGCGCTGGCTACAGTGAATTCCAGGCAGACGTCTGCCGTCTCAATGAAAGAACACAACATGCCGTTTTCCGACTACAAGACCGCGCTGGTGACGGGAGCCTCGTCGGGCATCGGCGCCGCCGTCGTCGAGCGCCTCAGCAAGGAAGGCCTGCAGGTGCATGCGCTCGCGCGCAGCGCCGACAAGCTGGCCGACCTGGCCGCGCGCACCGGCTGCGTGCCGCACGCCATCGATGTGAGCGATCTCGCGGGCGTCACGCGTCTCGCGCAGGAGATCGAGTTCGACGTGCTGGTCAACAACGCCGGCGTGGACCGCCCGGGTTCCATCCTCAAGGCCGACGCCGAAGGCATCGACCTGCTGGTAGACGTCAACCTGCGCGCCGTATTGCACCTGTGCCGGCTCGTGGTGCCCGGCATGGCCGCGCGCGACCGCGGCCACGTGGTCAACATCAGCTCCATCGCCGCGGCCTACAACTTCGGCGGCAACAGCACCTACCACGCGACCAAGGCGGCGGTGAGCATGCTGTCGCGCCAGCTGCGCATCGACTGCTTCGGCAAGCGCGTGCGCGTCACCGAGATCTGCCCGGGGCGCGTCGCCACCGACATCTTCGCGCACGTGCACGGCGACTCCGAGGACACCTACAAGCGCTTCGTCAAGGGCTTCGAGCTGCCGCAGGCCGAGGACATCGCCAACGCCATCGCCTTCGCCATTGCGGCGCCCATCGCGGTGAACGTGGGCCACATGGAAATCACGCCCACGCTGCAGGTACCCGGCGGCCTGTCGACCACCCGGCCGGAAGCGCCGCAGGCCTGAGCGGCAGCAGCCCCGGCAGCCACGCAAAGGAACAGCCCATGAAGGACTTCGACCTGCTGGCGATCCTGCTGAAACCGGAGTTCGGCGCCATGCTGCTGCACGGCCTGCAGGAGACGCTGAAGATCGCCGCGGGCTCTTGGCTGCTCGCCATGACCATGGCCATCGTGCTGCTGGTGGTGCGGCTCACGCCGAACCGCATCGCGGAGCGCGTGGTGGCCGGCTACGTCTCCTACCACCGCAACGTGCCCACGCTGGTGCAGCTCATGTTCTGGTACTTCGGCATCTTCAGCCTGCTGCCCGATGCGCTGCAGGGCTGGCTGTCGGTGCACAACGCCGAGCGGCTGCTGTCGATCGTCGCGCTCGGGCTGTGCCAGGCCGCGTATTTCAGCGAAGACATGCGCTCCGGCCTGCGCGCCATTCCCGCCGGGCAGGCCGAGGCGGCGCGTGCGCTGGGCCATGGCTACATCGGCTCGATGCGCCACGTGATGCTGCCGCAGGCCATCCGCAACGCGGTGCCGGCGCTGGTCAACCACAGCGTGTCGCTCTTCAAGAACAGCAGCCTGGCCATGGCCATCGGCGTGGCCGAGCTGACGCATGCGGTGAAGGAGATCGAGAGCCAGAGCTTTCGCACCTTCGAGGCCTACAGCGTCGCGACGGTGCTGTACCTGCTGTGCTCGCTGATCATCATGGCCGTGGGCGGATGGCTGGCTCGGCGCTACCGCATCGCCGGCGCAAGGTAAGCGAGGACCCCGATGTACAGCGTCTACGAAATTCTTCGCGACAACTGGCTGCTGTTGCTGGTCGGGCAGTACCCCACCGGCCCGCTCGGCGGCATCGTCGCCACGCTGATCCTGTCGGTGCTCGGCATCGTGCTGGCCTTTCCGCTGTCGGTGCTGCTCGCGCTGGCGCGGCTGTCGCCCTGGCGGTTGCTGAACTGGCCCGCTGCGGTGCTGGTGTACGTCGTGCGCGGCGTGCCGCTGCTGATGGTGATCCTGTGGGTCTACTTTCTCGTGCCGATCCTTATCGGGCGGGACGTGTCGGGCTTCACCACCATGCTGTGCACGCTGGTGATCTACGAAGGCGCCTACCTCTCGGAGGTGGTGCGCGCCGGCATCCAGTCGCTGCCCAAGGGCCAGGGCGAGGCGGCGCGCGCACTGGGCCACAGCCACCTGGGCACCATGTGGTACGTGATCCTGCCGCAGGCGCTCTACAACATGCTGCCGAGCATGCTGAGCCAGTTCATCTCCACCATCAAGGAGACCACGCTGGGCTACGTGATCAACGTGCAGGAGCTCACCTTCGCGGCCAACCAGATCAACAACCAGCTGCTGACCAAGCCGTTCCAGGTGTTCTTCATCCTGGCGATGACCTACTACGTCGTGTGCTTCAGCCTCACGCAGCTTGCGCAATGGCTGGAGCGGCGCATTGCGCACAAGCGGCTCGGCGCCGTGGCGGTGAAGTCCACCGAAGACGGCGCGCCGCTCCCGACCCCGGTGGTGACGCAGCCATGACGCCCGTTCCACACCCCGCAGGGCAACCAGTGCCCGCCAAGGACGACACCATGATCCTGTTCTCAGACATCAACAAGTGGTACGGCGACTACCAGGCGCTGGCCGACATCAACGCCGAGGTGAAGAAGGGCGAGGTCGTGGTGGTCTGCGGACCCTCGGGCTCCGGCAAGTCCACGCTGATCCGCACCGTGAACCGGCTGGAGGAAGTGAAGTCGGGGAAGCTGCTGTTCGACGGCCACGACATCCATGCGCCCATGAGCAGCAAGGCCCTGAACAAGCTGCGCAGCCGCATCGGCTTCGTGTTTCAGAGCTTCAACCTGTTCCCGCACCTGTCGGTGCTGGAGAACATCATGCTCTCGCCGATGCGCGTGCTCGGCGTGAAGCGCGCCGACGCGAAGGCCAAGGCCGGGCAGCTGCTCGAACGCGTCGGCCTGTCGAACAAGGCGGGCGCGTACCCGGCGCAGCTGTCGGGGGGCCAGCAGCAGCGCGTGGCGATTGCCCGTGCGCTGGCGATGGAGCCGCCCGCCATGCTGTTCGACGAGCCCACCAGTGCGCTCGACCCCGAGATGGTCGGCGAGGTGCTGTCGGTGATGCGCGGGCTGGCGCACGACGGCATGACGATGATGTGCGTCACGCACGAAATG
This sequence comes from Variovorax sp. 10L421, assembly GCF_056395365.1. Taxonomy (NCBI): domain Bacteria; kingdom Pseudomonadati; phylum Pseudomonadota; class Betaproteobacteria; order Burkholderiales; family Comamonadaceae; genus Variovorax; species Variovorax sp. 10L421. The sequence goes on from NZ_JBFTJJ010000032.1 coordinate 59,123, forward strand.
AACTTCGCCCGCGAGGTGGCCGACCGCGTCTGGTTCATGGACGCGGGGCGCATCCTCGAGAAGGCCGACCCCGCCACTTTCTTCGGCAGTCCGCAGCATCCGCGCGCGCAGCGCTTCCTGTCGGACCTGCGCGCGCACTGAGCCCCCACCCGCGTTTCCCTTCGCAATCTCCCAGGAGTCCACCATGTCGAACAAGACCGTCTTCCGCCTCGCCGCCATCGGCGCCTGCCTCGCCGCGTCGTCCCTGCTGGCGCATGCCGACCAGTGGAGCGACATTGCCCAGCGCAAGGAACTCAAGTGCGGCACTTTCGCCGACGTTCCCCCGTTCGCCGCACCCGACCCGAAGACGCGCGAGATGGTGGGCCACGACGTCGACCTGTGCCATGCCGTGGCCAAGGAGCTCGGCCTCACCGCCAAGGTCACGCCGCTGTCGGTGGAAGCGCGCGTGCCCGAGGTGAAGCTCGGCCGCGTCGACGTGACCATCGCCAACCTGGCCTATACCAAGAGCCGCGGCGAGCAGATCCAGTTCAGCGACCCGTACTACGTGGCCAAGGAAATGCTGGCCGTGAAGGCCTCCGACTCCGGCACCACCAAGGCCGACTTCAAGGGCAAGCGCCTGAGCTCGACCAAGGGCTCCACCTCCGAGCTGTCGATCAAGATGAACGGCTCGGAGCCCGTCACGTTCCAGGACACGGGCTCGGCCTTCATGGCGGTACAGCAGAACAAGTCGGTCGGCATGGTCGCTAACACCATGACCATCACCAAGCTGGTCAACCAGTCGAAGACCGAAGGCGTGGCGCTGAAGATGATCAAGGACCCGATGGTGCTGCAGCCCATCGGCATCGGCATGAAGAAGGACGAGCCCGCGCTGCTGGCCAAGGTCAACGGCGCCCTCTATGCGCTGGAGAAGTCGGGCGAGCTCGATCGCATCTGGGCCAAGTGGCTGGGTCCGAACACCGAATACAAGATGGTGCGCGAAGAGAAGGTCACGCCGCTGGCTGACCTGAAATTCGAACTGCTGCCTTGATCTAAGCTGTGAGGGTTCAGGGAGCGCTCACGCCGATGGGGACATTCGCGGAGGGGAGTACCCGGTGGCCTGTGCACGCGTCCTGAACAGGTGCACAAGAGCACTCAGTCGTAGTTTGTGAAACGGCTGGGTTGCTGCGTCTGCGGATTCAGCGGCTGGTAGTCCTGTATGTTCTGCAGCGACAGCAACACCATCGGCGGCAGCGGAACTCCGCGCCAGCGTAGTTTCATGAGAGAAGATTTCTTGGAAGCCGGCGCCGGGTCAGGCGTCATGCCTGGCCTGCGATTCCCATGCAAAGCCGACGCCATAGACCGAGCGGATCCAGTCGTGCGCGGTGGAGACGGTGGCCAGCTTCTTCCTGAGGTTCTTGATGTGGGTGTCGACCACGCGTTCGTTGACGTCGAGCGCCTCCGGGAATGCAGCTTCCAGCAGCTTCGACCGCGTCAGCACCCGCCCGGGCTCCTGCGAAAGCGCGCGCAGCAGCAGCGACTCGCGGCGCGTCAGCGGCAGGTAGTGCCCGTCGAGAATCGCGCAGCCGCGCACCGCCCCGAAGGTGATCGGCACCGAAGGGCGCACGACGCTGCGGCGCTGCGCATAGCGCCGCAGCACCACGTGGATGCGCACCACGACTTCCTTTGGGGAAAAGGGCTTGCACACGTAGTCGTCCGCACCCAGCTCGAAGCCGCGCAGCCGGTCGGCTTCGTCGCTGCGCGCCGTCAGCATGATGATCGGGTGGTCGCTGCGCGCGCGGACCTTCTCCAGGATCTGCAGGCCGCTGACGTGCGGTAGTTCGACGTCGAGCAGGGTGAGTGCCGGCGGCGAGGTCAGGACGCGATGCAGCGCGACCGCGCCGTCGTCGATGTGGTCGACCTCGTGCCCGGCGCGATGCAGCTCGTCCAGCAGCACCGACGCGGCCTCGCGCCTTTCCTCCACCAGCAGGATGCGGCTCATCGCGTCACTGAAGTTTCAGGACGCCCGGATGCGCTGCCCTGACCGGGGCCTGCGTGCTCCTGTTGCGGCAGTTCTTCATGTGGTCGTCGACCGTCAGGTCGCCCTGCAGGTCGGTCAGCAGCCGCAGCGTGCGGCCGATGGCCGCGTCGTCGAGCAGCGGGTAGCCCTGCTCGGTGCGCCCGTTGTTGCGCGCCACGCGCGCGATGTAGGGCAGGTCCTGCGGCGTGATGACGACGGACGGCATCACGCCTTCGAGTTCGACGCCCTCGAACGGCAGCAGCACGAAGTACTGCACACGCAGGTCGGGCGGCATCAGGCTGCGCAGGTGCGTGGTCTTGCGGCCGCACTGCCAGGCCGGGTCTTTCACTTCGCGCGCCATCGAATGCCCATGCTGGCGCAGGAACCAGCGCGGCAGCGCCTGGGCCGAGGTCTTGCGGTACACCACCGCGTTGCGCCAGCCCTTTACCTCGAACAGGTAGACCCCGGCCTCGCACACCAGCGCCACGTCGAAGCGGGCCGTGGGCACGGCGCTGCCTTCGTACATGGGGATGACGAGGTCTCGCAGCACGTGCAGCCGCCCGAACGCGGGCTGGAATGCGCTGGTGAGCTGCTGCATGCCCAGCGTGGTCGCCGTGCTGCTCGCCTGCTCGCCGTCCGGAGCGCATGCGCGCCGCGCAAGCGCGGAAGTGTCCGGCTTCGGGTGTCCGTGGCCGGCCAGCGTGAGCACGGGGCGGGCGGGGACTTTATGCAAGGCAGTGGTCATGTAAGGCTCCTTCGAACTTCAAGGATTGCGCAACTTTCGGGAGACTTTGTGCAGAAGCGGCAATTGCACGGCCTGCGCCGATCGCGCGCCCGCAACCGCATCGATCGATGCGCCGTTTCCGATGCTTCCCATGAGGACGACCCAAGCGAGCGCCAGTTCGCCGTTGGCCGCAGCCAGCACGTGCAGGTCGAGCAACATGCCCTGCAAGTCCGCCATCAGCTGCACTTCGGAGATGTCTCCGCGGTCGCGATGCCGCTTCGACGCCTCGAAGCCGGCCCTTGCGTTCATGACGCGCGCGTACGCGGTGTTCGCGATGTCGCTCTGCATCTGCAGGCGGTGCAGCGCTCCGGCGACCTGCTCGCGTGCCTGCACGACCGCGTGCGCGTAGGCGTGTGTGTTCTCCAGATAGAGCAACTCGAGCGTCTTCACCTTGAGCGCGATGTAGGCGTGCGGCCACGCCGGATTCAGTGGCGCCCTGCGATGCGTCCATGAGCCGGTTCATTGCGGTGTCCTCGAAGCCGGCCCGCCAAGGCCGCGCGCTCGCTTGCGTTTGTGTTTGCGCACGCGCCTTGTGGTCGACGAACATGCCCGCAGCGAGCACAGAGGTGGAATGAACCATCGCAATGCTCGTGCTGGCGCATGCGATAGCCAATGCAGCGCATGTCGCAGCCATCAGGGTTCGTGGGCGCTTCACCTGTGAGTCTCCAGCTTCGTCATGCGTGGATCTTTTCAGGCGAATTGGGAGAAATTTAAAGGGCCTCCGGATCGGCCTGCCGCGCGACGCGCACACGGTGTGATGTGCGCGCACAACACTCGATGCGGCAGAGAACCGATCCACCAAATTCCTCCCGATTTGGACGAAACCATGCGTACAGCCGGTCGATACCGAACGGCCGCATCAGACCTGAAACTGGAGAACTCTGAATGAAGAAAACCCTCACGGCATACGCTGCCCTGGCCGTCTGCGGGCTGGCCTCTGCCCAATCGTCCGTCACGTTGTTCGGCGTCGTCGACGCGGGCCTGACCTACCAGTCGGCGACCTCGCGCGACGCGGYCACCGGCGCATCGGTGAAGTCCAGCAAGACCAGCCTGGCCAACTCCGGCTACAACTCCAGCCGCATCGGCTTTCGGGGCACCGAAGACCTCGGCGGCGGCCTGGCTGCGAGCTTCTGGCTCGAAGCGCCCATCACC
>NZ_JBFTJJ010000033.1:0-60938 GCF_056395365.1 Variovorax sp. 10L421
GATGTCGTCGGCCGATGTCGTCGGCCGGCCTTCGAGGCTTGCTCACTCTTCATGGTGTGCACCATCTCCTTTAGCGCACACCTCCAAGCGGGTCTGCGATTGAGGTCAGATGCTTGCTGCAGCCTGAGCATCAGGCAAGGACGGCCTTCGTCGGACTATTACGACTCTTCGCTGGCGGAAGGCAGTTAAACGCAGCGGGCGAAAAAGGACTCATCGGGATGCTGACGAGCTGAAGTGGTGTTCCGCTGTCAGCACGGCACGCCGAGCCGACTTTTTCGAAGACCGCGAGACCTTCTTTCAACGGCATGTAGTGCCCTGTTCACCTCAGCCGGATTTCTTGATCGGAGCCTGTGAGGCTTCTTTGAGTCGCAGTTGCTCTTTGCGCGCGGCGATTGCCAGCAAACGGGCCTTCTCGTTGCCGTGCGCCTTCACGGAGAACGATTGGGAGATGCTTCTCCTGCCGATTACACCTGTCTTGGCGAGCCAGTAACGGGGCGAACCATCGGCATTCCTGATGCAAGAGACTCCAGGAATGTCGGAGCTGTTGTTTTTTCTCAAGATCTCGACGACCGCAATCGGCTCGGGCAGCGTTCGCCTCGAACGGCGTGCCATGGCTTTGGGGGCATCCGGCGCCTTCTGTGCCGTCGCTCTCACGCTTTGCTCCGCGGGATGAACCTTCCTGAGCCCGTTCATCTGCCTCGACTGCTTCTCGCGCTCCGCGATCGCCAGACGCTCCGCTTGGGCTGCGCCATAGCGCCCCACGCCGAAGGACTTGGTCAACACGCGATCCACGCTCACGCGGGTGATCGCGTGCCAGCTCATGATCTCGCCTCTGGCGTTCAAGCGGAAGGTCACGCCGGCAACCCCGCTCTTGTTGCTCGGGAGCAGTTTCCGCGCCAGTTCGCGTCGCTCCATCGGCGGATGTTGGCGCACGACCTCGTCCCGATAGGCTTGTGCGCACGCCAGTGCAGCGGACTCGCCGCTATACCTGCTGAAGGCGAAATCTCTCAGTAACTTCTGCCCTCCTCGCGACAAGGTGACTCGCCATTTGCTGGGCATGCGCACGATGCCATACATCGCCGGCGCATGGTAATAGTCGTGGTCGCCTGACGCCGATGGCGCCTTGTGCGATACGGGCATTGGAACCTCCTCTAGGAGATGGGGACATGCTCGCCTGCTCCAATGCTTGAGGGACAGCGGCGGTTGCATTCAACACCACAGCGCTTCACATAGACAAGCCAGTTGGTACTGGTACTCGGTGAAGCCATACACTTGGACCGGCTTGCGAATCAGTTCGGACATGAAAATGCTCAACGACGATGTGCAGGCAGAAAAACCGAATTCGTCGTTGCCGGTATTCCAAGCAAATTTACGGATACGCTCACACTCAACCCGGGCGTCGGCTGCTCCAGCACGGCAGCCAACGTGCAGACAAAGTGCGGGATCGAGAGATTCACGGACACCCCATCGCTGAGCRTCAGTCCCTCCTCTTCGACGACCACATCGTCTTGCTGCATCTCATCGAAGTACAGGCTCTTTGTACCTGCAATCATTCGATCGCCGCGCGATCCGACGCGCCAGCTTGCTTTCTCGGAAAAGAACACCTTGATCGTTGCGCTCTCAATCCGAAAGTCATGAATGTTGCACGGCAGTTCTTGTGCGTTGGCTGCGCTGGAAAAGAAGATTGCCCCCAACACAAGCGATCTCGCTCCCAGATCGAACCAGCGAACCTCTCGGTACTTGGCGCAGCGCGAATTCATCTCGAGGGCACCATCTCAATTTCATGCTCCACCGTCGCGACACAATCGCGATCAAACGTCTGGAGAAGAATGTCGATGTCGCCGCGCGGCGTCGAGAAATGGATTCGCTCCGGAGTCGGGACAAACCTGACAATGCCGAAGTGGGCACTTCGCATCTCGTGGACGACGATGGGCGGACCTGAAAAGGCCATGCCAAGCACAGCCAGATCGCTGCGCCTGATGCATGCAATGGACGAGTCAAATCGGGTGGTCATCCTCCCCAAGTTCAACTTCTGGCCGATTCTCGAGAGCGTGACCGTGGCGTAAACAGCATTTCCGGGCTCCGGCCCCAGCCGAATGAAGCGGCCTACCTCCAGCGTTTCGGGATCGACTTCAGCCTTGAGTCCCAGATGCTTCTGGGCTCGTTTTGGAAATGGCGTTTCTGTGTCCAACAAGAAGCGGCGGTAGGCCTCGACAACGGTCTTGGGTTCTTTGGGGACCGAAGCGCAACCAACCATCGCCGCGCAGAACGTCACGAGCAAGGACGGTCTGGCGAACGAACGGACGTAGCGATGGGCCCTTGTCTTGATCATGCAAGAACTCTCAAGGACGCAGCGAGCGGCGGCGTGTCAGAAGCTCGCGTTGAGATTGAAGCCGAGCGTTACCTTTGCAGTGCGATAGCCCTCGGGCTTGCTGATGGGCGCACCGACGAAGAAGTCGTAGCTCAGCTTGCTCCATTGGCCGCGCACGCCAATGACTGCACCGGCAAGGCTGCGGCCAAGAAGGTCGACAGTCGACCGTCCGCCCACGTGGCCGTAGTCCATGCCTGCATACAGCTCCGCCCCGCTCTGCCCCATGGCCCACCCGATGTCGTTGCGGATGAGCCAGCCACGCTCACCCAGCAGGCTCGTCTCGCCATCGAAGCCGCGCACCGTGTAGCGCCCGCCGATGGCAAAGCGGTCTTGCGGCGTCAGCGGTGTGCGGTTCCACTGGGCGCGGATCAGGCCGGAGTAGCGCATCTTCTGCTCGCCGAGCTTGAACGGTGCATTGAGAGTGATGTCGGCCGTATAGAGCTTCAGGCGCGAAGTGCCCTCGCCGAACTCTTCTTCCGGCGCAACGCGTGAACCGAAGCCACCGGTGCCGCGCTTGTAGGCCAGCGTGCCTTCGAGCGTCGCTTCGCCGATGAACTCCTTGTGGTTCAGGCTGAGCTCCCACCCGCCGACCACGCGGTGCTGCACCTCGGCCTCGGTATCGTCCACGAAATTGCGCGACTCGCGGCGCCAGCCCTTGATAGCCGCCGTGGTCTTGCGGCTCTGGTCGCGGTAGAGCAAGCGCGAGAGCTTGACCTCGGCGTTGTTGGACTTGCCGGCGTAGACGTAGTCCTGGTTCAGGCCGGCCACGCTCTGGTGGTACTGGCTGTTGGAGGCGGTGAAGCCCAGGAGCCAGTAGCCGTAAGGCAGCGAGTAGTGGACGGTCTGGCCTTCGGTGCCCTTGGCCGGGTCGCTGAAGACGTGGTTGTTGATGTTGTGGTTGGCGCTGACGTAGAACAGATCGTTCAGGCGGAAGGGGTTGTCCAGGGACAGGGTTGTGCCGGACTGATAGCGGCCTGTGGCTTCGGTGCCGCTGTCGTCGAGGCTCAGTGCAATACGCCACTTCTTGGATTGGACGTACTTGACGACGAGGTCGCTGTCGCCGGGCTTAGCGCTGGGCGCGGTCGAGGGCTCGATCTGGATGTCGGCTTCGGCCGTGGGGGCGCGCTTGAGGTTCTCCAGGCCCTGCTCGATGTCGCGCAGGTTCAGGAGGTCGCCGGGGCGCGCGGGAATGGCCGTGGCCAGCAAAGCGGAGTTGCCGAACAGCGTGGACGAAGAATCGGGCGTTGTCCGAATGGCTGCGATGCGGCCGGGCACCAGCGAGAGGGTCAACGTGCCGGTGGAGAGGTCCTGCGGCGCAGCAAGCACACGGGTGGTGACGTAGCCGCGCGCAATGACGGCCTGCTGGGTTCGTGCCAAGACCACATTGACGCCGGTCGTGCCGAGGCAGCGGCCAGCGGGTGAATCGTTGCCCTCCGGACCGGACAGATCGGCGACGGCCCACTGGAAGGACTCGGACTGCTCACCGACCAGCAGTATGCGGTCGATGCGAAAGCATGGGGACTCGGACTCTGGGATGCCTTGAGCCGGAGCCGGTGGCGCAGCCTGCGGCCGTTGGTCAACGGTGCGCTCGTTCTGCGCACGCAGGGCGCGCTCGCGCTCTTGCTGGCGCTGCTGCTCGACGAAGGGCTGAGGCGTGGTCGGCGATTGCTGACTAAGCGCCAGCAGTGGGCAGGCAGCCATGGCGACCGCCAACAAGTTGCGTTTCAAATCAGACTCCCTCTTCTCTTTCTTGTCCTAGGCCGAAGCCTGTATCGGCCAGACCCGCCTTCAACGAACGGGTGCAGGGCAATCCGCGACGATTTGCACCGGAACGGATACCGGGGCATCACGGTTGGTGGCATCCATGACGTTCAAGCTGCAGGCCGGATTGCTGCCCCACACGAACTCGATGGTGTAGGCGTGAGCGTCCTGCGGCGTGAACTGCACCGTGACGGGGCCGCAATGGCCGGTGCGATAGCCGGAGCCCGTTCCATCGGCCCAAGAGCCATAGCCGCGCACCTGGATCGGCTCTCCCGGCTTGGCCTCATGAACAAGGTAAGGCTCCGTCCGACGGCCACGCTGCACTGCATTGGCAATCCAGGGGTACACGATGCCGCGGCCGGCGTAAGCCGCGTTGCCCAGGGACGTGAAGTCCCTGCAGGCTTGCGAAGAGGTGCTAATCGAGAAGTTGGCCGGATAGCCTGAGCCTGCGGCCCGCAGGATGAGCTTGGCGGTGCCGGACTCGACATCGGACAACTCGTTGTAGCCGTTGTTGGCGCGAATATCAGCCAGCGCCGCCTCGGGGTTGATTTCGTGATACGCGCACGACGAAAGAGTCGCCACAGAGAGGGCACCAAAAAGAATACGGCTATATGTCACATTTACCCTCATCAAAATCACAATCAGCCCGAACTCGAACCAGTCAAATCAATTTGAAATCATTCACCCAAACAATTTCCGAATATCGCCACTCGCAATCAAATCGACCCGCGAAAAATCAAGTGAATCCGATTTCACAACAATCTCTCTCAGTGGAAGCGGAATATCTTCGATGCAAGCCAAAATTGTTGGCGACAAGTGCTTGTAATAGTCACCGTTTTCGCATTTTCGAGAATAACCAACCGGAAATTCGCCAGGTATATTTCCATGATCCAACGCCTCAAAAACAAACATCCCTTTGTTGATGCTCAAGTTTGCGTTCGCAAGATTCCCCTTGCTCCTCCAATCATTTAAAATATCAAGAAGAACTTCATTCTTGCCATTTTTTGAGCGATAGATCCAAGAGGAATAAAAATGCAAACTCACCAACCCATTTTTTTGGAGGCTGCTCGGGTATTTTTTGGACTCTTCAAACAAAAAATCCGAGAAATCATTTAGCAACTCCTCCGAATCATTTCGAGCAAGCAGGCTCTCGGGCAAATCTCCGAAGCCGTTATTACTCATCACCGCCAACTTCCCCGAGCAATCCATGGCAATCCATGTAAAACAGTCTGCGCCTTGAGGCACCCAATTGGGATTTAATTTTTCATTAGTCATTTTTTATACCCATTTGGCCAAGTGGTAGAGCAATTTGCGCAGGTTGGCACGAATGCATTTTCTGGAATTGAAGTGTTCCCATAGACCATTCCCGGACGAACTGGATTTGTAAATTTGATGTTGGCGGGGTCGGCACCCTGTCGAACCAATTTATCAGCCGCTTTAACTTCGGCACAAAATCCCGCAAGATTCGAACAAAAGCTGGTCGCCTGCCCAATCGGGACACCCAACTTGTCTTCTACAAATTTCACCATAACGGGACTCAAATCTTCCGCCTTGAGTGCACCGCTAGCTCCAACCGATGTGAGTCCGGTTGTTGAATCATAAGCACCAACCATCACAGAGGATCCACGCGCTGAGGATTTGGATCCTAAGTTATTGATCGTGTTAAGCAACTCCCCATTAGCTTTGTTTTCCAAAGCTAAGTTGACAGCTCCCGTCTCTGCCAGGCTTCCAACGCTTACCCTTTCGGCTGCCTTGACAGAGTTCAACTCTGCTTCAGCCACTTTTCCTACGGCTTTGCCTACTTGGCCTGGAATCGCTACGCCACTCGTTGGCACGCCAGTGACGGTTGTTGCCGCAAGGTCAGCCGCCACAATACAGCCTGTTGGATTGAGTGTGCAGTACGCGACCGGGTTTTGCGCGAACGCATAACCCTCGGCGGCAAGGCCACTCAGGGCAGGCGCCAAGGCAAGCCCTCCCGCGAGTGTCGCGGCCTGAATCGTTAGTTGCGTAATCTCATTTATAGAGCCTTGGTTCTTGCTCGCAGCCGCAGCGATCTGGGCAATGGTTGGCTGCTGAATGTTGTTGTCGCGATAAAACTGCAAAGCTTGAGGGCTGCGAATTACCTCATTCAGATAGATCGCCGCATTGGCTTTTTGTGCAGCAGGTGCCTGGAAGTAGTACCCAAGGCCAGCTTGCGGAAATGCCGGGTCAATTGGCAGGTTCTGACCTTGGCTGTAGTACTTGGCAATAGTCATCAAGAACTTGCTGGCGTCCGGGTCCCAGGCACCAGACGCACCGAATTGAACCTGTCTGAACGCTTGAGCTGCCAGCTCTTTCTCAGCATCGGCCACGCTGATGCCCTTTTGGGCCGCATATTCCTTGGCATGGTCTTTGATCAGCTTGGTTTCCGCAGGGTGCAGTTGCCGATTGTTGATATCGACGCTATAGGCGCTCGCTGCACCGGCAGTTCCTCCAGTCATGCCCCCGATCGCCGCCGCGCTGATGGCCCCCAATGCCTGCGCAACCGGTGCTGGCAAGTCCATGTCCGCGATGGCCTGCCCGATCCGTGGCATCAGCGCTGCGCTGGCGCCTGCCCCCAATGCGCCGCCGATACCGCCTCCCAGCGCGCCTGCGGCCGTGTGTAACGCCACTCGATAGGAGCCACCCTCGTCCCATTGGCTGGCTTCGTTTAGAAGCGCTTGCTGCTTGGCAGGGTCGGTCTCCACCTTGGCTTGGGTACGAAGCTGGGCGGCCTGGTTGCCTGCATAGGTGCCAATCTCCCTCGCCGCGTTCTGATTGAACTGCTGTGTGATTTGCGCCTGTGCTTGAACGTCTTTGACGATGGTCTGGGTGTTCCAGTCCTTGATTAACTTGCCCGCACTGCTGGTGTCGCCCGTCCTGACGCTCTGATCCCCCGCAATACCCGAGATGCCGGATCGCGTGACGCTGGTCTGGTTATTTCCCGAATAGCTGCCAACGCCAGCACTGCCACCAGGCCTGTTGTTCGGTCCGGCCCACGAAGCAGTCATATCTCTGGCCGGAGCCGTGTCTGTGGCTGCGGCCGGCGCAGTGGTGTAGCCAATGCCCACGCTACCGCTGACCGCGTAGCTGCTGCCGCTCGACTGACTGACGTTCTGCAGGTCCGCCATCGTCAGCGTGCCGCCTGTGCTGAAGCTGTTCTTGCCCGCGTCGATTGCTGCCTGCGTGCTCTCGATCACCGCGCCCTTCAAATCCGTGTTGCCCGCCACCTTCACGTCGAAGCCACCATCTCCGGCCTTGATACCAGACTGCACAGCCGGACTCACGAAGATGCCGTCGGCCTTGGCGCCAGCCGCACTGGCGCTGGCCGTGGCTACCACGCCGTAGCAGATCGGTGGAATACACAAGCTCAAACCGAAGCCCGAACTGCTTTGACGCGACTGCCCCACGCTCACGTCCTGCAGGCTCTCGATATTCAAGTTGCCGCCCACGTCCGCCGTGACGCGATTGGCCTCGACGGTGGCCCCGCGCATGTTCAGATCACCGCCCGAACTGATGTTGACAGCCTTGCCACCGCTCACTTGGGTCGTGTTGTAGCTGACATCGTTCTGGTCGTTTTTGCCTTGTCCGTTGTTCACGCCGAGTTGGATGCTGAAGCCGTTCTGCGCGCCTGCGCCGAAGGTGACCCCCACATTGGCGCCATGGCTGGAGTTCTGTCCGGCCGTCACACTGGTGTTGCGACTGGCCTGCAGCGTCACATCGTTGTCCGCCACCAAATTGACGGTGTTGCCCGCTGCGATGGTGGAGCCGATGGCACTGATGTTCGATCCCTTGCCGCCGCCTGTAGCCACGATATTGACGTTGTTCGCTCCCACCACGCTGGATCCCACAGCTTCGCTGCTGTTGGTGAAGCTGGTGCTCTGGCTGGTGTTGCGGCTGACATTGACACTCACGCCGTAGCTGAGCTGGCCTGTGCCACCAATGGCCTGGGCAGCGTCGTAGGCCTGTTTGCCGCTCATGGCCAGATTGACGGCTCCCAGGGCCTGCATGCGGCCGTCGCCCGTGTCGCCCATGGCCTTGATCGTGCTGGAAGCGCCCTTGAGCGTGTCGGTGCTGATGCCGGCGAAGCTGGCGCTACCGCCCACGATCGTGCTGGAGCTCTTGTCTAGCGTGACCGATTGCGTGGTGTTGTAGGCCTCGTTGATGACGACATTCTTCGCAAGAATGTTGACGTCGCCGCCCACCAACGGCCCTGCTTGTCCGGCAGACATGATGCTGCTAGCTGTCTGGCGGTAGTCGTTGGCCGCCACCAGTGTTGGCGCCGACCGGAAACTGAGCCAGTTTTGCGGGTAGTGCCGAAGTAAAAGTGAGCCAGGTGTTCAACCTACCCTGCTGTTTATTTAAGCAGCGGGGTTCGAGGAGTGATCACCATGGACATGATTGGCAGGATCCGACGGCTGCACGTGAGGGACAAGCTGTCGGAGCGTGAGATCGCGCGCATGACGGGGCTGTCGCGCAACACGGTCTCCAAGTGGCTGCGCGCACCGATCAATGAGACGCCGAAGTACCGGCGTGAGCCGCGCCCGAACAAGCTCAGCGCGTTCGAGGCGGCACTGAGGCAGGCATTGACGGCCGATGCCAGGCGGCCCAAGCACGAGCGGCGCACGGCCCGCGCGCTGCACGCCGAGATCAAGGCCGCGGGCTACGGCGGCGGCTACTCGGCCGTCACCGACTTCGTTCGGGCCTGGCGCCAGGGCGAAGGGCAATCGGTCAACGTCACGGCCTACGTTCCCTTGAACTTCGAGCTCGGGGAGGCCTTCCAGTTCGATTGGAGCGAAGAAGGCCTGGTCGTCGGCGGCATCTACTACCGCGTGCAGGTTGCGCACCTGAAGCTGTGCGCGAGCCGCGCCTTCTGGCTGGTCGCCTACCCGAGTCAGGGTCACGAGATGCTGTTCGACGCCCACACCAGATCGTTCGCGGCGCTGGGCGGCGTGGCGCGTCGCGGGATCTACGACAACATGCGCACCGCCGTCGACAAGGTCCACAAGGGCAAGGGCCGCACCGTCAACGCGCGCTTCGCGGTGATGTGCGCCCACTACCTGTACGACCCCGACTTCTGCAACGTGGCTTCAGGCTGGGAGAAGGGGCGCGTGGAGAAGAACGTGCAGGACAGTCGTCGGCGCATCTGGATCGAGGCGGCCCGACGCCGCTTCGGCTCCTTCGTCGAACTCAACGCCTGGCTGGGCGAGCGCTGCCGAGCCCTGTGGGACGAGGTCCGGCATCCCGAGCACGGCCAGTTCAGCGTGGCCGAGATGCTCGAGCACGAGCGGCCCCACCTGATGCCCATGCCCGCGCCCTTCGATGGCTACGTGGAGAAGCCCGCACGGGTGTCGAGTACCTGCCTGGTGTCGGTGGCGCGCAATCGCTACTCGGTGCCGTGCGAGCTGGCCGGGCAGATGGTCAGCACGCGGCTGTACCCCGGCAGCGTGGTGGTCGTCGCCGACGATGCAGTCGTCTCGCGCCACGAGCGGATGAGCGATTCGGGCGGTACGCGCTACGACTGGCAGCACTACATCCCCCTGGTGCAGCGCAAGCCTGGCGCGTTGAGGAACGGCGCCCCCTTCGCCGACATGCCCGAGGCGCTGCAGCGCCTGCGCCGTGGCCTGCTGCGCCAGACCGGCGGGGACCGCGTGATGGCCCAGGTGCTGGCCATCGTGCCCACGGCCGGTCTGGATGCGGTGATCGTGGCGGTCGAACTGGCGATGGAGAACGGACCGCCGTCCGGGCGCGTCAGCGTGGAGCATGTCGTCAACGTGCTCGGCCGGCTCAACGCGCCGGCAACGCCGCCAAGCGCCGAGACGGCGCTGCAGGTCGCCACACCGCCGCTGGCCAACACGGCGCGCTACGACAGCCTGCGTGATCAGGAGGTGGGCCATGCGTGACGTGACCGTTGAGCTCAAGGCGTTGCGCCTGCACGGCATGGCCAGTGCCTGGTGCGATCTGCAGGAGCAAGGGCCGGCCTCGGGTCTGGAGGCCTCGCGCTGGCTGGTCGAGCATCTGCTGCAAGCCGAGTCGACGGACCGGGCGATGCGCTCGGTCCAGTACCAGATGACCTCGGCACGCTTCCCGGTGCACCGGGATCTGGCGGGCTTCGACTTCGATGCCTCGCCGGTGGACCAGAAGCTGATCCAGCAGCTCGCGACGCTGGAGTTCACCGAGGCCGCGCACAACGCCGTGCTGGTCGGCGGACCGGGCACAGGCAAGACCCATCTGGCCACGGCCCTCGGGGTGTCGGGCATCGTGCGCCAAGGCAAGCGCGTGCGGTTCTACTCCACGGTGGATCTGGTCAATGCGCTGGAGCAGGAGAAAGCCCAGGGCAAAGCCGGGCGGATCGCCAGCGGTCTGCTGCGCATGGACCTGGTGATCCTGGACGAGTTGGGCTACCTGCCGTTCAGCCAGGCCGGCGGCGCGCTGCTGTTCCATCTGCTGTCCAAGCTCTACGAGCACACCAGCGTGGTGATCACCACCAATCTGGACTTCGCTGAGTGGTCGACAGTGTTCGGGGACGCAAAAATGACGACCGCTTTGCTCGACCGCCTGACGCACCACTGCCACATCGTGGAGACGGGCAACGAGAGCCATCGCTTCCTGCACAGCAGCGCAACTGCCAAGAAGCGCATCAAGGCCAGGGAACAGGCCCGCAAGGGCAGCAGCAAGAGCGATTCAAACAACCCCACCGACTGACGCTCCTGACCCAGACAGGGCGCTACGGGCTTCGCCCTGCGCGCCCTATGAGTTCGATCACAGAACCAAAAAGGAGATCAAAGAACAAGCAACGCCATACACTTATCCACAGTCGACCATTGCTGCGTCGGCTTCCACCCCTGGCTCACGATTCAAGCGGCGCGGTGGCTCAGTTCTACTTCGGCGCGGACAGGCCCCAGCGACCGGTACTCCCAGGCCTAAACGTGGCGCGCACTCCAATCGTTGAAGAGCTCGACACCGAACACGTGATCCTCGGCTGCGCTCATCGGAATGCAGTCGCCGACGATGTTGGGGCGCGAGATGAAGATGCCGACCTCGAGTTCGTAATCGAGCCGCGTGCAGGGTCCGAGCGTCGAGACCTCGGCGTCAGGCGCCTTGGTTCGATTTTCGCTGGCCGGTTCGTGCCTATTTTCCCGCCGCTTTCGCTGCAGCCTCAACCCAGGTTCCGAGGTTGTTGTAGCCAACATCTTTTACCCACGCATAGAACGGATAGCCAGCGGGAATCTTTCCGCAGCAAGTGGTTGTGAATCCGAGGAGGTTCTTGATCCCGCTGATGTTGATTCCCAGCAAACCATTCCCACGCTTGATGCTCTCGTCGATCTCGTACTGAACCCACTCGCTGGAGCATGTGTTGGCGCCCACGAGAATCACCGTGACTGTTGTTCCTGAAAGCTGGGCATCGATCCAGTTCTTGATGGCCTGCTTGCCTTGTTTCTCGATCTTCTCGAATTCCGCCTTATCGATAAAACCCCTTGCTTCCTCGTCCTTGGTAATCGCGCTATTGCGAACCACCATCGCACGTGTCACGTCGCTGTACTCGAAACTGAAAAAGACTTTTCTTGCCATCTCTAACTCCTCGTTGCGGTTTTTTTTGAACAGAACCTTGCGGTTCGACAGACGATCAGAAATTGTCACGCGCCGAACGATGCTAAGCCTTTCGGTCCCGAGGTTCGGTGATGGCAATGCCCAGCTTCTGAGTGAACATCCGGGCAAAGTCGATGCGATCATCGGTCTGCCCTAGCTGATCCGCGAGCTGCTTCGCAGCGCCACCAGGTGAACAGACTGCAACCACGGTCGCATGCGGGTGAAGACGGCTGAACATCGAGTGCTCGTCAAGAACCCCCTGCATGCCGCCGATGAAAACTGCTGCATCGAATGACCCGCTGAGCATCTGCGTGCGCATTGCCTCAAGACTTGCACTCGGATCTTGTCCAATGGGTTCGACATGGACAACGTTGGCGAATCTCTTGTTCTCCTCCGGGAAAACGTCTTCAAAGAGTCGGCTCTGATACAGCGCCACGTACTTCGAGTAATCGACGCCCAGATCCTCGCAGACGGCCCACACCATCGGTGTTATTGCAGGATGGCCGCCCCAAACGATCTGTCGGCGGCCAAGACACACTGTCAAGAGCTCACGAACGGCAAACTGGATCAGGAAAGGGTTGGCACTTTCTTGGAAGTTCCCGCCGTCAGGCCGTGGCACGCTCGCTGAAAGAAAAATGCGGCCGATCATTGGGCACCCCAGCCACCAAATTCCCACGGTGCATCCGTTCGCTTTATCCACTTGGTGCCGGGGACTTTCGAGGCCAGCCAGTCGAGATGCGACTGCCAGCTGCGCTTCATACCAAAATGGTCGTAAACCATTGCGCACTCCTGCGTGCCGGCACGTTCGAGCGCCTGCTGGAGTGTGATTGCTGTAGGCACCCCGATGGTCGGCTGCACCATCAGGCTTTTACCGGACATCAGGGTCAGGTACATGGCCCGATTCAAGCCGATCCCATCAACCCGGCCTTTCACGATCTCTATCGCATCTTGTACCGCGGTAACCATGCTGAGCTGCCGGGTCGCGTGGCTGAGGCTTCGAACGCTCTCAAGCTGGCTGCAAATGCGCTCCAATGCCGTTTCAGCTAAGCGTCCCAATTGATCCAACTCTTCCTTGATCAGTTCGACACGGCTTGCAGTTTCAGTATGAATCGATGGCGTTGAGTCCGGCCATTGCACCTGCAAAACGCCAATGCTTTTGGACAGTGCGCGCGCGTACTCGGCACTGGTCCAGCGGCTGTCAAAATATCCGGGAGTTTCCAGCATGACCAGTACGTCGACGTCGCAAAGCTGATGCCAAAGCGCTTCCTGAAAATCGACGCCTGGACCGATTCCATGTGTGTCAAGAAAGACTTCGTACTGCCGGGCCGAGAGTTCCGCAAAGAGCTGCACGGCTGCCGCAGTTGCTTCGTTCCGGCGATAGCTTAGGAATACCCGGCGTTGGCGAGGGAGGAGACCAACACATTCAAGCATGGCCGAAAAGATTCTTTGCATTGAATCCCTGTCCCCAAACATGCAGTTCAGTTTTCGAAGTTCCCCAGGGATCTCTGCATTGATCGTCCCTTCTGCCGATGAGGAGGCGACAGGCAGCATCGGTACCGTATTGAGATCAAGCATCGCCCCAACATTGAGAGTGGCGGTGCCCTTGCCGCCCATGAAGACCGCGGCCGCGGCGACGCGATTGCTGGGCCGAAACTCAGCAGGGCATATCGCCAAGCTGATGTCGTCCCCGATGTTGAGTTTGAACTGTTCTGCCGCGTCCAGTAGACACTTCTTGAAGACCTCGATCTGCTCATCTGTCAGTGCACCAAACACTGCAAGCTCGTAAAGCGCCATCGGAATCTCCTATTTCGTTCTGCTATTCGTACGTCTACTGCGGTCAGTGGAACTAGCGCTCGTAGGGGTCTGTGCCGGTAAGCCAGGAATCAAAAAGGACGTAACAGGAGGCGGAGGTGTGAATCCAGAGTCTGTTGATGTTGGGCTGACCTTGCGTCGCGCCCTCTGTCACGTACGGATATATGCCTAGATACTCTTGTCCGGCATAAGCTTCGCCGTATCCGCCCGTGACTGGCAAGATCGCCGCCTTCCGGTTGTGACCATCTTTGAAGCCGAGCTCCCAAGGCATCCACTTCGAACTGCTGCTGCTTGTTGTCGTCGCATAGAAAAGACTTTTGCAGGAAAGCATTCTTGCCCGCAGCACGCGTGCAGTTTCTTTGGTCACGCTCGAGCGACTGAGCTCCCTGTCATTGATCCAGTCAACGTACACCTTGTAGCCAAGGTCCTCGAGGGAAAGCCAGATGCCAAGAATTAATTTCTTGTCTGAAAAACTATGCGATAGAAAGATGTCGAACTGGGTTACTTGACTCGTTACCTGGAATTTTTCATTGAGAACGGAGTCGGTGGTCCTCGTGGTTGTACTGCGATCCGCGCGAGCGCGAATTTTGGACTCACTAAAGAGCGCCATCAGATGATCCAGTTCTCGAAGTTATGAAGGCCATGTGTCCCGGCTCGGCTTTTAGGCAAACGGAGGTCGGCCAGATGTTTCGACGTGGCTTAACGCATGGAGTACTCCATCCGATCAACCTCGCGGTGATCCAGCTTGATTAATGGGCCTTGAGCAGCTAAAAGACGAATCACTTGGAAATGGTCCCACCGACGCCTACGCCTGTGGTCTGTCGACTCTTTCTGGTGCTCGGGTCCGTATCGAAACCACCGGAACCATCGGTCCGTGGCTTCCCATTAGTGGTATTCGCGGTCGCCATAGGCCCGGCGCTGAAATTGCCATTCTGATACGTGTTCACTTGGGTCGTGGAGGTTGAATGCTGCGCGCTGCCACTGTGCGTTGTCGTTGTCGAGAGGCCGGATCGATTCACCTGTGCGGGTTGTTGCGCTGGTTTGCTGTCGGCATTGGGCTTGTACGCAAGGTCCGACATTTTGAGCTGAGCGAACGACGAACCGGCGACGCAGACAGTGCCAGAGCAAGAAAGGGAATTCTCATCGCGAAGATCCTCCAGAAGGAGTGAATGGACGCGTGAAGAAGATCCCGTCACGCCGCGATGAATGTGCGCGCCACCAGGATTTCCGTCCTCCCATAGATATGGGAGACCCGTCGTATGCGTCTGGTAATGTCGTCTTGACGGTGGCGGTCATGGGCGTAAGCCGTACGCCGGAAGTTTGGGGCAGCGCGATACCATCGCACGATGAGCTACTACGTGCTTGGACTCGCTGAAGGGCCACTTAGTGAAGATCTTGCTCCGCTGTCCGAGCAAACGCGAGTACCTCCACGCGCTCGTTTTCTTGAGGGCTATCTGAACGAGATCGCTCCAGCGTTTCAAGAATTCTCCGACCGGGGGGAAGACATCCTGAGGCTGCTCAGCGTCCGGACTGGTCCCAATGGTCCAGCTGACGAACATTCCTGTCGCGTAACGCCTACGCAGGCGGCCATTGGTTCGAAATGCGCAAGGTCGCAAAGGCGATGAATGCGATGCTGCAAGCGCAACGAGACGGATTGGGCGGGTAGGAAGCCGCACAGCTTCGTTCGCCTTGAACAAGGGAAAGTGCACCACTGCGCTTGTTGATCGAGCTTTCCCGCGCCCTCTACACTCGTCCCCAACCGAGGAGAGAAGGTATGAACTGGATCGGCATGGTGGTGGGTGCGGTGTGCGGTGCCGTTGGTGCACTGATCGCGACGCTGATACTTGGCAAGAAAAGCAGCGAAGGGGTGGGACGGCTGGTTTCCCTCGCCGTATTCGCGATGCTTTTCGGCCTCTCTCGCGAGTACGTGACGCCAATCCTGCACGCTCACTACAACGCATACGGGATTGACAGTGAGCTGTCGAAGTCGCCTGCGTGGGTTGCCATGAAGGCATACGAGCCCGTAACGTACAACCGCATTCTTGACGCTGCACGGATTCGCCTCAAGGCGGGCGAGAACATGAGTAAAGTCTCAGATGAGATGGCCGCAAACGTTCAGGCGCTGATTCTCAAACGTATTCCAACGACCAGCGATGCTGCCGCCATCGCGTACATGCGCGTGATGATGGAAGAGATCAAGGTGCTGCGTGATCGTGGCGACGACTCCTGCTACCGTTTCCTTATGCCCGATGGCACCGTAGGTCACTCCGATCTGATCGGAATGCTGCCCAAGGATCTTTCACAGCGAGACGGCGACGCGCTGGCAGAAGTCTTTCGTGCTGCCGTCGTTGAAGCACGGCCTGTCCCGACTGAGGCCCAGTTTATGGAGGCCTTCGAGCCTGCGGTGATGTCCCTTCAAGCCTCAAACCCACGCTACGTGGCAGACATGGAGGCCATGGGCAAACCGCAGATCACGCTAGAGAGCAAACGCTATACATGCGAACTAGCAATGGCGCTGTACGGCGAAGTATTCAAGTTGCCTCGCGAAGCAGCAGGGCTCACACTCCGCTACCTCATCGCAGCCGGCGGGTAGCAATGCACCTGAGTGGCGGCCGGTCGGCGGCATTTGTTGCGTTCACGCTGGCGGCATCTGCTTGCCAAGCGGCGGGTATCGACCAGATTATGGCGTCCAGATATCTCAAGACGCAGTTCTGTATCGAGCGCGCTGTGGGTCAGCGATGGCATGAACGCTATGGAATCCGATTGGTGATAAATCGTTGGGGAATCAGCGAACCCACGCTTGAGGGGTTGGCCCGAGGGCCGGCAGAACTGCGAAGAGCTGACGCGCGTTGCCGTCGAGAAAATGAGATCTCGGACGAACCCCGACCTTCGCGATGAGGTCCAGCCGCTCGCGGACTACCCTGCCGTCGCGCAAGCACGACACCAAACAATTTGCCGGTAGTTTTGTCGGTATCTTCGGAATTCAGAATAAAGAAACTCAGGACTCATGCGCCCTACGGCCCAGTTTTCGATTCCTGCCGAAGGAATCGGAGAGGGGCGCATACGGAATCGGGCGGGGTGCTGGGCGGAACGGAAAGCGGGAGCGAAACCAAAGCCTTAAGTGTGGCACGCTGTTTACCTTGTCTTTACATTGCACACAATTCAATTGCTCGCTACAATTCGACCCATGCGCTCCACCCCAGCCCCCGCCGACGAAATGCTCAAGCTGGACAACCAGCTGTGTTTCGCCGTGTATTCCGCTTCGCTGGCCATGACGCGGCTCTACAAGCCGGTGCTGGCAAAGCTGCAGCTCACCTACCCCCAGTACCTCGTGATGCTCGCCCTGTGGGAGCAGGACGGCCCCACGGTCTCCGCGCTCGGGGATCGCCTGTCTCTGGACTCCGGCACGCTCACGCCGCTGCTCAAGCGCCTCGAGGCCAACGGCTATGTGGCCCGCGTGCGCGACGTGGCCGACGAGCGCCGCGTGCACATCACGCTGACATCCGCCGGCCGCAAGCTCAAGGGCCGCGCGGCCGGCGTGCCCGAGTGCCTGATGGCGGCGGCCCAGTGCTCGGTGCCCGAGCTGATTTCGCTCACCCAGCAGATCCAGGCCCTGCGCGACCGCATCAGGAAAGCGGCCTGACGCAGCGCAACTTTTTCTCCCGCTTCGATCGCCCCCTCGGGAAAGAACGAAGCTTTTCACCACCCTCCTCCATCATCACCAAAGGAATCACCATGACCACCAAGCTCGACAAAGTGCTCTACACCGCAGAAGCCCACACGGTCGGCGGCCGTGACGGCGCAGGCAAGTCCAGCGACGGCGCCATCGACGTCAAGCTGAGCTCGCCCGGTTCCGGCAAGCCCGGCACCAACCCCGAGCAGCTGTTCGCGGTCGGCTACGCCGCCTGCTTCATCGGCGCGATGAAGGCCGTGGGCCCGAAGATCGGCGTGAAGGTGCCCGAGGACGTCGCCATCGACTCCAGCGTTTCGCTCGGCCCGACCAACGGCGGCGCCGCCTACGGCATCGCCGTGAAGCTGGCGATCACGCTGCCCGGCCTGGACACCGACGCCAAGCAGAAGCTGGTCGACGCCGCTCACCAGGTGTGCCCGTATTCGAACGCAACGCGCGGCAACATCGACGTCGAATTGACGATCGCCTGACCGCTTGTTGCACACGCGAAGAAGCGACCTGGCCACAAGCCGGGTCGCTTTTTTTATGCCCGCCGATGTCTCACGGGTGACGCGCAAACGCGCCGCGCGGTGGCGCCTTTCATCGAGGCTGGCTAACGTAGCCGCATACCAACCGCCCGGAGCCTCGCTCATGAGCACCACCAGCCTTCTCATCCGCAAAGACCAGCTCGCCACCACGCGCCTGCACACCGCCAGCGACGAGCCGCTCACCGACGGCCAGGTGCGCGTGCGCATCGACAGCTTTGCGCTCACTTCCAACAACATCACCTACGCCGCCTTCGGCGAGGCGATGAGCTACTGGCAGTTCTTTCCGTCCGAGGAAGAAGGCTGGGGCAGCATTCCGGTGTGGGGCTTTGCGAGCGTGGTGCAGTCGCTGCACCCCGGCGTGGCGGTGGGCGAGCGGCTCTACGGCTACTGGCCGATGGCCTCGAGCGCGGTGCTGAGCCCCGACCGGCTGTCGGTCGCGCGCTTCACCGACGCCGCCGCGCACCGCGCCGAGCTGCCCGCGGTCTACAACCAGTACTTCCGCTGCAACGCCGACCCGCTCTACACCACCGAGACCGAAGACCTGCAGGCGCTGCTGCGCCCGCTGTTCATCACCTCGTGGCTCATCGACGACTTCATGGCCGACAACGACTTCTTCGGCGCGAGCACCATGCTGCTGTCGAGCGCATCGAGCAAGACGGCCTACGGCACGGCCTTTCAGCTGCACCCGCGCAAGGGCATCGAGGTGATCGGCCTGACCTCGCCAGCCAACGTCGCTTTCTGCGAAAGCCTGGGCTGCTACCACCGCGTGGTGACCTACGACGCGCTCGACGGCATCGCGGCGGACACGCCTTGCGTGTACGTCGACTTCGCCGGCAACGGCGGGCTGCGCAACGCCATCCACGAGCGCTTCACGAATCTGAAGTACAGCTGTTCGATCGGCGGCACGCACGTGGAGCAACTCGCCTCCAAGGGCGCGGGCAAGGCCCTGTCGGGCCCGCGCGCCACACTGTTCTTCGCACCGGCGCAGATCAGGAAGCGCACCGCCGAATGGGGCACGGACGAATTCGGCCGGCGCATGGTGGCGGCCTGGCGCAACTTCCTCGCCACGGTGACCGACGTCAACAACCCCTGGCTGCACGCCGAGCACCACCATGGCGGCGAAGCCGTGCAGGCCGCCTACGCGCAGGTGCTGGCCGGCAAGGGCGACCCGCGCACCGGGCATATCCTTTCGCTTTACAAGCAACCGGGCGGGCTGTAACGCCCCCCGGGGCCCGTGTGGCGACAATCGCTGCATGACCCCTTCTCCCGCAGCGCCCGCCAACACCCATCCCTACGAGAGCCTCACGCCCGACGTGGTGCTCGACGCGCTCGCGACCCTCGGCCTGCACGGCGACGGCCGGCTCACCGGCCTGAACTCCTATGAGAACCGGGTCTACCAGGTCTACCTGGAGGATCGCTCGGCGGTGGTGGTCAAGTTCTACCGCCCCGGCCGCTGGAGCGAGGCCGAGATCCTCGAGGAGCACGGCTTCTCGCTCGAACTGGCCGCGGCGGAAGTGCCCGCGGTGGCGCCGCTGGCATTCGACGGCCGCACCCTGCACAACCACGCCGGCTTCGGGTTCAGCGTGAGCCCCTACCGCGGCGGCCGCGCGCCCGAGCTCGACGACTTCGAAGTACTCGAATGGGTCGGCCGCTTCCTCGCGCGCATCCACACCGTGGGCAGCGCCAAGCCTTTCGAGGCCCGCCCGGCGCTGGACCTGCAGACCTTCGGCCTCGATTCGCGCGACTGGCTGCTCGAGAACGACAAGATCCCGCTCGACGTGCAGCGCGACTGGGAAACGGCCTGCAACGCGGCGCTGGACATGGTCCGCGCAACCGCTCTCGCACTGCAGCCGCCGGCCTCCGATTTCAAGCCCCGCAAGCTGCGCCTGCACGGCGACGTGCACCCCGGCAACATCCTGTGGACGCCCACCGACCGCCCTGGCGGCGGCCCGCACTTCGTCGACCTCGACGACGCGCGCACCGGCTTCGCGGTGCAGGACCTGTGGATGCTGCTGTCGGGCGACCGCGCACAGCGCACCTCGCAGCTGTCGGGCCTGCTCGACGGCTACGAGCAGTTCCGCGAATTCGACCGGCGCGAGCTGGCGCTGATCGAGCCGCTGCGCACGCTGCGGCTCATTCACTACAGCGCGTGGCTGGCACGGCGCTGGGAAGACCCGATCTTTCCGATCAACTTTCCGTGGTTCGGCTCCAGCGACTACTGGAAGGGGCAGATCCTCGTGCTGGAAGACCAGTGCGAGCAGATGGCGGAAGAGCCGCTCTACGCCTAGGAATGCCGGCCCCCCGGCTTTTCAATTCGCTTCGCTGCGTGTAATTCGCCACCCCCCTTGGGGAAGGCCCGACCGCCTTGGGGCGGCCCGGCGGCGGCCGGTTGGACGTCGGCCACGCCCTGCAGCAGCCGCTCGACCAGCACGTTGGCCGGTCCGCTTCGCCAGATGCCATAGGCCTCCGACTGCGCCACCACCCGGTCGAGCGGCCTGAACACCGCGCCGCGCAATGCCGAATGCCGCATCGCCTGCGGCACCAGCGCCACGCCCATGCCCTGCGACACCAGCGAGACCACGGCCAGCCAGTGGCGCACCTCGTGCCGCACCTCGGGCAGGAAGCCCGCGTCAGCGCAGATCGACAGGATGCGCTCGTGGTAGTCGGGCGAGGCCTCGCGCGAGAACAGCACGAAGGGCTGTTCTCGCAGGTCGGCCGGCGCCAGCACGCGCTTGCGGGCCAGCGCATGCCCGGCCGGCAGGCAGGCCACGAAGGGCTCGGACAGCAGCAGCCGGTGCTGCAGTTCGAGGGGCACGCGGCGCGTGTGGGCAAAGCCGAGGTCGAGCCGGGCGTTCAGCAACTCGGCAATCTGCACGCCGGAGTTGAGTTCGCTCAGCGTGATGCGCACCGCCGGGTGCTTCGCCTGAAAGGCACGCAGCGCCTGCGGCAAGCCCCGGTACAGCATCGCGCCGACGAAGCCGATGCGCAGCCGACCCGCCGAGCCCAGCGCCACATCGCGCGCCTCGATGGCGGCCTCTTCCGCCTGCAACAGCACGCGCCGCACCGAGATGCGCAGCGCCTCGCCGGCAGGCGTGAGCCGCACTTCCTTGCTGTTGCGTTCGAACAGCCGCGCGCCCACGTTGTCCTCCAGCTGCCGGATCGCCACCGACAGCGGCGGCTGCGAGATCGACAGGCGCCGCGCCGCGCGCCCGAAGTGCAGCTCTTCGGCGAGCACGGAGAAATAGCGCAGGTGCCGCAGTTCCATGGATAGTCAGATCGAATCGAACAAGACCAAATTGATATTAGACACGGATCGTCGCGGCTTCAACAATGCGGCGAACCAAGGAGACAAAGCGCATGTCCGCAGAGCACGCCCACCCGATTCCCGATCGCCACGGCCAGAACCTGTTCACCACCGATGCCGAGCTGCACGCCCTGCTCGCGCTCTACCTGCCCGACGACCTGCGGCAACATATGCAGCCGCACTTCGAGCGCCTGGGCGGCCTCGCGGGCGGCCTGCTCGACGAGCTGGCCGGCACCGCCGACCGCAACCCGCCCACGCTGAAGCAGCGCACGCGCACCGGTCTCGACGAGCAGAAGGTCGTCAAGCACCCCGCGTACGTGGAGATGGAGCGCCTCGCGCTCGCCGAGTTCGGCCTGGCCGCCATCTCGCACCGCGACGACACGCTGGGCTGGAAGGGCAAGATGCCGCCGCTCGTGAAATACGTGCTGACCTACCTGTTCGTGCAGGCCGAGTTCGGCCTGTGCTGCCCGGTGTCGATGACCGACTCGCTCACGCGCACGCTGAAGAAGTTCGGCAGCCCCGCGCTGGTCGCCAGGTACCTGCCGCGCCTGACCTCGCTCGACTTCGACGAACTCGCGCAGGGCGCGATGTTCATGACCGAGCAGGCCGCCGGCTCCGACATCGCTGCCACCGCCACCATGGCGCACGCCGAAGCCGATGGCAGCTGGCGCCTTACCGGCGACAAGTGGTTCTGCTCCAACCCCGACGCCGACTTCGCGATGGTGCTCGCACGCGCCGACGATGGCGCGGCGGGCATGAAGGGCGTGTCGCTGTTCCTGCTGCCGCGCCGGCTCGACGATGGCAGCCTCAACCACTACCGCATCATCCGTTTGAAGGACAAGCTCGGCACGCGCTCGATGGCCAGCGGCGAGATCCGCCTGGAAGGCGCGGTCGCGTACCTCGTGGGCGAAGCGGGCCGCGGCTTCGTGCAGATGGCCGACATGGTCAACAACTCGCGCCTGTCGAACGGCGTGCGGGCCGCCGGCCTGATGCGCCGCGCGGTGGCCGAGGCCGAGTTCATCGCCTCGGAACGCCGCGCCTTCGGCCGCACGCTCGAGCAGATGCCGCTGATGCAGCGCCAGCTCGACAAGCTGCGTCTGCCGGCCGAGCAGGCACGCACGATGGTGTGCCAGACCGCCCTGGCGCTGGCCCGCTCCGATGCCGGCGAGCCCGACGCCTATGCGCTGCTGCGCATTCTCACGCCGCTCATCAAGTTCCGCGCCTGCCGCGATGCGCGCAAGGTCACGGGCGACGCGATGGAAGTGCGCGGCGGCTGCGGCTACATCGAGGAGTGGAGCGACGCGCGCCTCGTGCGCGACGCCCACCTGGGCTCGATCTGGGAGGGCACGAGCAACATCGTGGCGCTCGACGTGATCCGCGCGGTGAAGCGCGAAGGCTCGCTGCCGGTGCTGCGCTCGCACTGCGAGAAGCTGCTCGACGACGCGGCGCTCGCCCCCGGCTTCGCCAAGGCGCTGCGCGATGCGCTGGAGCGCGCCGCCGCGCTGGCCGAAACCGCCGCGCGCGAAGGCGGCGACGTGCTCGCGCGCCAGGCCGCCTCGGCGCTCTACCACTGCACCAGCGCCATCGCGATGGCCTGGGAGGCTGCGCACGGCGGCTCCGCTGCGCGCCTGCGCTGGGCCCAGCTGGTGCTGCTGCACCGCGTGCTGCCGCGCGACCCGCTCTCGCCCGATGCCATGCCCGCGGACTGGAACGCCGCCGCGGTGCGCCCTGCGAAAGCGCTCGCCTGAGCCTCTTTGTCAATTCACAAGAATCGGAGACATCCCTTGAAACGCCTCACCTTCCTGCTGGCCGCCTGCGCCACTTTCATCACGGCACTGCCGGTCGTTCACGCGGCCGATGCCTTTCCCACCAAGCCGCTGATGCTGGTCGTCCCCTTCCCGCCGGGCGGCCCCACCGACGCGATGGCGCGCACGCTCGCCGCCGGGATGAAGGACCGGCTCGGCCAGCCCATGATCGTGGAGAACCGTGCGGGCGCGGGCGGTAACATCGGCGCCGAGTACGTGGCGCGCGCCGAGGCCGACGGCCACACACTGATGTTCGGCACCTCGGGCCCGCTGGCCATCAACGCGAGCCTGTACCGCAAGATCAACTACGACCCGGTGAAAAGCTTCGCGCCGGTGATCCAGGTCGGCTACCTGCCCAACATCCTGGTGGTGAACCCCGCGCTGCCGGTGAAGAACGTGCCCGAGCTCGTGGCCTACGCCAAGGCCAACCCCGGCAAGCTGAGCTATGCCTCGTCGGGCAACGGCGCGTCGTCGCACCTCGCGGGCGTGCTGTTCAACTCGGTGGCGGGCACCGACCTGCAGCACATTCCGTACAAGGGCACGGGCCCCGCGCTCAACGACCTGCTGGGCAACCAGGTGAGCATGACCTTCACCGACATCCTCACCGCACTGCCCTACGTCAAGGCCGGCAAGCTGCGCGCGCTGGGCGTGGCCACCGTCGCGCGTTCGCAGGCGCTGCCCGACGTGCCGACGATTTCGGAGCAGGGCTACAAGGGCTACGACGTGAGCGTGTTCTTCGGCATCGTCGCACCGGCCGGCACGCCCGCCGACCGCGTGACCAAGCTCAACCATGCCTTCGCCGAGGTGCTCAACTCGCCCAAGGTGAAGCAGATGTTCGCGTCTCAGGGCCTCGAGGTGCCCGCCGATACGTCGCCGCAGAAGCTCGGGCAGTTCATTGGCGCCGAGTCGGCCAAGTGGAAGGACGTGGTGAAGAAGTCTGGGGCGCAGCTGGACTGAGTTCATGGCCTCGTTCGGGACGCGCTCACGCCGACGCGGTGACCTTTTTCGCGAATGTCCCCCGGCCTTCGGCCTCCTCCTTTATTTCGCGAAAAAGGCCCCCGCATCGACGTGATCGTTCAGAGCACCTGTTGATCGGCCGCACACCAGCAGCGTGCCCTGTGCACAGGGCGTCGGGTGCTCCCCGCAGCGAAATAAAGGAGGAGGCCGAAGGCCGGGGGACATTCGCGGAGGGGAGTACCCGGCGGCCTGCGCACGCGCCCCGAACGAACGAACAGAACAAATCCAAGGAACACCGAAATGACGCAACCTCAAGGCGCCCTCGCAGGCATCCGAGTTTTGGACATCTCCCGCATCCTCGGCGGCCCCTACTGCGGCCAGATCCTCGGCGACCATGGCGCCGACGTGCTCAAAGTCGAGCCGCCGCAGGGCGACGACACGCGCACCTGGGGCCCGCCGTTCAAGGAAGGCGTGGCTTCGTATTACCACGGCCTGAACCGCAACAAGCGCGTGCAGCACCTCGACTTCTCGACCGAAGAAGGCCGCGACGCACTGCTCGCTCTGGTGGCCGAGGCCGACGTGCTGATCGAGAACTTCAAGACCGGCACCATGGAGCGCTGGGGCATCGGCTACGAAGAACTGTCGAAACGCTTCCCGCGCCTCGTGTGGTGCCGCGTGTCCGGCTTCGGCGCCGACGGCCCGCTCGGCGCGCTGCCGGGCTACGACGCCGCCGTGCAGGCCATGACCGGCATCATGAGCATCAACGGCGAGGCCGACGGCGGTCCGCTGCGCGTGGGTCTGCCCGTGGTCGACATGGTGACGGGCCTCAACGCGGTGATCGGCGTGCTGCTCGCGCTGCAGGAGCGCAACCGCAGCGGACGCGGCCAGTTCGTGGAGGCGGCGCTGTACGACAGCGGCCTCTCGCTGCTGCATCCGCACGCCGCCAACTGGTTCATGGACGGCACCGAGCCGCGCCGCACCGGCAATGCGCATCCGAACATCTATCCCTACGACGCACTGGCCACCGGCACCGACCCCGTGTTCGTCGCGGTCGGCAACGACCGGCAGTTCGCGAGCCTGTGCCGCTGCATCGGCCTGCCCGACCTGGCGGACGATCCGCTCTACCGCACGGCCGGCGCGCGCTCGGTGCACCGCGACGGACTCAAGCAGCAGCTCGAAGCGGCAATGGCCGTGTTCGACGGCCGCGCGCTCGTCGAGCAGCTGATGGCCGCCGGCGTGCCCGCCGCGCCGGTGCTGCCGGTCGATGCCGCGCTCCAGCACCCGCACACGCTGCACCGCGAGATGGTGGTCGAGATGCCCGGCGGCTACCGCGGCATCGGTGCGCCGGTCAAGCTGAGCCGCACGCCGGCAAGCTACCGGCATGCGCCGCTCACGCC
The DNA here is from genome assembly GCF_056395365.1 of Variovorax sp. 10L421. Classification (NCBI taxonomy): domain Bacteria; kingdom Pseudomonadati; phylum Pseudomonadota; class Betaproteobacteria; order Burkholderiales; family Comamonadaceae; genus Variovorax; species Variovorax sp. 10L421. The sequence continues at coordinate 25,234 of NZ_JBFTJJ010000033.1, forward strand.
GGGCGAGGCGTTCCTTCCCCTGGGCGATTCAACGCAACAGTGAAGATCGCCCGCGGCCGATGCCGTAGTACGCGATGCCCGCGGCTTCGGCCTCGGCCGCGTCGTAGAGATTCCGGCCGTCGAAGATGGCCGGCGTGCGCAGCTCCTTCGCAATGCGCGCGAAGTCGGGCCGGCGGAACTCCGGCCACTCCGTGACGAGCGCCAGCACGTCGGCGCCGCTCAGCGCCTCCTGCGCCGTGGCGCACCAGTGCACATCGTCGCGCTCGCCGACGAGGCTGCGCGCATTCGGCATCGCCGCCGGGTCGTAGGCCTGCACGCGCGCGCCGGCCGCCCGCAGGCGCTCCAGCAGCACGAGGCTGGGCGCGTCGCGCATGTCGTCGGTGTCGGGCTTGAAGGCCAGGCCCCACACGGCGATGGTCTTGCCGGCGATGCGGCCTTCGAAGTGGTGCACCATCAGATCGAACAACCGGCCCTTCTGCGCGTGGTTCGTCGCCTCGACCGCCGAGAGAATGCGCAGCACGTGGCCGTCGCGTTCGGCCGCATGCGTCAGCGCCCGCACGTCCTTCGCGAGGCACGAGCCGCCATAGCCCACGCCGGCCTGCAGGAAGTCGGATCCGATGCGGCGGTCCGCGCCGATGCCACGCCGCACCATCTCGATGTCGGCACCCGCATGCTCGGCCACGCGCGCCATCTCGTTCATGAAGCTGATGCGGGTGGCGAGCATCGCATTGGCCGCGTACTTGGTCAGTTCGGCCGAGCGGCGGTCCATCACGAGCACCTGCCTGGGGTCGTGCACGAACGGTGCGTAGAGCCGGGTCAGCAGGTCGACGGCCCAGGGGTCTTCGCTGCCGATCACCACGCGGTCGGGCCGCCGGCAGTCGCGCACGGCCGAACCTTCGCGCAGGAACTCCGGGTTCACGGCCACCGCGATGCGAGGCGCAACACCGCGCCGCGAAAGCTCGCCGTTCAGCACGGCCTCGACCTGCGCCGCCGTGCCCACGGGCGCGGTCGACTTGCACACGACCACCGCCTCTCGGTCGCGGTGACGCCCGATGCCGGCCGCCACCGCGATCACGTGCCGCAGGTCGACCCGCCCATCGGCATCGGCCGGCGTGTTCACCACGATGAAGAGCACGTCGCCGTGCAGGCAGGCGTCGCGCTCGCCGGCAGTGAATCGCAGTGTTCCGGCGGCCAGGCCGGCGACGACCAGCGCCTCCAGACCGGGCTCGTGCAGCGGCATCAGGCCGCGCTGCAGGCCCTCGATGCGCGCCGGGTCGGCGTCCGCGCAGAGCACCTCGTGGCCCGCTTCGGCCAGGCAGGCGGCGAAGCCCAGGCCCACGTAGCCGGCGCCGAAGATGCTGACCTTCATGGGCGGGCCCATGGCGCCCGACGCTGGTGGAGGGCGCGGTTGTGAGATAAAAGCAGGATGCAAGCCTTCAAAACAAATGTCCGGACAGGAAAATTCGATGATGCCCGATGAAGTTGCTGCGCGATGCGCTCTGGTGCTGGAGACCAACAACCTGCGCGGCGGACCCGATGCCGAAGCCAGGGCGGGCAGCAGCCTGCAACGCCTGGTCGCCCTGCTGGCGAAGCAGAAGCTGCCGCTCGGCGCGCTCGCTCAGGTGGTCATCACGCACGACGGGCTGAGCCCCGCCACCTGCGAGGCCGTGAGCGCGCTCGCGGGCCGCCCGGTCGACTTCGTGCGCATCGACGCGAGCACCGGCTACTACGACGCCAAGAACGCCGGCTTCGCGGCCACCGATGCGCAGCGCTGCTCGCACGTGGTGTTCGCCGACGCCGACTGCCTGCCCGACGACGACTGGCTGCTGCAGATGCTGCTGCCCTTCACCCGGGCCGATGCCCCCGCCGTGGTGGCCGGCCGCACCAGCTACGCCGCGAACGTGGTGGGCACCGCGCTCACGACCATCGACTTCATGTACTTCCCCAACGCCGGCCATGCCGGCACCACGAGCAACTTCTACGCGAACAACGTGGCCTTCCGCCGCGACGTGTTCGAAGAGCACAGCTACCAGGCGCTCGACGGCGTGTACCGCGCGCACTGCCAGGTGCTGGGCATGCGGCTGAAGACGGCGGGCGTGCCCATCCACTACGCCGCGGCGGCCCACACCGAACATCGCCTGCCCGACACGCGCGCCGAGGCGCTCAAGCTGCGCTGGATGCGCGGACAGGACACGTACTCGCTCACGCCGCACCTGCTGCGCAGCTATGTGTCGCCGCGCTGGCAGTGGCTCGCCAGGAGCGGGCCGATCGGGCCGCTGTGCGTGCTGTTCACGCGGCTGGGTTTCAGCATGAAGGCGCTGAACCACCAAGACCTGCCGCCGCTGCGCGGACTGCGCTGGCTGGCGGGCGTGGCACTCATCCTCGGCTTCTCGGCCGTCGATATGCTGGGCGCGTTCGCGCGCGGCATCGGCTGGCACACCACGGGCCGCACCAACGCCGACGCGCAGGCGCTTTCGTATCACCGGCCCTGATCGCCGCTGTCCAGAAGAACAACAACCAAAGACCATGCACATCCTCTCTTCGCTTTCCGTTCGCCGCGCGACGCTGGGCCTCGCGCTCGCGGGCGCCTTCACCCTTGCCAGCGCCGCCGACTTCACCGGCCGCGGCGTCTTCAATTTCAGGTCCGAAGCCGGCTGCCCCTTCGCCGCGCTCGCGGGCGCCGGCAACGACTGCAACCGCCTCGCCCTCGACGACCCCGACACGCGCGCCGCGCTCGACAGCGCCGCGCACACCATCCGCTTCACCAACACCCGCAGCTACGCCGGCAAGACCATCGTCGGCGACGTGCTGCTGCAGGGCTCGGGCCAGGCGCGCAACGGTCAGCGCGTGCCGCTGACCTTCCATGCGCTGCTGAGCCGCTCGGGCAGCGACTGGTCGGTGAGCAGCCATGCGCACTCGCCCGTCGGCGACGAGTTCAGCGACATCAGGATCGACCCCTATCAGGTGGTCGTGAGCGAGGCGAACAACGCCGAGCGCGTGGTGCTCACGGCCGACCAGGTCGTCGCGGCGCTGGCCAGGCCTTCGCTGACCGCGCGACTGGCCAACGTGCTGGTGCAGGTCGACGACAACCGCACCGATGGCGCAAAGGATGCCGACATCACCATCGGCCTCGGCCTGGGCAAGGCCTCGAAGTCGGTGGCGCGCGCACGCTTTCGCGCACCGGGCGCCAAGGGACGCGAGCTGGCCGAGGCCATGCAGCAGGGCAACTGGACACTGGAGCTGCAAGCCCTGAGCGGCCAGATTCCGCGCCAGGTGGTGCAGCGCGACCTGTTCCTGTACGGGCTCGAATCGCAGTCGCTGCTTCAGCCGCTGCTGCAGCGCGGCTTCCACAAGAACGAGAAGCTGGTGCTCGGCGCTGTCAACGGCAAGGGCTACGTGCGCTACGACGGCCAGCAGCGCGAGTTCGCAGGCGCCGACGCCGCCGCGCGCGCCTTCCTGCAGGACAGCTTCATCGGGCTGGTGCTGGGTTGGCAGCAACAGCAGCAGCCCGCGAAGGCCGGGGCCAATGGCCGCTGACCCGGTCGGCGCCGCGCCCGGCTTCGATTGCCTCGCCCCGCCTTCGTTGCGCGGCTGGCCCGCCCTGCAGGCGCGCCTCGTGCACCACGTCAAGCGCGCCGCGTTGCGCCAGCTGCACGCGAGCAACGCGGGCGAGATGCTGCTGCTGCGCTTCTACCTCGTGGGCGAGGAATCGTCCGAGCAGGCGCTGCAGCGCGAGCTGCGCATCGCCCCGCCCGAGTGGCTGGTGCGCCAGCTCGACCAGCACCTGGCCGACGAGCAATTGCATGCGCGCCTGTTCGCCGAAGCCATCGTCGAGCGCGGCGGCAGTGCGCTGGCCGCCGCATCGCCCGAAGAGGCGCCGCAGCCCGACTGGTTCAGCCGCCGCAAGCTCGCGCGCTGGCAGGCGCTCATTCGCCGCCATGCACCGCACTTCGCGCACGGCGGGCTGGTGCCGGCCTATGCCATCGGCCTCGCGGCCGAGCAGATGGCTTCGCGCATCCTGCAGCGCCATTGCGCGCTGATCGGCTCGCAGCATGCGCTGCACCCGCTGCTGTCGCGCGTGCTGGCCGACGAGGATCGCCACATCCGCCTGTGCAGCCGCACGCTGCAGCGCTGCGTGGCGCCGCACGAGCAGGCGCGGCTCGTGCAGCTGATGCGCGAGGTGCGCGACACCGAGCGCGGCTTCGGCATCACCGGCGCGGCCGGCATGTGGCTCGCCGGCATGGCGCTGCGGCTGCGCCCCGGCGCAGCGCGGCCCGTCCGGCACCACGCCTGAGCGATGCCGCCGCGCATCCTCTACCTCGCGACCGCGGACGCGCGCGGCCACCTGATGCGCGCGCAGCTGCTTGCGCATGCGCTGCGCGCGGCCGGCGCGCAGGTGCAGGTGCTCACCACGTCCGACGAAGGCGCGCGCTTCCTCGCCGGCTTCGGCATCGATGCGCCGGTGCTTTCGCCCCACTATGCGGTGCAGTTCGACGCGCAGCAGAACATGCTGCGCCGCGAGACCGACCGCAACGTGGCGCACTACATGTTCCGGCCCGAGCGCATGCTGCGCGACGTGTGGCGGCTGCGTGTGCATTTCCGCGATGCCGACCTGGTGGTGAACGACTCTTTCCACCCCGCGCTGCTGCTGATGGGCTGGCTGCCGTTCTGGCGGCGCAAGGTGGTGCACGTGTACGGCGCCAGCCTGCGGCGCGCGCTCGAAACCAACTTCAAGGGCCGCATGCCGGACGCCGTCGCGAAGCTGTTCGGCGGCATCGTGGCGTGGCAGATCGACCGCAGCCTCGCGCGCATCGAGCACGACTTCGCGTACGGCGAGCCGCAGCACGACGGGCATGGCCGCCACCGGCTGGCCACACCCGTCGCGGTGGTGGACGCCGTGGACCGGAGCGATGCCGCGGAGCATGCCGCCGCCGTGTACCTCAACCCGCATTTCAGGGACCCGGCATTGGCCGACGGCCTCGAACAGGGCCTCGCCGACGCGGGCCTGCCCGCGCACTTCGTCGGCGAAGGCTACGCCCACCGGCCGCACTGGCATGCGCGCGACGAGCGCTGGATCGAGGCGGCCGCGCACAGCGCCTTCATCGTCTCTGCGCCAGGCATGGCGGCGCTGTCCATCGCGGCGGTCTACCGCAAGCCGATCCTGCTGCTGCTGACCGACCAGCCCGAGCAGGCGATCAACGCGGGCCGCGCGGCACAACTCGGCCTGGCGCACCGCGCGGTGGTGTGGCGCGGCGATGCCCCGAAGTTCGCGCGGGCCGTGGCTGCTGCGGCCAGCGAGCTGCGCGCCACTCCGACGGATGCATCGCATGCCGTCGAGGGTCGCCAGGCGGCCATCGACCGGCTGCAGCATTGGGTCGCGCTGCTGTTGCGCCTGGCGGGCGCGCCGGCTACCCGGTGACCCCGCGCGCCGAATCGACCAGCGCGCGGAATGCACGCGTCATCGCGCGCACCGGGGACATCTCGGACCACCGTGCGGGCCTGGCCTGCGGCGGTGCCGAGATCACGCCCCGGCCCATGCGCAGCGACACCTGCAGCTTCCTGAGCGTGAAGGCCGGCCGCACTGCGCCCCGGCGCGCGCTGCCGCCGGGCCCGGTGCCGGCGACGACGAATTGCAGCACCAGGCACTTGCGCCCCGCTACCGGGTGGATCTCGAACACCAGGCTGCGCCGCCGCGCGCCCGTGACGCGCTGGCCGGGCAGCACCACGCCGTCGAACATGGCGTGAACACCGGTGGCCTTGGCATTGCTGCGGTAATCGATGCGCACCTCGACGCGGTGCGGCTGCGGGTGCGTCAGCGCGGGCAGCGGCACGACGAGGCAGGCCAGTTCTCCCTCGCTGCGCGCGCCCTCGCCATCGAAACCCGACCAGCCGTAGCTCAGCCAGCTCGTCGCGGGGCTGCCGGGGTGGAACAGATAGGGGCGGCCCGGCTGCAGCCCGGCCACTTCCGGCAGGCCGTGGGCCTGGTCGTCGAGGCCCCAGCGCAGCAGGAAGGCGCGATCGATCGCCGCCGCCGGCCAGGCCGGGAAGAGCTTCGGCGCGGCATCGCCGTTGACGCCGCTCATGCCGCAAGCCGCCGCCATGAAGTCCATCGACCCCAGCGCGGCGCCCACCGGCATCCAGTCCGAGCAGGCTGCGGGCAGCAATGCGGCCGCGTTGCGGTCGGCGCAGATCAGCGCGTGGGCGGGCTTGCGGAAGTAGCGCGCCTCGGTCAGCACGCTCGACGACAGGCTGGCGGCGAAGTGCACGTTGGCCGCCGACAGCAGCGCGTAGGTGTTCCCCTGCGTCCACGCCACGTTGGGAATGGCGCGCGCGATGGGCGCCAGATCGTGCAGTGCGGGTTCGTAAGGGTGCGGCTTGATGACCAGCAGGTCCACGCCGTTCGCCAGTTCGCGCAGCGGCGCGATCACGCCGGCCGGATGCATGGTGCGCCCGCCGCTGACCAGTGACAGGTCGACCAGGCTCTGGCCGAAGAACAGCCCCACGCGCAGGCGCGCATCGAACAGCGAAGCCATGCCGTGGCGCGCGAAGCGGCCCTGGAGCGCGCTCGCGTGGTTCCAGAACAGCTCTTCGTCCACGCGGAGCGCCCGCAGCGCTGCCTCGATGGCCGGGTCGTTGGTGCGCGCGCAGAAGTGCAGGTGCTCCGTGAAGCGGCGCGGATCGATCTCGATGTCGAGGTAGCTCGCACCGCTGCCGTCGATGAAGTGCTGCAGCGCGGGCGTGAGGCCCCAGCCGATCACGAGGCAACCGGGTTCGAGCATCGGCAGGCCTTCGCGCCCGGCCAGCGGCAGCAGGTCGGCGATGCAGGCGCGCGCCCAGCCGGCCGGGGTGCAGGGAAGTTCCAGCCTCTTCATGAGGCGCGCGACGTCGATATCGCCGCCGTCGGACAGCGGCGCGATCTCGCGCACCGGCAGGCCCAGCCGGCCCAGCGCGGTGTCGAAAAAGCCCCGCAGGAAGCGCCGGTTGGCCGCGTGGTGCTGAAGCCCGTTGGCAGGAGAGCGGAAGAAGTCGTCCGCAAGAATGACTTGATGGAACCGGCGAGTGGTCATGGGCCTCGGGAGGACCGGCCTGCCCTTTTGCAAGCCGTCTCGCCGACCTTTTTCTGTGCGATGCGCCAATCTAGGCAGCGACTCTTAGCCCGCCGTGAGAAAGGCGCCGCGCCTGCGCAAAGCTGGCGTAAAGGGCAAGCCTTGCAGGCTTCAGTCCAGCGACAGGTTGAGGTCGCGGATCAACGGATGCCAGCGCGCCGACTCTCCCTGCAGCAGCGCCGCGAACTGCGCGGGTGCGTCGCCCACGGGCTCGACGCCGAACTCGGCGAGCTTGCGCTGCACGGAGGGATTGTGGATGGCGCTGGCCACCGATCGCTGCAGCCGCGCCACGATCTCGCCCGGCGTATTGGCCGGCACCACCAGCCCCATGAGCGCGGCGGCCTCCACCCGCGGCATGCCAAGCTCGGCAAAGGTCGGCACGCCGGGCAGTTGCGCGAGGCGCGTGGGATGCGCCACCGCGAGCGCGCGCAGCTTGCCGCTCTGGATGAAGCGGCGTGACGCGGCCAGGTCGCACATCATCACCGGCAGCTGGCCGCCGGCCACGTCGGCCAGCGCAGGCGCGGTACCGCGGTAGGGCACGTGCACCATCTGCAGCCCGGCCTGCCGCTCGAGCAGCTCCATCGCAAGGTGCTGCGGGCTGCCGGTGCCGGCCGAGGCGAAGCTGACCTTGCCGGGAAAGGCCCGCGCATCGTCGATGAAGGCCCGCGCGTCCTTCACGCCGCTGGACGGGCCGACCAGCAGCACCATCGGCAGCCGCCCCAGCAGCGTGACGGGCGCAAAGTCGCGCGAAGGGTTGTAGCTGAGGTTGCGGTACAGCGCCGGGTTGAACACCAGCGTGCCGTTGTCGGCCGACAGCAGCGTGTAGCCGTCGGCCGGCGCGCGCGCGGCCTCGACAGCGCCAAGCGCGGTGTTGCCGCCCGCGCGGTTCTCGATGGTCACCGGCTGGCCCGCGTCGATGGCGAGCTGGGTGCCGATGGTGCGCGCGACGATGTCGGCCCCGGCCCCGGCGGGGTACGGAACGATCCAGCGGATGGGCTTGGCGGGATAGGCCGGCTGCGCCTTCGCCGCGCGGGGCAGCGCCGCCGCCGCAAGGGCGGCCACGGCCAGGAAATGCAGCAGCGGGCGGCGAGTCATGGGCGGGGCGTCTCCGGCTCGATGTTAGGCCGGGTTCGGGCGGCCCTGCTGGTCTCGAGGCCTTGCCGCGCCGCGCCTCAGGGGGCGACGGGATTGCCGGGCGTGCCTGCTTCGCGCAGCGAGCCTGGCGCAGCGACCGGCGTGCGGTAGGTGACGTTCACGGCCGGCGCCTGGGGCTCCGGCGGCGGCCGTGCGATCTTGACGAGAGGCGCCCTGGCCGCTGCGGCGGGCGCAGCGGACGCGATCGGCGGCACAGGCTGGACGGGCTGGGCGGGTGCAGGAGCCGGTGCGGCGGGCACCGCGCCCGGCGCCACGGTGCCCGCCGGCGCCGCCTTGGGGTCGTAGAGCACCGTGCCCTTGCTGACCCCCGCGCCCACCGGCCCCACCCCGACGCCCACGCCGGCCGAGCCCGACACCTGCCCGCCGTTGTTGACGGCCACGCCGGCGCCGAGCGGACCGAAGCCGGTGTTGAGCCCCACCGAGAAATTGCCGTCCTTGGTGGCGCCCAGCCCGAGCGAGAGCCCGGGCACCAGCGGAATGCCGATGTGATAGTGCGAACAGCCGCCCGTCAGAAGCAACAGCAGCGCGGCCGGAACGACCGCCGCTGCGCGAAGGACGCGCGGCCGGGTGTTCACACCAGCAGCGCGTTGACGCGCCTCACGTACGCGGCAGGATCGGCCGGCAGCCCGCCTTCGGCGAGCAGCGCCTGGTCGAACAGGATGTTCGCGAGGTCGTCGAAGTGCGAGGAGCCTTCGAGCTTCTTCACCAGCGGATGCTCGGCGTTCACTTCGAGCACCGGCTTCAACTCGGGCGCGGGCTGGCCGGCCTGCTTGAGCATGCGCGCGAGCTGCGTGCTCATGCCGCCGTCCTGCACCACGAGGCAGGCGGGCGAGTCGACCAGGCGCGTGGTCACGCGAACGTCCTCGGCCTTGTCCTTGAGGGCTTCCTTGAGCTTCTCGAGCATGGGCTTGAACGACTCGGCGGCTTCCTCGGCGGCCTTCTTCTCGGACTCGTCCTGCAGCTTGCCGAGGTCGACCGCGCCCTTGGCCACGCTCTGCAGCGGCGTGCCGTCGAATTCGTTGAGGTAGTTCAGCGCCCACTCATCGACGCGATCGGTCATGAGCAGCACCTCGATGCCCTTCTTCTTGAAGACCTCGAGCTGCGGGCTGTTCTTCGCGGCGGCGAGCGTGTCGGCCGTGATGTAGTAGATCGCGTCCTGGCCTTCCTTCATGCGCGCCTTGTAGTCGGCGAAGCTCACGCTCACCGCATCGGTGGTGGTGGAGGCATAGCGCAGCAGCTTGGCGATGCGGTCGCGGTTGCCGAAGTCTTCGCCCAGGCCTTCCTTGAGCACGGCGCCGAACTCGGCGTAGAACTTGGCGTACTTGCCCGATTCGTCGGCGGCCGCAACGGCGGCTTCAGCGGCGGTCGGCGCGTTCTTGTCGACCACGTCGGTCACTGCCTCGGTCGGCTCGGGTGCGGGCACCGATTCGCCCGAGCCCACGTCGATCTTGCCCTCGCTGCTCTCGGGCGCGGTCTTCTGCTTCTTCGCCAGGTCTTCCAGCATGCCGAGCACGCGCTTGGTGCTGCCTTCGCGGATCGCCTTCACGTCGCGGCTTTCCTGCAGCAGTTCGCGGCTCACGTTGAGCGGCAGGTCGGCCGAGTCGATCACGCCCTTCACGAAGCGCAGGTAGCTGGGCATCAGCGCCTCGGCGTCGTCCATGATGAAGACGCGCTTCACGTAGAGCTTCACGCCCGCGCTCTTCTCGCGGTTCCAGAGGTCGAACGGGGCCTTGGCCGGAATGTAGAGCAGCTGCGTGTACTCGGTGCTGCCTTCCACGCGGTTGTGGCTCCAGGCGAGCGGTGCCTCGTAGTCGTGGCTGATGCTCTTGTAGAACTCCTCGTACTGCTCGGTGGTGATGTCCTTCTTGGGGCGGCTCCACAGGGCGTTGGCCTTGTTGACGGTTTCCCACTCGCCGGTCTTCACCATGTCGCCGGGCTGGTCGTTCTCGCCCTCTTTCCACTCTTCCTTTTCCATCAGGATGGGCAGGGAGATGTGGTCGGAGTACTTGCCGACGATCTGCTTGATCTTCCAGGCGTTGAGGTATTCGTCGGCGTCGTCGCGCAGATGCAGCGTGATGCTGGTGCCGCGCGCGGCGCGCGTGATGTCGGCCACCTCGAAGTCGCCGGCGCCGCCGCTGGCCCAGCGCACGCCCTGGTCGGCCGGCAGGCCCGCGCGGCGCGATTCGACCGTGATCTTGTCGGCCACGATGAAGCCCGAGTAGAAGCCCACGCCGAACTGGCCGATCAACTGCGCGTCGGCCTTCTGGTCGCCGCTCAGGCGGCTCATGAAGTCCTTGGTGCCGCTCTTGGCGATGGTGCCGAGGTTGTCGATGGCCTCCTGGCGCGACAGGCCGATGCCCTTGTCGGTGATCGTGAGCGTGCGCGCGGCCTTGTCGAACGACAGGCGCACGTCGAGCTCGGGCTGGTCTTCGTACAGCTCGGGATGGTCGAGCGCCTCGAAGCGCAGCTTGTCGCATGCGTCCGACGCGTTCGAGATCAGCTCGCGCAGGAAGATTTCCTTGTTCGAGTAGAGCGCATGCGTGACGAGGTGCAGCAGTTGCGCGACTTCGGCCTGGAACGGGAGTTTGGTGTTGGAGGAGTCAGCCATGGGGGAAAAAGATATCGAACAAAAAATTCTAAGTCCAGCCGCCAGGATCGGGCCGGGCTCGCCAAATTCGTGATCTGGGGCCTGTGTCCGGGAAAACAACAGGCTCCTGCGAACGGCCTACCGCGGCTGCGACTCGACTTCGCGCGTCCAGCGGTCGATCAGCCGCTTGCGCTCGGCCGCCTTTCCGTATTTCTCGAAGTCGTACTTGATGAGCTTCACGTCGGCCATCGAGGGGATGCGGGGGTCCGGCTTGAAGGTCTTGTTGGCCGGCGACTGCAGGCTGCCGACGGTTCCACCGATGGCCTGGCCCGCCGGGCTCATGAGCCAGTCGTAGTAGCGCTTTGCGTTCTCCTTGTTGCGCGCGCCCTTCACGAGCGCGATGCCGCCGACCTCGTAGCCCGTGCCTTCGCAGGGCGCGGCGGTCTTCACGGGAAATTTGTCGTAGCGCCAGCGCTCGAAGCCGAAGATGAAGCTCACGCCGATGGCCACTTCCCCCTTGGCCACGTTGGGCGCCTGCGCCTGCCCGCTGCGGGTATAGCTGGTGATGTTGCGATGCAGCTTCTTCAGGTACTCGAAGGCCGCGTCCTCGCCCATCTGCTGCACCAGGCCCGCAATGATGGTGTAGGCCGTGCCGCTGGAGGCCGGGTGCGAGATCTCGATCTCACCCTTGTACTCGGGCCTGACCAGATCGGCCCAGCACTTCGGCTCGCGCAGCTTCTTTTTCTTCAGCAGGTCGGTGTTGAAGCCGAAGCCGATGGCGCTCGTGTAGAAGCCGCCCACCATGTTCTGCGACAGCGCGTACTGCCGCACCGCCCAGTCGTGCAGGTCGTTGATGTAGGCCGGGCGATAGGGTTCGAGCAGGCCCTGCTCGGCCGCCTGCAGGAACGGGTCGCCGGTGCCGCCCCACCAGATGTCGGTCTTGGGGTTGGCGGCTTCCGCGCGCAGTTGCGCGCCGATCTCGCCGGTGCCCTTGTGCGCCTGCTGCACCTTGATCCCGGTCTCGCGCGTGAAGGCGGTGGCGGCCGCCTCGCACCAGCCGGCGTCGGTGCTGCACAGCGCGTTGACGGTGCCCTGCGCCGCGGCGTTCGGTGCGCCCAGGAGGCCCGTTGCCGCAACGCATGCGGCAGCGGCAATGTGTCGGATGGGGTGCATGCGCGGGTCTCCTCGTGGTTCTTCGAAGGCGCAGGATAGCGCCCGCGGGCGTTCAGCGCGCGGCCAGCAGCGGCGGCAGGTGCTCGGCCAGCCAGTCGGTCACCACGCGCGTCTTCAGCGGCAGGTAGCGGCTGCGCGAGCGGATCACGTGCAGCGCGAAGCCGAAGGGCTGCGGCTCGTCGAACACGCGCACCAGCGTGCCGGCCGCGAGCGCATCGGCCGCGAGCCAGGCCGGCAGTCGTGCGAGGCCCATGCCGCCGACGGCGGCCTCGAGCAGCACTTCGGCGCTGTCGCAGCGCAGCCGCGACGGCGGCGTCAGGTCGACGAGCCGACCCCCGGCATCGTGGAAGCGCCAGGACGAGACCAGCCCGTCGCGCGCATAGAGCACGGCCTCGTGCGGTTCCTTCATCAGGTCGCCGATGTTCGCGGGGCGCCCGCGCTCGGCCAGGTAGGCCGGCGCGGCGCACAGTGCCATCCACTGCGTGCCCACCGGCCGCGCGACCAGCTCCGCGCTGTCGGCCAGTTCGCCGCTGCGGATCGCGAGGTCGAGCCCCTCTTCCACGAGGTCCACGCGCCGGTCGTTGAACGCGAGTTCGAGCGACAGCTGCGGATGTTGCCGCGCCAGTGCCAGCAGCAACGGGCCGACCTTGAGCCGGCCGAGCATCGCCGGCATGCTGATCCGCACGACGCCGGTCGCGGTGCTGCGCGCCACATCGGTCAGCGCTTGCGCCGCATCGAGTTCGTCCAGCACGCGCCGGCAGCGCTCGTAGTAGCCGTGGCCTTCCTCGGTGAGGCTCTGGCTGCGCGTGGTGCGCAGAAACAGCCGCGTGTTCAGCCGCGCCTCGAGGCGCGCGATGCTCTTGGCGACCGCCGAGCGGGTGACATGCAGGCGCTGCGCCGCCAGCGCGAAGCTGCCGGCCTCGACCGCTGCGACGAACTCTTCGATGCCTTGGAGACGCTGTCCCATTGGATACTTTCAAGCACCAGTGAAGAGAAAATTATCCACCACCGGATACCTCACATCCTCAATAGCATGACGGCTCCCTGTCATTCGTGGAGCCTTTCAATGCAAGAACCCGACACCCTGCGCCGCTGGCAACTGCCCCGGCTGGGCCGCACCCACCTCGCACAAGCCGAAGCGCCGATGCCCACGCCGGGCCCGGGCCAGATCCTGGTGAAGGTCGGTGCGGTTGCACTCAACTACCGCGACCTGCTGATGATTCGCGACGGCATGGGCATGTCGCTCGACCTTCCCTTCACGCCCGGCTCGGACATGGCCGGCACCGTGGTGGCCGCCGGCCCCGGCGTGACCCGCTTCGCCGTGGGCGACCGCGTGGTCAACACCTTCTGGGGCGGCTGGATCGACAGCCACTGGCACGCCGACACCACGCTGTTGGGCGGCCCCGGCCCGGGCATGCTGGCGTCGCATGTGCTGATCGACGCGGCCTGGGCCGTGGCCGCACCCACCACGCTGAGCCTGTCCGAAGCGAGCACGCTGCCGTGCGCGGGCCTCACAGCGTGGTTCGCACTGGCCGAGACCGGTGGGCTGCGCGCCGGCGAGACCGTGTTGATCCACGGCACCGGCGGTGTCGCGCTGTTCGGACTGCAACTCGCGCGGCTGCATGGCGCGCAAGCCATCGTGGTCACGGGCAGCGAGGACAAGCGCGCACAGGCGCTCGCACTCGGTGCCACGCACGTGCTGGCGCGCGACGATGGCGAGTGGCCCGCCGAAGTGCGCCGGCTCACCCGCGGGCGCGGCGCGGATCACGTGCTCGAACTCGCGAGCGGCCCCAACCTCGACCGCTCGCTGCAGGCCGTGAAGCAGGGCGGGCGCGTGTCGATCATCGGCATGCTCGGCGGCGAGACGCTGGGCGCTTCCTTCTACGCAATGGTGCTGGGCCGCGTGACGGTGCAGGGCATCGGCGTGGGCCACCGGCGCGCGCTGGAGGACCTGGTGCGCGCCGTCGACGCGAATGCACTCAAGCCGGTGATCGCTGCGCGGTACGGATTCGACGCTCTGCCCGCTGCGCTCGATCACCTCGAACGCGGAGCGTTCGGAAAGGTCGTCGTAACGCTCTGAACGCCTTGAAGACAAGGCCTTTCGAAAACGCAACGCGATCGCGCAATTGCACAAAAACCGAGCCATCCGTGAATAGGTCGCACTAGTGCAAAAGACGTGCTCGACGCCCCCTCCGGCCGTTCCTAGAATCCGCCCGCGCCTGGGCTCGTGCCCTGCGCGTTTTCGCAACTTAAGAATGGAATTTATGGAACACAGTACCTACAAAAAATGGTCCGCGGAGTTCATTGGTACTTTCTGGCTCACGCTTGGAGGCTGCGGAAGCGCAGTTCTGGCCGCGGCCTTCCCGGGTGTCGGCATCGGCCTGCTCGGAGTCTCTCTTGCCTTCGGCCTCACGGTGGTGACAGGGGCCTATGCACTGGGCCCGATCTCGGGGGGGCACTTCAACCCGGCGGTGTCGATCGGCCTCGCGGCTGCGGGCCGCTTCAAGGCCTCGCAGCTCGCGGGCTACATCGTGGCGCAGGTGCTCGGCGCCATCGCGGCGGCCGGCGTGCTCTATCTCATCGCCACGGGCAAGCCGGGCGCGGACATCGGCGGCTTCGCCACCAACGGTTTTGGCGAACACTCGCCAGGCAAGTACGGCATGACGGCCGCGCTGCTGTGCGAAGTGGTGATGACGGCCGTGTTCCTGATCGTGATCCTCGGGTCCACCGCCCGGCGCGCGGCCGGCGGCTTCGCGGGCCTGGCCATCGGCCTGTGCCTCACACTGATCCACCTGATCTCGATCCCGGTGACCAACACCTCGGTCAATCCGGCACGCAGCACCGGGCCGGCCCTGTTCGGTCCGTCCTATGCCGTGTCGGAACTGTGGCTGTTCTGGGCGGCACCCATCGCGGGCGCCATCATCGGCGCAGTGATCTACCGCGCACTGCTCAGCAGCGGCAACGACGACTGATCGTCGTCAGTGGCGGCGGTGCAGCTTCTACTTCAGCTGCCGCTGCCCGACTTCACCATCGGCAGCGAGGTCGACTGCCCGATCGGCTCGGTGCCGGTCGCATGCGACGCCGCATAGGCGCCGGCCTGGACGTCGGCCACCGGCAGCGTCGAGTTCATGGCGGGTGCGCTGGTCGACTGGCCGACGGCTTCGGTGCCGCCCGGGCGGGCCGCGGCCATCGCGCCGGACTGGACTTCGGGATTCTCTGGCGAATTCATCTGCAGCGGATGGAAGTCCGAGCCATCGGTGGTCTCGGCCGATGCGGTCACGGCGCCCATCGCGGCCAGCGCAGCGAAGGAACCGACGGCGAGTAGCTTGAAAGAAATGCGCATGACTTGCTCTCCTGAGGACAGGTTGTCTCCGGTCACCCGGCACGCGCGAACTGCGCGTGGCAGGACCTGAACGCACTCTAGGCAGCCAGACTGAGGCGAAGGTGAGCGATGTGTTAGCGGCGCGTGAGCGGTGCGCTGCCCGCTACGCCGCCGCCGAGGGCAGATGCACGCGCGCCATCAGCCCCGGCCCATCGGCGCGATTGCACAGCTCGATGCGCAGGCCGTGCCGCTCGGCCGCCGTGCGCGCGATCGCGAGCCCCAGCCCGCTGCCGCCTGCCACGGCGCCCGGCACGCGGAAGAAACGGTCGAACACGCGGCCGATCGCGGCCGGCGGAATGCCCGGGCCGTTGTCCAGCACGTCGACCACCGCGTGGCCTTCGGCCTCGTGCAGCTTCACGTCGACCACGCCGCCTTCGGGCGCATAGCGCAGCGCGTTGTCGATGAGGTTGTCGAACACGCTGCGCAGCTCGGCCGCGGGCGCGAACACCACCGCGGCGATGCTGCCCTCGAAGCCGATGTCCACGCGCCGCGCATCGGCCAGCACCATCAGCTGGCTCACGCTTTCGCGCAGCAGCACCTCGACGTCGACACGCTCGCGCGCATCGCCGCCCTGCGGCGCGTCCTGCCGCGAGAGGTGCAGCAGCTGCTCGATCAGGTGCTGCGCGCGCGTGACGCCGGCTTCGAGCTGGTTGAAGCGCTCGGTGGCCTCGCCGGCCGGCACGTGCGCGCGCAGGTTCTCGATCTGCAGGCCGATGGCGGCCATCGGCGTGCGCAGCTCGTGGGCCGCGTCCTGCACGAAGCGCCGCTGCGTGGCGAAGGCGCTGCGCACGCGCGACAGCAGGTTGTTGAAGGCGCCCACCAGCGGCGCGATCTCGTCGGGCACGCGCGCCAGCGAGAGCTCGGTGGGACTGCGTTCGTCCTGCGAGGCCACGTCGCGCGCCACCGCGCGCAGCGAGCGCGAGGCGGCCGACACGATGATCCACAGGATCAGCAGCGCCAGCGGCAGCAGCAGCGTGATCGGCAGGCCTTCGAGCAGCGCGCGGCGCAGGGCGCGGCGGCGGCGGTAGTCCTCGTTCTGCAGCACCTGCACGCGCGGCTGGTCGGCACGCGTGCCGGGCGGCGCGGTGAACACGCGCCAGGCGGAACCCGCGTGCGTACCGGTGTTCACGTCGCCGAAGCCGGGCTGGGCCTGCAAGGGCACCGCGAGCACGGGCCATGAGGTGGCGCGCAGCGTGTGGCCGTCGGCGCTCCAGATCTGCACGATGAAAGCGCCGCGCGAGAAGGCCGCCTCGCCGTTCATCGGGCGCGGCAGCTTCGCCGGATCGCTGCCCGCGTACGACTCGGCCACGAGGCGCATCTGTTCGTCCAGCGCGTTGTGCACGAGGTTGCCGTAGGCCACGAACGAGAACCACGCCGTGAGCATCGCCGCACCCAGGTGCAGCGTGACGAGCCACAGCAGCAGCTGCGTGCGCAGCGAACGCGGCCGCCACCAGCGGCCGGTGCCGCGCGAAGCTCCGTTCATTGGCAGGGCAGCCTGGGGGCGAGCATCATCATGCCGCGACGCGCCAGCCGAGCCCGCGTACGTTGCGGATCGATTCGGCGCCGAGCTTGCGGCGCATGCCGTGGATGAGCACGTCGATCGCGTTGCTCGTGACTTCCTCGCCCCAGCCGTAGATGCGGTTCTCGAGCTGCTCGCGCGAAAGGATGGCGCCGGGCCGCTCCAGCAGCGCGTGCAGCAGGGCGAACTCGCGCGCGGTGAGTGCCTCGCGCGCACCGTTGGCCACCACTTCGCGCGTGGTGAGGTCGAGCTGCAATGCACCGCTGCCGACCAGCGAATGCGCCGCGCCGTCGCGGCGCCGCACCACGGCGCGCATGCGCGCGAGCAGCTCGCGGAACTCGAAGGGCTTGAGCAGGTAGTCGTCGGCGCCGAGGTCGAGGCTGTGGATGCGGTCATCGAGGCCGTCGCGCGCCGTGAGCACCAGCACCGGGGTGGCGTCGCCGCGTTCGCGCGCGCGGCGCAGCACTTCGGTGCCGTCGTGCTTCGGCAGCCCGAGGTCGAGCAGCACGCAGGTGTAGCCGCCGTCGCCGAGCGCGCTCTGCGCCAGTTCGCCGTCGCGCACCCAGTCCGCGGACCAGCCCGCGCCCTCGAGCGCCTGCTTCAGGCTGCGCCCGATCATTTCATCGTCTTCCACCAACAGCACGCGCATCGCGGCAACTCCTTCGGCCGCAAGGTAGCACGCGACCGGGATGATCGGAAGAGCCTGCGCCGCGGCGCAGCGTAGTGGCGCAGAGTTACGTGGGACTTAAGGGCCCGCGCACGGCATGGCGTTCGCCCTCGCCGTCGGAGGTGAAGGCCAGCAGCTCCAGGGCCTCTTCCTCCACACCGAGACGGTCGGCCTTGGACCAGCGCGTGAACGGCTCCAGCACCACGGTCGCGGTGTTCTTCGCGCGCTCGATCTTCCAGACACCCGCCACGAACCCATCGAGCAGCACCGTGCCGCGCACGATGCCGTTGACGGTGAACACGCGGGCCCGGTGCACTTCGCTCAGCACGCGGCTGCGGTCGGCGTGCGCAAGCAGCAGGCTGTCCCACTCGGCCACGAGGCGCGGCGGCGCGGGCGTGTCGGGGTCGGGGCGCGGCGCGCGGGGCAGGTCGAACAGCTCCTGCCCGCCTTCGCCGACGAACACGCGCAGCTGCGGCCGCAGGCGCTCGGCCACCGCCTTCCAGCCCGTGAGGCCCGACCATGCGCCAGCATCGGCCAGCGTGGCGGGACCAAAGGCGCCGAGGTAGCGCAGCAGCAGATCGTCCTGCGTGGCCCGGGGTGCCTCGACGCTGCCCAGCCAGTCGCCCAGGGGCTGCAGCAATGCACTCTGGTGCGAGTTCCAGCTGCCGGCCGGCGGCAGGTGCACCAGCGGCAGGTTGTTGCGGATCAGCGCGGCGAGCGAGGCGGTCTCGCGGCCCTTCCATCGCATGCCGAGGGCCTGGCCGAGTTCGGCGCTGGTGTGCGGTTTCTCGCCGAGCAGCGCGCGCCCCGCCGCCACCACCGCCTCGCGGTCGAGGCCTTCGAGCGCGCGCTTGTGGTTGCCAAGCAGGCCGCGCTGATGCACCGGCTCCAGCAGCGGACGCCATGCCAGCGCATCGTGCGCGGTCATCAGGTGCAGGGTGGAGCGCATCGTCGACATGCGCACGATGCGGCGCCTGCGCATTGCCTCGGTCAGCTGCTCGCGCTCGAAGCCTTCGAGCCGGCTCCAGAGGCCGATGTAGGGCGGGTTGGGTGCCTGTGCCTGCAGCCCGGCAAGCCGTTCGACGGCCTGCACCGCCGTGAGCTTGCGCCGCGCCAGCAGCATCTGCCGTGCCAGCGTGGCGCGGTTCAGCGCCCGCAGGCTCAGAACTTCTCGTGCGGTCCGAGGTAGCGCCATTGCCCCAGCGGCAGGTTGCCAAGCATCACCTTGCCGATGCGCACGCGCTTCAGCCCCACCACCTTCAGGCCGACCAGCTCGCACATGCGGCGGATCTGCCGCTTCTTGCCTTCGGTGAGCACGAAGCGCAGCTGCTCGGGGTTCTGCCATTCGACCCGCGCCGGCTTCAGCGCCTGGCCGTCGAGGCTCAGACCGTGGCGCAGCTTCGCCAGCATGGCCGGTGGAAAGACCGCCTGCACGTTGGTGGTGACGGGATCGTCGTCGTCCATGCGCACCAGCTGGCCCGTGGGCGCGGGCTGACCCAGGCCGTGGTAGGCCACGCGCACGAGGTATTCCTTCTCCATCACCGAGTCTTCGCCGATCAGCTGGCGCGCGATGCGGCCGTCCTGCGTCATGACCAGCAGGCCGATGGAGTCGATGTCGAGCCGCCCGCAAGGCGCGAGGCCGCGCAGCTGCTGCGGGCTGAAGAAGAAACGCGCGTTGTCGTCGGCCCAGCGGTTCTGCGGCGTGAACAGCGTGACCGCGGGCTCGTGGCCGTCTTCGGCCTGCCCGCTCACGTAGCCGATGGGCTTGTTGATGAGGATGGTGACCTGGTTGGCCTGCTGGCCCCTGGCCGCCTTGTCGATCTCGATGCGGTCGGACGGCACGACCTTCACGCCCATCTCGGCCGGCTTGCCGTTGACCTTCACCCAGCCGTTGGCGATCCATTCGTCGGCCTCGCGGCGCGAGCACATTTTCAGTTCGGCCATGCGCTTGTTGAGGCGCACGGCACCAGTGGGGGAAGTGGAGGGCTCGGTCATCGGAAGGCTTGATCAATGTGCGGCACCGATGCTATCCTGAACGCAAGCGCGAGTTGATCGCGCCCTTTTTGGGGGATTCCCAAGTGAGCACACGCAAGTTTCAATACGCCATCGTTATCGGGCGTTTCCAGCCCGTCCATTTCGGACATCAACGACTCATCGAAGAAGGCCTTCGCGCCGCCGATCGGGTCATCGTGGTGGTCGGCTCCGACCGCAAGCCACGCAGCGTCAAGAACCCCTTCACCTTCGACGAGCGCGAACGCATGGTGCGCGCCTGCCTGCGCGGCACCGAGCAGATGCGCGTGAGCGTGGTGGGCGTGGGCGATTCGCCCTACAACGACCAGATCTGGATCGCGTCGATCCAGTCGGCGGTCGAGCGGCTCATCACGCAGGACGGCCACGCGCCGGCCAAGGCCAGGGTTGCACTGGTGGGCCACCTGAAGGACGCATCGAGCTACTACCTGAAGCTCTTCCCGCACTGGGAATTCGCCGGCCAGAACAGCGTGGAGAGCCTCAACGCCACCGACGTGCGCAGCCTCTACTTCGACCCCGAGAACCGCGGCCAGCTGGCACGCGCCGACCTGCCCGACGGCACCGCGGCCTTCCTCGAGCAGTTCTCGAACACCGCCGACTACGCCGAGCTTTGCGAAGAGCGCGCGTTCCTCGCCGACTATCGCGACAAGTACCGCTATGCGGGCAGCAGCTTTCCGCCGATCTACACCACGGTCGACGCGATCGTGGTCGAGGCCGGCCACATTCTGCTCGTGCAGCGCAAGTTCCATCCCGGCAAGGGCACCTGGGCGCTGCCCGGCGGCTTCGTCGGCCAGCACGAGCGCCTGCAGGACGCGGCCATCCGCGAGCTGAAGGAAGAAACCCGGATCAAGGTGCCCGTGCCCGTGCTCAACGGCAGCATGAAGGCCAGCCACGTGTTCGACGCGCCCGACCGCTCGCAGCGCGGGCGCACCATCACGCATGGCTTCTTCTTCGAGCTGGCGCACAACCAGTGGACGGGCCTGTCGGAGGTGCGCGCCGACGACGATGCGGCCGAGGTGCGCTGGGTGCCCATCGCCGAGTTCCTCGACATGCAGGAGCGCATCTACGAAGACCACTTCTTCATCGCGAATCATTTTTTGGGTGGCCTGGGCAAGAACTGAACGACCAGGCTTTGTCAGCAAGAACGGCCCCGGTTGACGGGCGCCACAGTGAAAGGAGCTTTCACACATGAACCGCAATCTCACCTCCACGCCCCTGGGCAACAACCTGCTGCTTCGCACCGACTCCTACAAGGTGTCGCACTGGATGCAGTACCCGCCCGGCACGCAGACGGTGTACAGCTACATCGAATCGCGCGGCGGCATCTTCAGCCACTCCCTCTTCTTCGGCCTGCAGGCCTACCTGCGCGAATACCTGCAGACGCCCGTGACGCTGGCCGACGTGGAGGAAGCCGCAGCACTCATGGCCGTGCACGGCGAGCCCTTCAACCGCGAAGGCTGGCTGCGCCTGATCGAGAAGCATGGCGGGCTGATGCCGGTGCGCATCCGCGCGGTGCCCGAGGGCAGCGTGCTGCCGGTGCACAACGTGCTCGCGACCATCGAGAACACCGACCCCGAGTTCTTCTGGGTCACGAGCTTTCTCGAGACCGAGTTGCTGCGCGCCATCTGGTATCCGACCACGGTGGCAACCCTCTCGGCCGCCGCGCGCACCACGCTGCTGCGGTACCTCGAAGCGACCTGCGACGACCCGCAAGGGCAGATCGCCTTCAGGCTGCACGATTTCGGCGCGCGCGGCGTGTCGAGCCTCGAATCGGCCGCGCTCGGCGGCATGGCCCACCTGGTGAACTTCATGGGCACCGACACGCTGGCCGCGCTGGTGGCCGCGCGCCGATACTACGACTGCGACGTGGCGGGCTTCTCGATTCCAGCCGCGGAACACAGCACCATCACGGGCTGGGGCCGGGAGCACGAAGCCGACGCGTACAGCAACATGGTCGACCAGTTCGGCAAGCCCGGCGCGACCTTCGCGGTGGTGAGCGACAGCTACGACATCTTCAACGCCTGCGCGCGCATCTGGGGCGGCGAGCTGAAGGCAAAGGTGGTGGCTTCGGGCGCGACGCTGGTGGTGCGGCCCGACTCGGGCGACCCGGCCGAGACCACGCTCAAGGTGGCGCAGATCCTGGCCGAGCGCTTCGGCACGACGACCAATGCCAAGGGCTTTCGCGTGCTGAACAACGTGCGCATCATCCAGGGCGATGGCGTGAACCTCGACTCGCTGCGGCTGTGCCTGTCGAACTTCTTCCACAACGGCTTCTCGACGGAGAACATCTCCTTCGGCATGGGCGGCGGGCTGTTGCAGCAGGTCAACCGCGACACGATGCAGTGGGCAATGAAGTCCTCGGCCATGCAGGTGAACGGCGAGTGGCGCGACGTGTACAAGTCGCCGGTGGGCGATGTGGGCAAGGCCTCGAAGAAGGGACGGCTCGCGCTGGTGAAGAACGCGCGCGGCGAGGTGCAGACATTGCGCGAAGAGGCACTCTCGGCGGGGCAGAGCGATCTGCTGCAGACGGTGTTCGAGAACGGTCGCATCGTCGAGAGCACTACGTTTGAGGCTGTTCGGGAGCGGGCGGCCATTGGGGTGAATCAGTTCATTACCTCTCGGGCGCCGCTCTGAGGCGCGGTCTTTCGGGGCGTGTGCACAGGCCCCAAAGACCGCAGCAAGTGCCACAAGGCATCGCCATAATCCGCGCAACTTCCGGATTTCATGACCAAACTCCTGATCCTCAGCGTGAGCGCCGGCAACGGCCACGTGCGTGCAGCACAGGCGCTTGCCGCCACCGCCCAGTCCCTCGCCCCGCCCTGCACAGCGGTCCACATCGACGCGATGGCCCACGTGGCCGGCGGTTTCCGCAAGGTCTACACCGACTGGTACATCCAGCTCGTGAACCGGGCACCCGAGCTGTGGTCGTACCTGCACCAGCGCACCGACACCACGCCGCACCACGCGCCCTCGCAACGCCTGCGCCGCGGCATCGAACGGCTGAGCACCGGCGCGCTCGTGAAGGAGATTCGCCGCGAGAAGCCCGATGCCGTGGTCTGCACGCACTTCCTGCCGGCCGAGCTGCTGATGCGCGAGCGCAACCGCGGCCGCATCGACTACCCGGTGTGGCTGCAGATCACCGACTACGACCTGCACAACATGTGGCTGGTGCCGGGCATGGCCGGCTACCTGGCCGCGACGGAAGAGGTGGCGTTCCGCCTGCGCGCGCGCGGCATTCCTGCAGACCGCATCCACGTCACCGGCATTCCGGTGATGCCGGCGTTTTCCGAACCCGATGTGCCGGCGCTCGCACGCCACACCTGCGTGGCGGAACTCGGCCTCGATCCTTCGCGGCCCGTGCTGCTGATGGCGTCTGGCGGCGCGGGGGTCGGCGACCTCGCGAGCATGGTCGAGCGCGTGCTCGGCCTCGGCGGTGAAGGCAACTTCCAGGTCATCGCCGTGGCGGGCCGCAACGTGGAAGCGCACGGCAAGCTCGAAGCCCTGGCCAGGCGCCACCCGGGCCGCGTGGTGGCCATCGGCTTCACCAACGAGATGCACAAGATGATGGCCGCGGCCGACCTCGTCGTGACCAAGCCCGGCGGCCTCACGGTGTCCGAGTGCCTGGCGCTCGGCAAGCCGATGCTGCTGATCTCGCCCATTCCGGGGCAGGAAGAACACAACGCCGGCTTCCTGATGGAAGAAGGCGCGGCCTGGCTCGCCTACGACGCCATCGGGCTCGACTACAAGGTGGCGCGCCTGATGGCCGACCCCGCCAAGCTCGCGCACATGGCCTCGCGCAGCCGGGCGCTGGGCAAACCGCAGGCCGCGCGCACGGTGCTGCAGCACGTGCTGGCTGCGCCGGCGGGAACGACGGCGTGAGCGGCGCCGCCGAAAAGACGGGCGTGGCCCGCACGCTCGGCTATCTCGCCTGGGTGGCTGTCATGGCCTTCTTCTTCGCCAACGCCGAGATCCAGATCGAAGGCGGCGCGGGCTGGGCCACCTCGCTGCCGACCTGGCGCATCGAGAACAGCATCTGGCTCGATCTCTTCTGGGGCGGCCGCGCGATGACGGGCTACCACGCCTGGGTGTTCACCTTCATGGCGCTGGTGTTCTTCTCGCCGCTGGCCTTCAACGGGCGCTGGACGTGGCGCGGCGTTGGGTTGGCGGTGGCGGGGCTCATCGTGTTCTGGGTGTGCGAAGACTTCCTGTGGTTCATCATCAACCCGGCCTTCGGCTGGGCGCGCTTCAATGCGGTGGATGCGTTCTGGCACAAGCACTGGGTGTGGGGCGCGCCGGTCGACTACTGGGGCGGGCTCGCGGTGGCGGCGCTGATCCTGGGGACGCGGCACTGGCGGCGCGAGAAGAAGAAAAAGCAATGACGAAGAAGCACAGGACAGCAGCAGCAACAGCGGAAGAAGGCATCACCGACCCGCGCCCCGGCCACTGGGCCGACCCGCTGGACGAACTGCAGGTCGAGAACCTGCACCGCATCACGCCCACGCTCTACCGCAGCGCGCAGCCGCGGCGCGCCAACATGGCGGCGCTGCAGTCGCTGGGCATCCGCACCGTGGTGAGCCTGCGCTCCTTCAACGACGACAGGAAGGTGTTCGCGGGCACCGGCATCCGGCTGGTGCGCGTGCCGATCAACACCTGGTCCATCGACGACGCCAAGGTGCTGCGCGCGCTGGTGGCGATCCGCGAGGCCGGGAAGCATGGCCCGGTGCTCATCCACTGCATGCACGGCGCCGACCGCACCGGCGTGATCGCGGCGGTCTACCGCATGGCGGTGCAGGACTGGGACAAGGACAGCGCACGCAACGAAATGCTGCGCGGCGGCTACGGCTACCACACGCTGTGGCGCAACATTCCGCGCTATATCGAGCGGCTCGACCCGGTGAAGATGCGCCACGCGCTGGCCCATGCGCCGGTGGTTCCCGTGGTGTCCTGAAGGCGCCTGCAGCTTTCGCACCGCGCTCCTATACTGGCCGCCCCGTGGCCACAGGCCATCTGCGAACCGTCTGAAAAGGGGCCTCCCATGGCACTGCAAATCCGCTCCCTCATCCGCGCCAACGGCGAACTCGAACTCTCGCTGCACGACGACCCGATCCCCGAACCGCAGGCCCACGAAGTCGTGATCCGCGTCGAGGCGTCGCCGTTGAACCCGTCGGACCTCGGCCTGCTGTTCGGTGCGGCCGACATGAGCACCGCCAAGGCCTCGGGCACCGCCGAGCGCCCGGTCGTCACCGCCACGGTGCCCGAGCGCGCGCTTCCCGCCATGGCGGCGCGGCTCGACCAGTCGATGCCGGTCGGCAACGAAGGCGCGGGCGTGGTGGTCAAGGCCGGTTCGTCGCCGGCTGCGCAGGCGCTGCTCGGCAAGACCGTGGCGGCCATCGGCGGCGCGATGTATTCGCAGTACCGCTGCCTCGCCGCTGCCCAGTGCATGGAACTGCCCGAAGGCACCACACCGGCCGAAGGCGCGTCGTGCTTCGTCAACCCGCTCACCTCGCTGAGCATGGTCGAGACCATGCGCATGGAAGGCCACAAGGCGCTGGTGCACACGGCCGCCGCGTCGAACCTGGGCCAGATGCTCAACAAGATCTGCCAGAAGGACGGCATCGCGCTCGTCAACATCGTGCGCAAGCAGGAGCAGGAAGACCTGCTGCGCGGCCTGGGCGCGAAGTACGTGTGCAACGCGACCTCGCCCACCTTCCTCGAAGACCTGACGCAGGCATTGGTCGAGACCGGCGCCACGCTGGCCTTCGACGCCACCGGCGGCGGCAAGCTCGCCGGGCAGATCCTCGGCTGCATGGAAGCCGCGATCAACCGCACGGCCAAGGAATACAGCCGCTACGGTTCGACCACGCACAAGCAGGTGTACATCTACGGCGGCCTCGACCGCAGCCCGACCGAGTTCGTGCGCAACTTCGGCATGGCGTGGGGCATGGGCGGGTGGCTGCTGTTCCCGTTCCTCGGAAAACTCGGCGACGAAGGCACCAAGCGTTTGAAGGCGCGCGTCGTCGCGGAGCTGAAGACCACGTTCGCGAGCAAGTACACGCGTGAGGTTTCGCTGGTCGAGGCGCTGCAGCTCGATGCGATCGGGGTTTATGGGAAGCAGGCTACGGGGGAGAAGTTCTTGCTGAATCCGAACAAGGGTGTTGCTGTTTGAACGTTGCGCCCTGAACGCACGCACCCGAGAGCTAAACAACCAGCCGATACCCCACAGCCGTCTCGGTCAGCAGATGCCGAGGCTGCGCCGGATCGTCTTCGAGCTTCTGCCGCAGATGCCCCATGTAGATCCGCAGGTAGTGGCTCTGGCCGGTGTGCGACGGGCCCCACACCTCGCGCAATAGCTGGCGTTGCGTCAACACGCGGCCTGCATTGGCGACCAGCACCGACAGCAGGCGGTATTCGGTCGGCGTCAGGTGCACCTCGGTGCCCGCACGACGGACGAGGCGCGCGGCGCGGTCGAGCTCGATCTCGCCGAAGCGGAACAGCGCCTCGGGCACCTCGTCCGCGCTGCCGCCCACCGCACGCGGACGACGCAGGTTGGCGCGAACGCGCGCCAGCAGTTCACCTGTGCCGAAGGGCTTGGTGAGGTAGTCGTCGGCCCCCGCGTCGAGCGCGGCGATCTTGTCGGCCTCGTCGCTGCGCGCGGACAGCACGATGATCGGCACGGCCGACCAGCCGCGCACGTCGCGGATCAGCGAAACGCCGTCGCCGTCGGGCAGCCCCAGGTCGAGCACCAGCAGGTCGGGCTGGCGCGTGCCCGCTGCGGCGAGCCCGTCGCGCAAACTGCCGGCTTCATGCACCACCCAGCCCTCGGCCTCGAGCGCACCGCGCACGAAGCGGCGGATCTGCGGCTCGTCTTCGATCACGATGGCGGTGGGGGCTGGCATGGGGTCAGAGTTGGGCTTCGGCCGGCTCGGGTGGCTCGGGTGGCTCGCGGCGCGGCAGGGTGACCGTGAATTCTGCACCGCCGTCGCGCGCGTTGCCGGCCGCGATTTCACCGCCGTGCGCACTCACCACCGCCTTGCAGATCGCCAGGCCCAGGCCCACGCCCGGCGTGGCGGATTCGGCCTCGCCGCGCGTGAACTTGTCGAAGAGCTTCTGTTCGTGGCCCAGCAGCGCGGCCGGCAGGCCGGGGCCGTGGTCGCGCACCGTCAGCACCAGCGCGCCGGGCTCGGCACGCGCGCCGACCACGATGGGCGGCGCGCCGTACTTGATGGCGTTCTCCAGCAGGTTGACCAGCACGCGCTCGATCAGCACGGCGTCGAACTCGACCAGCGGCAACTCCGGGTCGAGCGCGGTCTGCACCACGGTGCTGCCCAGCGAAGTGCGCGCCGCGCGAATGGCAGAGCCCACCACTTCCTCCACCGACTGCCAGTCGCGCCGCAGGTTCACAGCGCCGCCGGCGATGCCGCTTTCGAGCCGCGCCATGTCGAGCAGGTTGCTCACCAGCGCATGCAGCTCGTGCGCCTGCGCGACGATGGCGCGCGCGGCCTCGGCGTGCTCTCCGGGTGGCAATGTCTGCAGCGACTCGGCCAGCGCGATCAGCGCGGTGAGCGGCGTGCGCACGTCGTGCGAGATGGCACCGAGCAGCGCATTGCGCAAGCGCTCCGACTCCATCTCGACCACGGCCTGCTGCGCCACTTCGACGTAGTGCACGCGCTCCAGCGCGATCGCGATCTGCCGCGCCAGCGTGTCGAGCTGCTGCGCCTGCTCGGGAATGAGCAGCCAGCGCGGCTGCGCGGGCGACAGCGCGAGCACGCCGCGCACACGCATCGGCGCCTGCAGCGGCACGTAGTGCCAGGGCTGCGCGGCCAGCGTGGCCGTGGCGAGTCCTGCCGGCTGGCCGTGGCGGAAGGCCCAATCGGCGACCTGCGGGTCGAAGCCCTGAGGCGGGTCGGAAGGCTGCACCAGCTGATCGGATGTATCGGTCACCAATACGAGCGCATCGCCACCGAAGTGGCCCCGCACGGCAGCGGCGCCGAGCGCGATCACCTGCGAGCTTTCGAGCGCGGCGGACAGTTCGCGCGTCAGCTCGAACAGCGAGCGCGCGCGCCGCTCGCGGCTGGTCGACACGCCGGCCGCGAAGCGCAGGCCCGCCATGAGCTGGCCCACCAGCAGGCCGACGCCGAGCATGACCGCGAAGGTCAGCACGTACTGCACGTCGCTCACCGCGAACGACAGGCGCGGCGGCACGAAGAAATAGTCGAAAGCCGCGACGTTGAGCAGGGCGGCCAGTGCCGAGGGCCCGCGCCCGAAACGCATCGCCACGCCCACCACGCCGAGCAGGAACAGCATGACGATGTTCGACAGCTCCAGCACGCCGACCAGCGGCGTGCACGCCAGCGTGAGCGCGATGCTGGTGGCCGCCGCCCATGCATAGCCGGGCCAGTAGATGGGCGCCTTCTCGTGGTCGTCGCTGTCGATGCTCGCGCCCTGCAGCGGCGCGCGCGACAGGCGGCGCGAGCTTTCGGCGGGCGCCACTTCCATGATGTCGAGCGCCGGCGCGCGCTGCGCCAATGCGCGCGCGAGTGGCACCGCCCTCGCGGACCACCAGCGCCGCCAGCCGGCCTCGGGCTGTGAGCGCCCGAGCACCAGCGTGGCGCAGTTGAGCCGCCGTGCCTGTTCGGCGAGCTGCTCGGCCACGTCGGAGCCGGTGAGCACGGCCGTGGCCGCGCCCAGTTCTTCCGCCAGCTTGAGCACCGCGAGGATGCGGTCGCGCTCCGCCGCGGCCAGCCGCTGCAGCCGGGGCGTCTCGACGTACACCGCGTGCCAGCGCACGTTGAGCTGTCCCGCGAGCCTCGCGGCCGTGCGCACGGTCTGCGCCGCGCCCTCGTGCGGGCCGACGCACGCGAGGATCGCCCCCGATGTGTTCCAGGCCTGCAGGCCGGGGCCCTTGCCGTTTGCGCCCGCGCCGCCCGGGCCCGACTGCTCCACGCGCCAGCCGCGCACGTCGTCTTCCACGTGCTCGGCGGTGCGCCGCAGCGCGATCTCGCGCAGGGCGATCAGGTTGCCCTTGCGGAAGAAATTCTGCGCGGCGCGCTCCGCCTGCTGCGGCAGGTAGACCTTGCCGGCCGCGAGCCGCGCCGTGAGCTCGTCGGGCGTGACGTCGACCAGCACCACCTCGTCGGCCTCGTCGAGCACGGTGTCGGGCACGGTCTCGTGCACGCGCACGCCGGTGATGGCGCCGACCGTGCCGTTGAGGCTCTCGAGATGCTGCACATTGAGCGCCGACCACACCTCGATGCCGGCGGCCAGCAGCTCCTGCACGTCCTGCCAGCGCTTGGCGTGGCGCGAGCCGGGAGCGTTGGTGTGGGCCAGTTCGTCGACCAGCAGCACGGCGGGCTTGCGCGCGAGCGCGGCGTCGAGGTCGAACTCGGCGAGCGTGCGCCCGCGGTAGTCCAGTTCGCGCAGCGGCAGCGCCTCCAGCCCCGAGAGCAGCGCGGCGGTCTCGCTGCGGCCATGGGTCTCGACCACGCCGATCAGCACGTCGCGCCCGGTGGCACGCTCGCGCTGCGCGGCGCTGAGCATGGCCCATGTCTTGCCGACGCCCGCGCTGGCGCCGAAATAGATGCGCAGCTTGCCGCGCTGGGCGCGCGCCTCGTCGCTGCGCAGCTGCGCGAGCAGCGCGTCGGGATCGGGGCGGAGCACTTCGTTCATCGGCGGCACAGGTTAGCGCATCGGGCGATCCTTGCGGCGGCCTGCATGGCGCCGAGCGGTGCGCGACAGCACCCACCAGGCAAAGCCCAGCGGCACGAACAGCGCCGCCATGGCCAGCAGCGCCATCAACAGGTCAGTGACCATGGCGCAGGCCGCAGCGCGCGAGGTGTTCGCGCCAGCTCACGAGCCGGCCGATCTCGCCCGAAGGCACGCATTCGATCAGCCGGTGCAGCACGTCGGCATAACGCGCGAGCGGCAGGCGGATCATCAGGCGCACGCAGGGCGCGTCGCTTTCCTGCGAGCTGCAGGCATGCAGCAGCGGCTCGCAGCGCACCACGCCGGCCTCGGGGCAGCCGGCGATGCTGCGGCGCACGCGCAGCGCGTCGGCGCAGCAGACCGTGACGTCGAGCACGTAGAACGCGCTGCTTCCATTTCTGCCGTTGCCTTGCTTGTTCAGGGGAGCGTGCGTTCTCTGCACGCCGGGGTGCTCTCGATAGGCGGCATAGGCCATGGTTGGTTTTTTCTCCTCAACGCGGAACCGAAGGGCTGAAGGAACCCGAAGCGGCATCGAGCGCGATGTTCAACGCCAGCACATTGACGCGCGCCTCGCCCAGAAAGCCCAGCAGCGGCTTCTGCGTGTTCCTGTCGATCAGCGACTGGACCTCGGACAGCGGCATGCCGCGCACGCGCGCCACCCGCGCCACCTGGTACTGAGCGGCGGCGAGGCTGATGTCGGGATCGAGCCCGCTGGCCGAGGCCGTGACCAGGTCGACGGGCACCGGCGCGATGTTGTCCGGATCGGCCGCGCGCAGCGCTTCCACGCGCGCCTTCACCGCATCGGCCAGCGCGGGGTTGAGCGGCCCCTGGTTGGAGCCGCCTGAAGCGCTCGCGTTGTAGGGCTGCGGCGCGGTGGCCGAGGGGCGGCTCCAGAAGTGCTTCGGATCGCTGAAGTTCTGGCCGATGAGCTTGGAGCCCACCACGGTGCCGTCGAGCACGATGAGGCTGCCGTCCGCCTGCGCGGGGAACGCCGTCTTCGCAACGCCGGTGACGGCCATCGGATAGATCAGGCCGGTGAGCGCGCTCAGCAGCACGAAGAGCACGAGCGCGGGGCGGACGATGCCGCCCTCGCTGCCATTGCCGTTGCCATTGACGATGTTGTTGTTCATGACGGAATACTCCTCAGACGAGATGCACGGCGACAAGCAGCCAGTCGATCAGCTTGATGCCGATGAAAGGCACGAGCAGGCCGCCCAGGCCGTAGATGGCCAGGTTGCGGCGCAGCAGCGCGGCGGCGCCCACCGGCCGGTAGCGCACGCCCTTGAGCGCCAGCGGAATCAGGAACACGATCACCAGCGCGTTGAAGATCACCGCGCTCAGGATCGCCGACGACGGGCTCGCCAGCCGCATCACGTTGAGCGCGCCCAGCTGCGGATAGGTCGAGATGAAGATCGCCGGAATGATGGCGAAGTACTTCGCCACGTCGTTCGCGATCGAGAAGGTGGTGAGCGAGCCGCGCGTCATCAGCAGCGCCTTGCCGGTCTCCACCACTTCCAGCAGCTTGGTCGGGTTGGAATCGAGGTCGACCATGTTGCCGGCCTCCTTCGCGGCCTGCGTGCCGCTGCCCATGGCCACGGCCACGTCGGCCTGCGCGAGCGCGGGGGCGTCGTTGGTGCCGTCGCCGGTCATGGCCACGAGGCGGCCTTCGGACTGGTACTGGCGGATCAGCGCGAGCTTGTCCTCGGGCGTGGCCTCGGCCAGGAAGTCGTCCACGCCGGCTTCGGCGGCGATGGCTGCTGCGGTGAGCTTGTTGTCGCCGGTGATCATCACCGTCTTGATGCCCATGCGGCGCAGCTCGGCGAAGCGCTCCTTGATGTCGGTCTTGACGATGTCCTTGAGCTCGACGATGCCGAGCACGCGGTTGCCCTCCGCCACCGCCAGCGGCGTGCTGCCGCGGCGCGCCGTTTCCTCGGCTGCGCGAAGCACCTCTGGCGCCGCCGTGCCGCCGATGGCCTCGACGTGGCGGCGCACCGCGTCGACCGCACCCTTGCGCAGCAGCACGAGGTCGGTGTCCAGGCTGTTCGGCGCGGCCGGCAAATCGGCGCCGCTCATGCGCGTCTGCGCGGTGAAGGCGACGAAGCGGGCACCTTCCACCGGCGTCGGCTCCAGGCCTTCGCGGCGCGCGAGCTCGACGATGCTGCGGCCCTCGGGCGTCTCGTCGGCCAGCGAGGCGATCATCGCGGCGCGCGCCAGGCGCGACTTGGTCACGCCAGGCGCGGGCAGGAATGCGCTGGCCTGGCGGTTGCCGTGCGTGATGGTGCCGGTCTTGTCGAGCAGCAGCACGTCGACGTCGCCAGCCGCTTCCACCGCGCGGCCCGAGGTGGCGATCACGTTGGCCTGCATCATGCGGCTCATGCCGGCCACGCCCACGGCCGACAGCAGCCCGCCGATGGTGGTCGGAATCAGGCACACCAGCAGCGCGACCAGCGCGGTGAGCGACACCACGGTGCCGGCGCCCGCGGCCTCCACGCTGAAGATGGAGAACGGCAACAGCGTGACCGTGACCATCAGGAACACGAGGGTGAGCGCGATCAGCAGGATAGTCAGCGCAATCTCGTTCGGCGTCTTCTGCCGCTTGGCAGCCTCGACCATGCCGATCATGCGGTCGAGGAACGACTCGCCCGGGTTCACCGAGATGCGCACCACCAGCCAGTCGGACAGCACGCGGGTGCCGCCGGTCACGGCCGAGAAGTCGCCGCCCGATTCGCGCACCACGGGTGCCGATTCGCCGGTGATGGCGCTTTCATCGACCGAGGCCACGCCTTCGATGACTTCGCCGTCGAGCGGAATCACGTCGCCGGTCTCGACCAGCACGACGTCGCCCTTGCGCAGGTTGGGCGCCTGTTCGGGAAGCCACTGCGCGCCGTGATGCGGCTCATGGAGCTTCTTGGCCCAGGTGTCCTTGCGCAGGCCGCGCAGCGAAGCCGCTTGCGCCTTGCTGCGGCCCTCGGCCAAGGCTTCCGCGAAGTTCGCGAACAGCACGGTGAACCACAGCCAGATGGTCACGGCCAGCACGAAGGCGGGCTTCATGCCGGTGTCACCGGGAAAGCTCAGCGCGTGCACCCAGAGCAGGCTGGTGAGGATGCTCCCGATGTAGACGATGAACATCACCGGGTTGCGCCACTGGGTGCGCGGATTCAGCTTGGCGAAGGCGCCCCACAGGGCGGGCTTGACCAGCGCTGCGTCGAACAGCGAAAGAGATGTTTTGGTGTGGACAGTCATGGTGCGCTCCTTATTTCCAGAGCACGAGGTGTTCGACGATCGGCCCGAGGGCCAATGCCGGCACGTAGTTGAGCAAGCCGACCAGCAGCACGGTGCCGATCAGCAAGGAGACGAACAGCGGGCCGTGCGTGGGCAGCGTGCCGCTGGTGACGGGCAGGCGCTTCTTGGCCGCGAGCGCGCCGGCCACGGCGAGCACCGGCACGATCATCGCGAAGCGGCCGAGCCACATGGCCAGCGCGAGCAGCCCGTTGTAGAACGGTGTGTTGGCCGACAGGCCCGCGAAGGCGCTGCCGTTGTTGTTGGCGGCCGAGGTCAGCGCGTACAGGATTTCGGAGAAACCATGCGCGCCGGGGTTCGCGATGCCGGCCTTGCCCGCGTCCGCGATCACCGCCACCGCCGTGCCGGCCAGCACCAGGATCGGCGTGACCAGGATGGCGATGGAGATCAGCTTCATCTCGCGCACCTCGATCTTCTTGCCGAGGTACTCGGGCGTGCGGCCGATCATCAGGCCGGCGATGAACACCGCGAGCATCGCGAAGACCAGCATGCCGTACAGGCCCGAGCCCACGCCGCCGAACACCACCTCGCCGAGCTGCATCAGTACCAGCGGCACCATGCCGCCCATCGGGGTGAGCGAGTCGTGCATGCCGTTGACCGCGCCGCAGGAAGCGGCCGTGGTGATGGCGGCGAAGAGCGAGGAGGCATCGATGCCGAAGCGCACCTCCTTGCCTTCCATGTTGCCGCCGGCCTGCAGCGCGCCGTGCATCTGGTCGACGCCCAGCGAAGTCAGCAGCGGGTTGCCGGCCTGCTCGGCGGGCGTGATGACCATCACGGCAACGACGAACATCACCGTCATCGCCGCGAGCACGGCCCAGCCCTGGCGCATGTCGCCCACCACGTGGCCGAAGGTGAAGCACAGCGCCGCCGGAATCAGGAAGATGGCGAGCATCTGCAGCAGGTTCACCAGCGCCGTCGGGTTCTCGTACGGGTGCGCCGAGTTGGCGTTGAAGAAGCCGCCGCCGTTGGTGCCGAGCATCTTGATCGCCTCCTGCGAAGCGACCGGGCCCATGGCGAGCGTCTGCGTCTTGGTGGTGGCGTCTTCCATCACCGGCTGGCCCTTTTCATCCTTCAGCGGCTGGCCGTCGGCGCCGTTCTTCGGCTGCTGGAAGGCGGTGGTCTCCAGCGTGCTCGCTTCCTTGTAGCTGTCGAAGTTCTGGATCACGCCCTGGCCGACGAAGACCACGGCGAGCACGAAGGAGATCGGCACCAGCACCCACAGCGTGACGCGCGTGATGTCGGCCCAGAAGTTGCCCACCAGCCCCTTGCCGTCGCCGCGGCGCGCGAAGCCGCGCACCAGCGCGAAGGCCACGGCGATGCCGGTGGCGGCGGAGAAGAAGTTCTGCACCGAGAGCCCGAGCATCTGCGTGAGATAGCTCATGGTCGACTCGCCGCCGTAGCCCTGCCAGTTGGTGTTGGAGACGAAGCTCACCGCGGTGTTGAAGGCCGAGTCGGGCGACACGGCCGCCATGCCCGCAGGGTTGAGCGGCAGCCAGGCCTGCAGGCGCTGCAGCGCATAGACGAAGATCGCGCCAATGGCATTGAAGGCCAGCAGCGCGAAGGCATAGCGCAGCCAGTGCATCGGCTGCTCGGGCTTGGTGCCCGCGAGCTTGTAGAGCGGCGCCTCGATGCGCTGCATCCAGCGCGGCACGCGCTCGTTGCACAGTGCGGCAAGGAACTTGCCGACCGGCCACGCGAGCAGTCCCAGCAGGACCAGGAAAAGGGCCAGCAGGCCCCAGGCGGAAGAAGTCATTTCAGAATTCCTCCGCGCAGATCAGCGCGAACACCAGGTACGCGAAAAGAACCACGGCGATCAACGCGCCGAAGCCATAAAGAACTTCGAGGCTGATCACGATGCGGCTCCATCGGCGGCGCCCGGCGCCTTGTTCGATGGTTTCGGCGCATCGAGCCTGTTCAGCCCGATCACCATGGCCGCCACCACGGCCCACAGCGCCAGCAAGGCGCCCATCCAGACGATGTCCATTCATCAACTCCTGCAGCGAAATTCAAGACCTTCAGTCTCGGCAACGGTGCGTAAAAACGGGGAACAGAGTCCGTGGGGCCGCATAAAGAAAACGTAAAAACGCGCCCCGTCCCCGATAGCCCCGCGGCCTGCCGAGGTCATTGCGCCGCCGTCCTCGACAGCGTTCGCGGCCTTGTTCAATAATCAAAGCGTTTGCTTGATAAATGGCAGATCGATCCTGCGCATCCTCCACGAAGCCGTCCATGCCCGCCCCCATCGACGCCAAGCCCGCCTGGTTGCCGCACCAGCCGGCCGACCGCATCCTGTCCACGCTCAAGACGCGCGGGGCGCTCGGCATTCCCGACATCGCCAAGGTGCTGAAGGTCACGGTGGAAGCGGTGCGCCAGCAGATGGTCAAGCTGGAGGCCGACGGCCTGGTCGATGCGCAAAGCCGCCCCGGCGGGCGCGGGCGGCCGACGCAGATCTGGCGGCTCACCGGCGAAGGCCACAAGCGCTTTCCCGACACGCATGCCGAGATGACGGTGCAGATGATCAGTGCCGTGATCCGCGTGTTCGGAAACGCCGGCATGGACCAGCTCATCGCCGCGCGCGAAGACACCATGCGCGCCAACTACGCCGAGGCCCTGCGCGGCGCGCGCAGCCTCCAGACGCGGCTGGAGCGGCTGGCCGACATTCGCAGCCGCGAAGGCTACATGGCCGAGTTCCGGCCCGAGGGCGACGGCTTCCTCTTCATCGAGAACCACTGCCCCATCTGCACCGCGGCACAGGCCTGCACAGGCTTTTGCCGCAGCGAACTGCAGCTTTTCGACGCGGTGCTGGGGCCCGACGTGAGCGTCAGCCGCGTCGAGCACGTGCTCGCGGGCGCGCGGCGCTGCGCCTACCAGGTCAGCCCCAGGCAGGGCACCTGATTTTTTTCATCACTACCAAAGGAAACCAACCATGGAACACATGCTCCCTCCCTTGCCGTACGCCCTCGACGCACTGGCGCCCGAGTATTCGAAGGAAACCCTCGAATACCACTACGGCAAGCACCACAACGCCTACGTGGTGAACCTCAACAACCTGCAGAAGGGCACCGAGTTCGAATCGATGACGCTCGAGG
>NZ_JBFTJJ010000034.1:0-42056 GCF_056395365.1 Variovorax sp. 10L421
TCCGACATGAAGCGGTCGATGCCCAGGATCAGCGCAAGGCCCGCCACCGGCACGTGCCCCACGGCCGACAGCGTGGCCGCCAGCACGATGAAGCCGCTGCCCGTGACGCCCGCCGCACCCTTCGAGGTGAGCAGCAGCACGGCCAGCAGCGTGAGCTGCTGCGTGAGGGTCATGTCGGTGTTGGTGGCCTGCGCGATGAACACGGCCGCCATCGTCAGGTAGATCGAGGTGCCGTCGAGGTTGAACGAGTAGCCCGTGGGCACCACCAGCCCGACCACCGACTTCTTCGCACCCAGGTTCTCCAGCTTGGCCATCATGCGCGGCAGCACCGACTCGCTCGACGACGTGCCCAGCACGATCAGCAGCTCTTCCTTGATGTACTTGATGAACTTCCAGATGCTGAAGCCGTGGAAGCGCGCGATGAGCCCCAGCACCACGAAGATGAAGAACAGGCAGGTGGCGTAGAAGGTGGCCATCAGCTGGCCCAGCTGCAGCAGCGAGCTCACGCCGTACTTGCCGATGGTGAAGGCCATCGCGCCGAAGGCGCCGATGGGCGCCAGCTTCATGATGTAGCCGACGATCACGAAGAGCACGTGCGAGCCCTTCTCGATCACGTCGAACACCAGCGTGCCACGCCCGCCGAAGCGGTGCAGCGCGAAGCCGAACAGCACCGCGATCAGCAGCACCTGCAGGATCTCGCCCTTGGCGAAGGCATCGACCAGCGTGCTCGGGATGATGTTGAGCAGGAAGTCGACCGTGCTGGTCATCTTGCCCGGGCCGGTGTAGGCCGCGATGCCCTTGGTGTCGAGCTGGCTCACGTCGACGTTCATGCCCGCGCCGGGCCGCACGAGGTTGATGATGACGAGGCCCACCACCAGCGCGACGCTGCTCACGATCTCGAAATACAGCAGCGCCAGCCCGCCGGTCTTGCCTACCTTCTTCATGTCCTCCATGCCGGCGATGCCGACCACCACCGTGCAGAAGATGATCGGCGCGATGATCATCTTGATCAGCTTGATGAAGCCGTCGCCCAGCGGCTTCATCGACGCGCCGGTGTCGGGGTAGAAATGCCCCAGCAGCACACCGAGCACGATGGCGGTGATGACCTGGAAGTACAGGGACTTGTAGAAGGGTTTGGGTGCGGTGGGATGTTCCATGGGGGTGCTCATCGGTTTGTCTCCAATTCGGGCCAGGCTCCGTAGCAGGGCGCACGGCCGGCCTTGTGATTGAGCAATCGACATGCCACCGCCAAGGGCGCGTCGACTGCGCGCCAAGTCCTTGATTTGATGGACCTTTTCACGAACGGTCGAACGGCGCCCCGCCGACGATCCGGATGGCGCAGGCAGGGCCCGTCCGATCTGCCGGATCGACATCTCGGGGAAAACCCTAGGCCCGGGACGGTGTCAGACTCGGTTCCATGAACGACACCGCGCAGCCGCCAGCGGCCAAGGACGGCGCCTCGAAGCGCATCGCGCTCACCGTGGCGGCCGCCTTCTTCATGGAGACGCTGGACGCCACCATCATCGTCACCGCGCTGCCGGCCATCGGCGCCGGCTTCGGCATGGGCGCGCTCGACGCGAGCCTGGGCGTCACCGTCTACCTGATCGCGATGGCGGCGCTGGTGCCGGCGGCGGGCTGGTGCGCCGGGCGCTTCGGGGCGCGGCGGGTGTTCGCGCTCGCGGTCGGCGCCTTCACCTCGGCCTCGCTCGCCTGCGGGCTCGCGCCCACCTTCGAGGTGTTCGTCGCGGCGCGCGTGCTGCAGGGCGCGGCGGCGGCCTTCATGTCGCCGGTGGGCCGGCTCGTGGTGCTGCGCGAGACGCCGAAGCACCGGCTGATCGAGGCCATCGGCACCATCACCTGGCCGGGGCTCATCGCGCCGGTGATCGGCCCGCCGCTGGGCGGGCTCATCGCCACGCATGCATCGTGGCGCTGGATCTTCCTGCTGAACGTGCCGCTGGGCCTCGCGGGGCTGTGGCTGATCATGCGACTGTTTCCGCGCCGCACCGACGCGGCTCCGGCGCGCTTCGATGCGGCCGGCTTCGTGCTCACCGCCGTCGCGCTGGCCGCGCTGGTCGAAGGCCTCACGCGCCTGGGCGGGCCGCAGCCGGGCTCGCCCACCACCCTCGGCCTGCTGGCCCTGGGCGCCGTGGCGGCTGCCGCCGCGGTGCGCCATGCGCGGCGGACGGCGGCGCCCCTGCTCGACCTGCGCGCGCTGGCGGTGCCGACCTATGCGCTGGCCACCGCGACGGCCGGCTTCGTCTCGCGCGTCGCGATCAACGCCTCGCCCTTCCTGCTGCCGCTGATGTTCCAGATCGGCTTCGGCATGAACGCGTTCCAGGCCGGCTCCATGCTGCTGGTGTACATGGGCGGCAACCTCGTGATGAAGAGCGCCACCACGGCGGTGCTGCGGCGCTTCGGCTTTCGCAGGGTGCTGACGGTGAACGGCGCGATCTGCGCCGCCACGCTGTTCGGCTGCGGGCTGCTGTCGCCGGGCGACCCGCTGCCGTGGGTGTGCGTGCTGCTCGTCGCGGCGGGCATGGCGCGCTCGATGAACTTCACCGCGGTCAACACGCTGGCCTTTGCCGACGTGCCCGACGAATCGCGCGCCGGCGCGAGCACGCTCGGCACGATGCTGCAGCAGGTGTCGCTCGCGCTCGGCGTGGCGCTGGGCGCGATGGTGCTCGGCGCATCGCAGGCGCTGCGCGGCGCGCCGGCCGTGCAGCTCGCGGACTTCCACCATGCCTGGTACGTGGTCGGCCTGCTGATGGCCATCGCGACGCTGATGACGCTGCGGCTCGATCGCCAGGCCGGCATGGCGGTATCGCACAGGCGATGAACGCTACAGCCGTGGACGCGCCCGATCTTCCATTCACCCGTTCAGGAGAAGTTGTCATGCCATTGCATATCGGTGTGGTCGGTTGCTCGGCCGAAGGCGCCGCGCTCTGCTACCGCACGCTCTGCGTTGAAGGCGCCTCGCACCTTGGCGCGGCCCACGCGCACCCGGAGGTGTCGATGCATACCCACTCGCTCGCCGCGTATGTGGACTGCCTCGACCGCGGCGACCTGGACGGCGTCGCGCAGCTGATGCTGTCCTCGGCGGGCAAGCTGGCGGCGGCCGGTGCGGATTTCCTGGTCTGCCCCGACAACACGATCCACCAGGCGATGCACCTTGTGCTGCCGCACTCGCCGCTGCCATGGCTGCACATCGCCGAGGTGGTCGCGGCGCAGGCGCGGTCGCGGGGCTTTCGCCGCGTGGGGGTGCTGGGCACGCGCTGGCTGGTCGACAGCGAGGTCTACCCGCAGGCGCTGTCGGCCGCCGGACTGGACGCCGTGCGGCCGGATGCCGGCGAACGCGCCGAGCTCGGCCGCATCATCATGAACGAGCTGGTGTGCGGCGTGTTCCGGCCGGAATCCACGGCCGCGCTGCAGCGGATGATCGAAAACCTGAAGGCGCGCGGCTGCGATGCCGTGGCGCTGGGCTGCACCGAGCTGCCGCTGGTGCTGAGCGACGGCAACTCCGCGCTGCCGACGCTCGACTCGACGCGCCTGCTGGCACGCGCAGCGCTGCGGCGCGCCACGGCCAGCTGAGGCAGCTGACGCTGCCGCCTCGGCACGCCGCCGCACGCGCAACGCTACTGCGGCCTCGCCAGCGTTTCCGCAAGCTCCCACAGCGAGCCCATCTGCCCCGAATGAAAGAGCAAGGGCGGCGTGTCGGTGCGCGAGAAGCGATCCACGCGACCGAGGATGATCGTGTGGTCCCCCTCCTGGTGGCGCGAATACGTCGAGCATTCGAATGTCGCGACGCTGCGCGTCAATCGCGCGCATCCGTTGGATGCAAGGGCGAAGGCTTCGCCGAAGCGCTCGAACTTGTCCGCCGCAGGCTTGGCGAAATGCCAGGCCAGGTCGCGCTGCTCGGCAGCCAGGACGCTGAGGTTGAAGGAGCGCGCCGCAAGAAACGCGTCGGCGCTGCGCGTGTCGTCGCGGATGCTCCACAGGATCAGCGGCGGGTCCAGCGACACCGACGAGAAGGAGTTGATCGTCATCCCCTCGCGCTTGCCGTCCGGCGTGGTGGTCGTCACGAGGCACACCCCCGTGGGAAACGCGCCGAGCGCCTGCCGGAGTTGGCGGGCATCGGCCGTTTCGGCGGCGTCGCCCGTGATCAGAGCCCAGGAGTACATGGCCGGCGCCTCGATCAGTACTGGCCCTTCGGCTCGAGGCCGAGCAGGTATTGCCCCACCATGGAGGAGACCGCGTCCCAGTTGAGGCTGATGTGGCGCGAGATGGCATTGGCGTCGCGCCACATCCGCTGGATCGGCTGGTTCAGCGACAGGCCCGCGCCTCCCACGCTGGCGAAAACCGCCTCGACGGCATCGCGCGACAGGCGCGCGGCGAAGGCATGGTCGCGGCGATTGCGGATGCGCTGCTCGACGCTGATGACATGGCCGTCGAGCGCCATCTGCTCCACCTGCGCGGTGTCGCGGTAGAGCAGCAGCCGCGCCGCATCGACGCTTGCCGACGCCTCGGCCAGGCGGGACTGCACAGGGAAGAACTCGCTCAGCCTGCTGCCTGCGCCGGCCACCGCGCCGCGGGTGACGCGCGAGCCGGCCAGCTCGATCAGCTCGTCGACCGCGCCCTGAGCGGTGCCGAGGATGGGCGACACGAGGCAGACCGGCACCGCCGAGAGAAAGGGAATGCGGTAGATCGGATTCGCATTGACGCTGGCGCCGGGAGGGCAGTTCGAGGAGGCCTCGGCGAACGTGAGCTTGCGATGCCCGGGGATGAAGGCGGGCTTGTCGATGACGACCGCCTTCGAGCCCGTGCCCGCCTGGCCGGCGACGTGCCAGTTGTCCTCGATCGACCAGTCCGACCGAGGGGCGAGCAGGAAGCCCGCGGTCGGCGGCGCGCCTTTTTCCTCGGGCGGGAACTGCACGCCCAGCAAGGCCCACTGAGAGTTGTCCACGTTGGACGCGAAGAGCCACTTGCCTTGCACGAGGTAGCCGCCGTCGACCTTCTCGGCCATCGTGGCGGGCGCGTACGAACCGCAGACGATCGCGCCGGGGTCCTTGCGCCACACGTCGTCCTGTGCCTCCTCGGGAAAGGTCGCGACGAGCCACTGGTGGATGGCTCCCAGCGAGCAGCCCCACGCCGACGAGGTGCAGCCCCGCGCCAGTTCGCTCACCACATCGATGAAGGCTGTGAATCCGTACTCGAAGCCGCCATAGCGCGCCGGCTGCATCAGCTTGAAGAAGCCCGCATCGTGGAAGGCACGCGTGGTTTCGTCGGAAACGCGTCGATCCTGCTCGGTGCGCTGCGCCCGGGAACGAAGCAGCGGCACCAATTCGCTTGCGGATGCAACTATCGATTCGATCGGAGGCGCGTCTTTCACGGGCGATTTTCTGCCGGGGGCCGGGAGGTCGACGTGATTGAGTTGGGCAAACGGGTTCGCGGCATCTGTCATGGGGGTCTCCAGGAAGGGTCGGATGAATCTCGGGTTGGAGCCTTGATTGGAGAAGAAAACATTTGCAAATGCAA
This sequence comes from Variovorax sp. 10L421, assembly GCF_056395365.1. Classification (NCBI taxonomy): domain Bacteria; kingdom Pseudomonadati; phylum Pseudomonadota; class Betaproteobacteria; order Burkholderiales; family Comamonadaceae; genus Variovorax; species Variovorax sp. 10L421. The sequence continues at coordinate 5,533 of NZ_JBFTJJ010000034.1, forward strand.
TCAAATAAACCTAGGTATTAACGCTATAAAGGCGCCGATGATTGTTTGTAAGATCGGCCATGGCAAAGAGAACACCCTCCTCGGCCCCTTCCTCCGGGCGACCCGGTCCGTCGGCGGAATTGGCGCTTGAATTGAATGCATCTACAGATAAATCGCCCCAGCATGACCTGGAGCGCGCAATCCCCTACCTGCTTGCGCGCGCAGGAACAAGAATGGGGCAATCGTTCAGCAGGGAGCTCAAGCAGTTCAACCTCTCGCTGACCGAGTGGCGGGTGTGCGTCGCACTGCACCACGCGGCGCATCAGCGGCTGTCCGACCTGGCGCTGCACACCTCGACGGAGCCCTCCACGCTTTCGCGGGTGGTCGACGGGCTGCTGCAGCGCGGCATCCTGGTGCGCGACCGGTCGGACGAAGACGCCCGCGCGCTCGCCCTGAGCCTGACCGACGCGGGGCGCGACCTCGCGCTGCGGATCATTCCGCTGGCGCAGCTCTACGAGCGGGTGTCGTTGTCAGGGCTGAGCTTCGCGCAGGCCGAATCGCTGAGGGACATGCTTCGCATGGTCTACGACAACCTGGAAGTGCTCGACAACGAGTGATGCCGCGGTGAACATCAACACCATCGACCTGAACCTCTTCCTGGCGTTCCAGGCGATCTACGCCACGCGCAGCGTCACGCTGGCGGGCGAGCGCCTCGGCATGACCCAGTCGGCGATGAGCAATGCCCTGAAGCGCCTGCGCGAGCGCTTCAACGACGCGCTGTTCGTGCGCTCGACCGACGGCATGGTCCCGACGCCGGTCGCCGAGCGGCTCATCACCCCGATCGAGGAAGGCCTCGCCTGCCTGATGCAGGCGGTCGACCAGGGCAGGACCTTCGAGGCGCAAACATCCGGGCGCACGTTTCGAATTGCCGTCAACGACATCGGGCAGCTGGTCATGATGTCGGAGCTGCTCCTGGTCGCGCGCGGCATAGCGCCAGGGGTGCGATTCGAGACCGTTGATGTGCCCATTGCCGAGGCGCGCCAGCGCATGCTCCACGGGCAGATCGACATCGCCCTGGGCAGCTGGGAGCCTATAGGGCCGTCGTTCTACCAGCAGCGGCTGTTCGACGAGACATTCGTCGTGCTCACGTCCAGGGCCTCGCCCCTGGGCGGGCGCGACAGCATTGGTCTCGACGAGTATCTTGCGGCCGAACACATCGCGTACCGCCCCCATGGAACGACCGACTTTCAATTGCAGCAGACACTGGAACGAGCCGGCGCGCTCGATCGGCGGCGCGTGGTGCTGACGGCCGCCCATTCACTGGGCCTGTCTTCGATCGTCGCCTCGTCGGGACTGCTGCTGACGGCACCGGCGCGCCTCGCCCAGGCGATGGTGGCGTCGCGCACTGACCTGCACATCGTCAATGCGCCGTTCGAGGTCGTGCCCTTCGAGATCCGGCAGCAGTGGCACGAGCGATTTCACCAGGACAGCGGCAACCGCTGGCTGCGCGAGCTGATATTCGGCCTGTTCCATGAGCGCTCGCAGCGGCATCAGGGCGCCGGCAAGCAGGCGTAGTCGACCTGATGGCGCTCGGTGCGGATGCTGCCGAGTTCGCGCTTCACGCGAAGGTGCTCGGGATGGGTCGCATAGTCTTCGAGGCTGCGCGCATCGCGAAAGCGCGTGCAGAGCACCACGTCGCAGGCGTAGTCGATGCGGCTCACATCGATTCCGACTTCCAGCTCCAGGAGCCCCGGGATGCGGCCGCGCAGCCCTTCGAATGCATTGCGCACCGCGATGCAGTTCGCGCTTCGTTCCGCGGCCGAGGCTCCGGCGACGCGCCACATGACGATGTGCTTGATTTCCATGCCTTCAATCCCGTGGCGCCTTGTTCAGCACGAAGTCGTGGTCGAGCGTGTAGAAGGGTTCGTCCATGCGCGTTCCGTCCGGCGCGACGCCGGGCTCATGGCGCTTCCAGTCGGCGATGAGCGAGGAGCGCACGCCGAACACGGCATCGGAATCCAGGTACGTGCCGCCCGAGCGGAACACGTGGGTGATGAGCGTCTCGTACCCCGGCGCCTGGATCATGAAGTGCAGGTGGGCAGGACGCCAGGGATGGCGGCCGAGTTGCTCCAGCAGCTGCCCCACGGGGCCGTCGTGGGGGATGGGATACGGCACGGCCAAGATGGACCTGAAATCGAAGCGGCCGTCCTCGCGCGTGCTCAGCTGGCCACGGCCCTGGGCACTGCCCAGTTCGGGGCGCTGGACGTCGTAGAAGCCTTCGTCGTCGGACTGCCAGACGTCGATCCGCGCATCGGCGATGCGCTCGCCCTGGATGCCCCGCACGCTGCCCCGGACGAAGCAGGGCATGCCGTGCGCGCCGTTGGAGATGTCGTCGCCGTTCTGGTACTTCGGTGCGTCGGGGACATAGAAGGGACCGAAGACGGTCGCCTCCGTGCAGCCCGTCGGACGCCGGTTGCACTGCGCGGTAACGAGCGTCGAAAGCCCGAGCACATCCGACAGCAGGATGAACTCCTGGCGCTTGTCATCGGTGATCCTGCCGACGCGCGTGAGGAAGTCGATGCCGCGGGACCATTCGGCTTCGGTGAGCTGCACCTCGCGCGCGAAATCGTGCAGATGGCGCACAAGGCTGTCCATCACCGTCTTCAGGCGCGCGCTGGCTGTTCCGCCCTGCGCCTTCAGCGTTGCGCCGGTGATGGTCCATTCGTCGATGTCGATCATCTGGTCTTCTCGCCGCGCCGGCACCTCAGGATTGCTTCAGCTTGAACAGCGACAGCGCGTTCGTGCGGCCGATCTTCAGCCGGTCGGCTTCGCTGATGCTCGTATCGGCGAACCAGTTCGATGCGTGGTCCACGTTCTCGAAGGGCCAGTCGGTCGAGAACAGGATCCGGTCCGAACCGACTTCCAGCATCGCGTCGATCAGCGTCTGGGTGCGGAAGTTGCCGGACGTCGTGAGATAGAAGTTCTCGTGGAAGTACTCGCAAAGCTTGCGCTTGGCGGGATAGCCTTTGGGCGCCTTGACCCAGGCATTGCGGTGGTCGACCCGCCACATGTTGTATGGGAGGCCTTCGCCGAGATGGCCAAGGATGATCTTCAGGCCGGGATGCCGGTCGAAGAGGCCGCTGGCCATGAGGCGCAGGGCATGGACGGCGGTTTCCTGTGCAAAGGCCCACGTGGGCCCGAGCAGCCACGGGTGGCCTTCGTAGATCTGGGCCCAGCTCGCGAGCGGGTTGCGCGGATGCAGATAGAACGGCGCATCGAGCCGCTCCGCCGCGGCCCAGAAGGACGCATACTGCGGCGCGTCATAGTAGACGGCGTTGTCGGCCGTGCCGACCTGCGAGAACCCGTTGACCAGCGCGCCACGGAAACCGAGCACGGTCATGCAGCGCTCGAGCTCCTCGGTCGCCTTGTCGGGGTCCTGCATCGGCAAGGCGGCGAATGCCTGGAAGCGGTCGGGCCGCTTCGCGACCTGCTCCGCCAGGAAATCGTTGGCGCGGACAGAGAGTTCATGGGCCTTGACCGGATCGGGAACCGCCTGCACGGCGGGCGCGTTGAGCGAAAGAATCATCATCTCCATGCCGTTTTCGTCCATCTGGCGCAAGCGCCCTTCATGGATGTCGATGAGACGGCTGCTGAGTTCCTTCCAGTAATCCCCAGGCACGAAGCCGGCCGAGTCCTGCAGCGTCTCGGGAAGCGCAAAGTGTTCCTCGAGGCCGATCTTTCCTTGCATGGCTGTTTCCTTTTTTGCGGGGCACGGTCCGCAGCTGTTGATTCGCGGCAGCGCCAACAGCGGCGCTTGCCTTGCAGGTCAATTTACGAAAGCCTCGCTGCAGCGTCGAACGAAATTCGGTGATGGCGCACATCTGGATTTCGCATGAAGGGCAGCTTGTGGGTAGACCCGCCCCAACATTTCCAGGCTTCATAGAGAACATCCTGAAAATGCGTTGGACCTTCGCGCACCCGCAATCCACCATGCGAACGCCGTCAACGTTCGCCCGCCGACAAGGCGCTGACGCACCCCTTTTTCCATCAACTCGGAGACACGAGTCATGCGTCAGATCGACCTTCACAAGCTGGCCGACGAAACCCGCTTCAACCGCTTCCACGGGCTCGTGCTGTTCTGGTGCGCCCTGATCATCGTGTTCGATGGCTACGACCTCTCCGTGGTCGGCATCGCGCTGCCTTCGATCATGGCGAACATGGGCGTCCAGCCCACCAACGCCGGCTTCATGGTCAGTTCGGCACTCTTCGGCATGATGTTCGGCGCCATCTTTCTCGGCACCATCGCGGACAGGATCGGCCGTCGATGGGCCATCGTCATCTGCGTGGGCCTGTTCAGCGTGTTCACCGCGGCAGCCGGGTTCGCCAGGGACCCCGTCACCTTCGGCGTGGTCCGCTTCCTCGCGGGGCTGGGCATCGGCGGGGTCATGCCGAACGTCGTTGCGCAGATGACCGAATACTCGCCGAAGAAGATGCGCGCGACCCTCGTCACGCTGATGTTCAGCGGCTATGCGGTCGGCGGGATCATCGCCGCGCTGCTCGGCAAGGGCCTGATCGAAACCTACGGCTGGCAGTCGGTGTTCTTCGCGGCGGGCATGCCGCTGGTTCTGATCCCCTTCATCCTGAAGTACATGCCGGAATCGATGCCGTTCCTGCTGGCCCGGGGACGAACCGAAGAGCTGAAGAAGATCGCCTCCAGGCTCGACCCGGGCTACAAGCCGCTGGCAACCGACCGCTTCGTCGTGCCGCCCGCCGACCGGGCTGCCGGCGCACCGATCAGGCATCTCTTCCAGGAGGGCCGCGGCTTCAGCACCGTCATGTTCTGGCTCGCATTCTTCATGTGCCTTTTCATGGTGTTCGCGCTGAGTTCATGGCTGACGAAACTCATGGCCGGTGCGGGCTACAGCCTCGGTTCGGCATTGACGTTCGTGCTGGTGCTCAACGCGGGCGCGATGGTCGGTGCAATCGGCGGCGGCTGGCTCGCGGACCGCTTCCACATCAAGTACGTGCTGGCAGGCATGTATGCGCTGGCCGCGATTTCGCTCACGCTGCTTGGCTACAAGATGCCGACGCCGGTGCTGTTCGTCCTCATCGGCCTGGCCGGTGCGTCGACCATCGGCACGCAGATCGTGGCCAACGCATACACCGGCCAGTTCTATCCGATGGCAGTGCGCGCCACGGGTCTCGGGTGGGCACTGGGAATCGGGCGCAGCGGCGCGATCCTGGCTCCCATCCTGATCGGCGTGCTCGTGGGCATGAACCTGCCGCTGCAGCAGAACTTCATGGCGATCGCGATTCCGGCCGTGATCGGCATGGTTGCGGTTCTTCTGATCAATCACGGCCGGTCTGCGTCTGCACAGATGGTCGATGCCGGCCGGCCGCGAACCGAGCCGGGGAACGACGGCAAGCAATTGGCCGGCTCGTGAGCGACAAGGCGATCTGCTCCTGCACCTCTTCCGGGCGGCCTGACAAGGCCGCTTTTTTCATCGTACGGTCATTGTCCAAAAACGGGCGCCGCCGGTGCATTACCTGAAAATTCGCGTTCTCGCTCGATTCCGAACGAAACTTCACCAGGAAAGTGTGCAAAATTCCCATCTGTGATCGGCCGCAGCGTCGCCGATCGGATACTCGGCTAATTCAATCTCCGCTCTCTTCCATCCATGCGCGCTGAAAGCGGTCTCCTCGAGGCACGAAGTGGCCTCCCCCAGCCGGCGGCAGGGCCCACGCCAAAAGACATGCTGGGATGCACGGTCGGTCATCTCCAGAAAGACCAGGCACTGTCGGCCAACGGCTTGCGGATCTACCGCAAGACCGTGAACGCCAATGAACTCCACTACGTGGAAACAGCCGCAAGCGCGCGCGGAGTGCTGCTCGGCATCTCGTTGCGCGACGGCCACCGCAGGCGAATCCTCCATGAGCACCATGCGTCGTGCCATGACTTCGGCAAGGGCTCGATCTATGTCCGTGATTTTTGCGACCGCTACCGCGCGGACATGCAAAGCGGCTTCGACTTCGTGCTGCTCGAGATCTCGCATCCGGCCCTGGAACGCGCCATCGACGAAAAGCAGGGGCCCCGCGTCGGCGGCCTCGTCGATGTTGCGGGCGCCAGGGACGACGTGCTCGCCCACCTCGCGAGCGCGCTGACCCCTGCGCTGGAACGCCCTGCCGAGGTCAGCCAGCTGTTCATCGACCAGATCGGCGTCGCGATGACGAGCTACCTGGTCGACAACTACGGCCGCGGAGCCACGGCAACCGGGCCCCGGACGAACCGGCTGCTTTCGCGTTCGCACGAGGCGCGGGTCAAGGAGATGCTGCGCAGCAAGATGAATGGCGGCATCTCGATTGCCGAGATCGCCGACGCCTGCAACCTGTCGCGCAGCTATTTCATCCACGCCTTCCGCGAGACCACCGGACAGACGCCGCACCAATGGCTGATCGCGCAGCGGATCGAACGTGCGCAAGCGCTGCTGATGGACTTCGAACGACCGCTGGTGGAGATTGCGACGGCCTGCGGCTTTGCGGACCAGAGCCACTTCACACGCGTCTTTTCCCAGTACACCGGCAAGCCGCCAGGCGCCTGGCGCAGAGAGATCCGAATCGGCATGTGAAAGGATCCGAATGCGGACGCCGATACGGAATGCGTCCGAATATGCAAAGCCGCGTCCAACCCTGCAAGACGGCGCGCGCCGCCGCGCGCACCATGGGATCCCCATCGAAGGAACCACCATGAAACCCTCCCTGCCGCAGCTCATGAGCCTCAACGGCGGCTTCGTCGACACCGCCGGCTTCCTGGCGCTGCATGGCCTGTTCACCGCGCACGTCACCGGCAACTTCGTCACCATCGGCGCGGCGCTGGTGCATGGCACCTCGGGCACGATCACCAAGCTGCTTGCGCTGCCGGTGTTCTGCATCGTGGTCGTGCTCGCACGGTTGTTGAGCTATGGCCTTCCCGGCTTCGGCCTGCCGGTGCTGCGCACGATGCTGGTGCTCAAGGCCGCGCTGCTGCTGGCGGGCGCCATCCTGGCCATCCGCTTCGGCCCCTTCGCCGATGGCGACAGCGCAAGCGCGATGCTCACGGGCCTGGTGCTGGTGTCGGCCATGGCGATCCAGAACGCGGTGCACCGCATCCACCTGGGCAGCGCACCGCCGACCACGCTGATGACCGGCACGACGACGCAGGTCATGGTCGATCTCGCCGACCTGATGCGCGGCAAGCAGGCGCCCGAAGAAGCGGCCGCCGCCCGCGCGCGCATGCGGCGCATGTCGGCCGCGGTGGTCTGGTTCGCCGCCGGCTGCGCGGCGGCGGCGCTCATCTACCTGCAGTGGAACGTATGGTGCTTTGCCGTGCCGCCGGTGCTGGCAGCCTGCGCCGTGATGCTCCAGCGCAGTACGCACGAAGGCGATCCTGCGCCGGCGTCAGCTGCGCCTCACCTGTAGAGTGCGCCGGCGTCAGCTGCGCCTCACCTGTAGAGCCAGCGCGCCATCAGGCGCGTGTACCTCGGCATGACGAGGTACACCATCAGCCCGACGATGGTCGCCGCGGCCAACAAGTGCGCCAGCCAGTAGTCGGACAGCACGGGCACCGAGGCCAGCAGACGGTGCAGCACCGCCGGCACCAGCATGGTCAGCGGATAGATCACCGACAGCGTCAACAGGAACTGCTTGTAGCGCTTGGCCGGCGGCTGCCCTGCGGGCGGATGGAACCAGAACTCGAGCCCGCTGCGCGTTTCCACCTTCTCGTCGGCGTCGAGGAACGGCGCCACCTCTTCCACCAGCTGGCGGCGCGCGACGGAGGCGAACCAGTCCTGCGCATGCGTGAGCGAATCGAAGCGGATGGCGATGGTGTACTGCAGGCCGCCGCCGGCCGGGTGGATGATGTTGACGCCGCGGTGCCCGGGAAAGCGCGAGGCGATAGGCACCACCTTCTTCAGCCATTGCTCGTAGGCGGCCACGGACTCGCGCTTCACCGTCTGCTGGATGACGGCGGTGACGGTTTCGGCACCCGGCAGCACGCGCCCGGCAATCTCGTCCAGCGTGGCGGTGCGCAACCCGGGTTGGCGGTCGTCGGCGGTCATGCGCGGTGCCTTTTCTCAGAGGCCGAGCAGCTTGCGGCCTTCGTCGGCCAGCAGGTCGTGCGTCTCGGGGTGAGACCGCATGTAGGCGTTGAACACGGGGCACTGCGGCACCACGCGCAGCCCGCGCTCACGCGCCGAAGCGAGGCCGGCCAGCACCAGTTGCTTCGCGATGCCCTGGCCTTGCAGGGCTTCGGGCACCAGCGTGTGGATGAAGGTGATGACGTTGCCTTCGAGCGAATAGATTGCGACGGCACGCTCACCCTGAGCCGCGTATTCGAAGCGGTGCTTTGCGGGGTTGTCGCGGACCTGGATAGAAGAAGGAGAAGTGGTCATGAGAAATTCTTGATGTGCCGGGCGCGCATGCAGCACCGTCCCGGCAGGTCGCTACAGGCGCCCTGCCGGGGCGGCGGCAGCATCAGCCCTTGATGAAAGCCAGCAGGTCGGCATTCACCTGGTCGGCGTGCGTGTTGCAGGTGGCATGCGGCGCGCCGGCGTACGCCTTGAACTGGCTGCCCTTGATCATCTCGGCCGCCAGCTTGCCCGTGGCCTCGATGGGCACGACCTGGTCGTCGTCGCCGTGGATCACGAGCGTGGGCACGTCGATCTTCGCCATGTCGGGGCGGAAATCGGTTTCGGAGAAGGCCGTCACGCAGTCGATGGTGGCCTTGATGGAGGCCTGCAGCGCGATCTGCAGCGTCTGCTTGAACACGCCCTGGGACACCTTGGCGCCCGGGCGGTTGGTGCCGTAGAACAGCGTGCTGAAGTCGTCCAGGAACTGCGGCCGATCGGCAGCCAGGCCGGCGCGGATGCTGGCGAACAGCGACGCATCGGGGCCCCCGGGATGGTCGGCCGTCTTCATGAACAGCGGCGTCACGGCGCTGATGAGCGCGAGCTTGGCGACGCGTGAGCTGCCCTTGCGTGCGATGTAGCGCGTGACGTCGCCGCCGCCCATGGAAAAGCCCGCGAGGATCACGTCCTTCAGGTCGAGTTTCTCGATCAGCTCGGCGATGTCGTCGGCGAAGGTGTCGTAGTCGTAGCCGGTCCAGGGCTGGCTCGAACGGCCGAAGCCGCGGCGGTCGAACGCGATCGTGCGGTAGCCGCGCTCCGCGAAGAACAGCATCTGCGCGTCCCACATGTCGGCGCTCAGCGGCCAGCCGTGGCTGAACAGGATGGGCTGGCCCGAGCCCCAGTCCTTGTAGTAGAGCTCGGTGCCGTCGCGCAGGGTGAGTGTGGTCATGGTCTTCCTTTTCGGAATGGTGTGAAGGGGAAAAAAAGATGCAGGAAGGCGGGTGCGCTCAGCCTTGGCGCACGGACTCGAACAGGAACCACGTGCGCTGCTCGGCCTCGTCGATCCAGTTCTCCAGCACGCTGGCCGTGGCCACGTCGCCGTACTCGTCGCACACTGCGTGCGTGCCGCGCATGAAGCCGGCCAGGCGCTGGTTGTCCTCGCGCAGCTCGGCCAGCATGCCGATGGGGGTCACGAAGTCGGCGTCGTTGTCCGACAGGCGCTGCAGCCGCGCGGCGTGGCCGGTGGAGCGCAGCGTGGTGCCGCCCACCTTGCGCACGCGCTCGGCAATGGGGTCGACCGTGGCGAAGATCTGGTCGGCCTGCTCGTCCAGCAGCAGGTGGTAGTCGCGGAACGAGGGGCCCGACATGTGCCAGTGGAAGTTCTTCGTCTTGAAGTACAGCGCGAACACGTCGGCCAGCAGCACATTGAGCGCCGCGGAAATGTCGCGCGTGGCGTCGGCGCCCAGGTCGCTCGGGGTGTGCAGCGACGCGACGCGGCGCGCCTTGGTGCTGCTGGCCAGGGCCTTGGCGGCCTTGGTGGATTTTGAAGTAGCCATGCTTTTCCTTGGTACGCCCGGGTTGTCGGCGAAATTCATCTGTCGTCAGAGAGAAAGAAAGTGATGCACCGCGGGCTTGTCCGGCCCGATGTGAAAGCGCACGGCCTCGCTCTGCAAGTCGGCGTCGGCGTGCGAAACGCGGTGGTGCTGGCGCAGGTGCTCGGCCCACGATTCGACGAGGAACCACTCCATCACGCGCTCGGTGTCACCGGTGTGCTCGGTGATGCCCCATGCGTACGCCCCATCGCGGCGGCGCTCCAGCGAGAGGCGCTTCATCGCGTCGAGGAAGGCCGGGCGGTCTTCCTTGCGGATGCGGTACTCGACCTGGATCATCACCGGGCCACGGTCGTGCGCAATGGGCTCGGCCACCAGCGGTTCGGGCCAATGGTTGGAAGCCTGCAGGTCCGACTCGCCCGTGGGCAGCCGCGCACGGTGGAACAGCACGGCCACGATCACCAGGCCGATGGCGCCGGCCACCAGCGTGTAGGGCACGCCAATTTCCTGTGCAACCAGGCCCCAGCCGAGGCTGCCGGCCGCCATGGCGCCGTTGAACACGGTGAGGTACACCGCCAGCCCGCGGCCGCGCACCCAGTTCGGCAGGATGGCCTGCGCCACGCCGTTGAGCGTGGTCAGCGCAATGATCCAGCCCAGGCCCAGCAGCAACAGCAGCACGATGGCCAGCCACTTCGGCGGTGCGAACACGAGCGCGCCCATCACGGCGGCGGTAATCACCGAGGCCAGCAGCACGAGGCCATCGGCATCGAGCCGCTGGCGCAGCCGCGGCATGACCAGCGCACCGGCAATGGCGCCCGCGCCAACGGCGCCCAGCAGCACGCCGTAGAAGCCGGCGGTGCCGCCCAGCATCTGGCGTGCCACCAGCGGCAGCAGTGCCCACACCGAACTTGCGAACAGGAAGAACACGGCCGCGCGCAACAGCACGCGGTGCAGTTCCTTGCTGGCGCGCGTGTAGCGCAGGCCGGCACGGAAGGCGCCGAGGAAGTTCTCCGACAGGCCGCTGTCGACCGCGGCCGGGCGCTTCCACCAGATCAGCGCGGCAATGACGAACACGTAGCTCAGCACGTCGGCGCCGTAGGTCAGGGCCGCACCGAAGCTCGCGAGGATCAGGCCGCCCGCCGCAGGGCCGATGGAACGCGCGATGTTGATGCCCAGCGAGTTCAGCGCCACCGCGCTCTTCAGGTCGGATCTGGGCACCAGCTCCGGCACGATCGACTGCCAGGTCGGCCCCATCAGCGCCGCGCCGATGCCGCCGACGAAGGTCAGCGCAATCAGGTACTCGACGGTGAGCGCGCCTGTGTGCGACAGCACCAGCAACGTACTGCTCACGCTGGCCAGCACCAGCTGCACGAAGATCAGGAAGCGCCGGCGATCGAGGATGTCCGACAGCACGCCCGCCGGAATGGCCAGCAGGAAGATCGGCAGCGTGGCCGCCGTCTGGATCAGCGCCACGGCCGTCGGGCTGGCCGACAGGTCGGTCACCAGCCATGAACTCGCCACGTCGCGCATGAAGCTGCCAATGTTGCCGAGCACAGTGGCGGTCCACAGCACGGCGAAGACGGGCTGGCGCAGCGGCGCGAAGCTGCCACCGCCGCCACCGGCTGGCTGCGCGGCTTTGACGGCCTCAGTCATTCTTGCGTCCCTGCAAGTCGTGCCAGGCCACCAGCAGGAAGCCGCCAACCAGTCCAAGGTGCTCGAAGAACGAGTTGGCGGCCATGAAGCGTTCCTGGCCCACCGGCATCTGCCAGAAGCGCAGCGCCACGAAGGTGGCGAACAGTGTGAACGCAGCCAGCGCCACGGCGCCCAGCCAACGGTAGAAGCCCGTGAGGATGAGCACCGAGGCGCCCAGCTCCAGCACGATGACGGCGGCCGCCATCGGTGCCGCGGGTGACACGCCGAAGTGGTTCATCTCGGCGATGGCCGAGCCGAAGTCCATCGCCTTGTTGAAACCACCCTGCAGGTAGGCCGCGCACAGCAGCAGCAGCGCGATCCAGCGCAGCACGGGTGAAGGTTGCCAGTGCATCGTCTTCATCACACCGCCCAGCAGGCGCAGCCCAGCGCGCCCCAGAAACTCTTCAGATCGGCAATGGGCAGCTTGCTGCTCCAGGCCGTGGCGTGCTGGTGGCCGTGCACGTTGCAGTCGTTGGCACAGGCGCAATCCGCCGCCATGCGGCGGATCGTCTGCTGCAAGGGGCGCCCTTCCTTGTCGCCCCAGCCCGCGTAGCCGCCGAAGGTGCGCGCGGGCGACCAGTCGGGCATGGCCGGCGGCGGTGTGCCTTCGTCAAGCGGCGCGAACGGCCCGGCGCCAAAGACCACCTTGCCGCCCATCATGGTGAGCAGCGCGGTGGTGCCGGCGATGTCCGATTCGGCGCAGGCGAAGAAGTCGCGGTCGGGCACCATCAGGTCTGCCAGCTGGCCGGCCTCGATGCGGCCCTTCTTGCCGACCTCGTTGGAGAACCAGGTGACCTTCTCGGTCCACATGCGCAGCGCCGTCTCGCGGTCGATGCAGTTGCGCTGCGGCGTGAGCTGCATGCCGCCCACGGTCTTGCCGGTGACGAGCCACGACAGCGACACCCACGGGTTGTACGACGCGACGCGCGTGGCGTCGGTGCCGGCGGACACGTTCACGCCCTTCTCGAGCATGCGCTTCACGGGCGGCGTGGCCTCGGCCGCGCCGGCACCGTAGCGCTCGACGAAGTACTCGCCCTGGTAGGCCATGCGGTGCTGCACGGCAATGCCGCCGCCGAGCGCCGCGATGCGGTCGATCGACTTCTCGGAGATGGTTTCGCAGTGATCGAAGAACCAGTTCAGGCCGGCCAGCGGCGTGTCGCGGTTGACCTTCTCGAACACATCGAGCGCGCGGTCGATGGTTTCGTCGTAAGTGGCGTGCAGGCGCCAGGGCCAGCGGTTCTGCGCGAGCACGCGCACCACTTCTTCCAGCTCGCCTTCCATCTCGGGCGCCATGTCGGGGCGCGGCTGGCGGAAGTCCTCGAAGTCGGCGGCCGAGAACACCAGCATTTCGCCCGCGCCGTTGTGGCGGAAGTAGTCGTCGCCCTGCTTGTATTTGGAGGTGGCGGTCCAGTTCAGGAAGTCCTGCTTCTCCTGCTTGGGCTTCTGCGTGAACAGGTTGTAGGCCAGGCGGATGGTGAGCTGGCCGGCATCGGCCAGCTGCTGGATCACCTGGTAGTCCTCGGGGTAGTTCTGGAAGCCGCCGCCCGCGTCGATGGCGCCGGTCACGCCCAGGCGGTTGAGCTCGCGCATGAAGTGGCGCGTGGAGTTCACCTGGTAGTCGAACGGCAGCTTCGGGCCCTTGGCCAGCGTGGCATACAGGACGGACGCGTTGGGCTTGGCCAGCAGCAGGCCGGTCGGGTTGCCGGCGCTGTCGCGCACGATCTCGCCGCCGGGCGGTGCGGGAGTGTCCTTGGTGTAGCCCACGGCGCGCATGGCGGCGCCATTGAGCAGCGCGCGGTCGTACAGGTGCAGGATGAACACCGGCGTGTCGGGCGCCACGGCGTTCAGTTCCTCGATGGTCGGCAGGCGCTTCTCGGCGAACTGGTGCTCGGTGAAGCCGCCCACCACGCGCACCCACTGGGGCGCCGGCGTGATGGCGACCTGGCGCTTGAGCATGCCCATGGCATCGGCCAGGCTGCGCACGCCGTCCCAGCGCAGTTCGAGGTTGTAGTTGAGCCCGCCACGAATGATGTGCAGGTGGTTGTCGATCAACCCCGGCAGCACGCGCTTGCCCTGCAGGTCGACCACGCGGGTGCCGGTGCCGGCCAGCGGCAGCACGTCTTCGCTGCGACCGACCCGCAGGAAGCGGCCGTCCTTGATGGCCACGGCGCTGGCCTCGGGGTTGGCGCGGTCCAGCGTGGTGAAGCGTCCGTTATGCAGGATCAGATCGGGGGCGGAGGAACTGGCCATGTCAGACTTCCTTTGGGCATGAGAGGGGGTCATTGCCGAGCCGGCAATGGCGGCACCGAGTGTGCCCAGGCACAGGCGGCGGCGTTGTTCGTCGAACAGATCGCTCATGACTCTTTGTGTGTGGTCGATACGGCGGCGGCTGCGGCAGCGGGCTCGGCCTTCGCGCGCTGCGGCAACTCGCCGAACACATGCGGCGCGACCTGGTGCTGCAGCCACGAGGTGGCCACGGTATCGGGCTTGATCACGCTCTTGATGAGCGGCGGGATCTGCTCGCCGAGCAGGATCCCGAGAAGCCCCACCAGGGCGATGACCGGCGGGGCCGGCGAGCGCACCTGGAACAGTGCGTAGATCACGCCGACCAGCAGGCCGAGCGCAAGCGACAGGACATAGGGCTTCATCTTCGTGCTCACCGCGGGATTCAGCCTTCGTGCGCGCCGAACATGGTCTTGGCGTAGGTCACGCCCAGGCCGTAGGCGCCGCCGAACTTCTTGGCGATGCCGGTGGTCAGCTCGTAGGTGTCGGTGCGAGCCCAGTCGCGTTGCAGCTCGAGCAGGTATTGCAGCGAGGTCATGGGCTGTGCGCCTGCCTGCACCATGCGGTCCATCGCGCGGTTGTGCGCCTCGGCGGACACGTCGCCGCAGGCGTCGGCGATCACGTACACCTCGAAGCCCTGGTCCAGCGCCGACAGCGCCGGGCCGACGATGCACACGCCGGTCCACAGGCCGGACAGCACGATGCGCTTCTTGCCGATCTCGTTGATGCGGTCGATCACGGCGGCATCTTCCCAGGTGTTCATCGAGGTACGGTCGAGCATCTTCTGGCCCGGGAAGGCGTCGGTGATCTCGCTGAACATCGGGCCCGAAAAACTCTTCTCGGCCACCGTCGTGAGGATGGTCGACACACCGAAGCCTGCGGCCGCGTTGGCCACCAGCGCAGCGTTGTTGCGCAAATTGACCGCGTCGATCGAGTGCGTGGCGAAGGCCATCTGCGACTGGAAGTCGATCATGACGAGCGTGTGGTCCTTGGGAGTGAGCAGCTTGGCGCCGGCGGTGGGGGTGGCTTTGATGGACATGAAATAACTCCGTGAATGGGATGGGATGAGAGATCGGCGAGAGAAAAAACTGGGGTTAACCCGTGAAGCAATCCTCGTTGGGAGCGAGGGTGCGTGTCTTGTCGATTAATGAGGCGGTTTGGACATTTGCCGTCGCGTGGCTCAGAACGCAGGCAGCTCGTTGGGGCGAAGGTCGAACACCAGCACTTCGGCGCCCTCACCCTGGGCCAGGTCGAGCTGGCGCACGTCGCGCAGCCGCACACCGTCGCCCTCGTTCAGGCGCTGGCCGTTGAGCGCCACGCTGCCGCGAGCCACATGGACATAGGCGTAGCGGTCGGCATCGAGCGTGAGCGAGGCCTGCTCGGCGCCGTCGAACAGCCCTGCGTAGACGCGGGCGTCCTGGTGCACCGCGAGCGAGCCGTCGGTGCCTTCGGGCGAAATGATCAGGCGCAGGCGGCCGCGCTTTTCTTCCGGCGCGAAGTGCACCTGCTGGTAGCGCGGCGGCACGCCCTTCTTGGCCGGCACGATCCAGATCTGCAGGAAGTGCAGCGCCTCGGTGGACGACGAATTGAACTCGCTGTGGCGCACGCCGGTGCCGGCGCTCATCATCTGCACATCGCCGGGGCGGATGACCGAGCCGGTGCCCATCGAGTCCTTGTGCTCGAGCGCGCCGTCGAGCACGTACGAGAAGATCTCCATGTCGCGGTGCGGATGGGTGCCGAAGCCGCGGCCGGGGGTCACGCGGTCGTCGTTGATCACCAGCAGGTCGGAGAAGCCTTCCTGCTTCGGGTCGTGGTAATGGCCGAACGAGAAGGTGTGGCGGGACTTCAGCCATCCGAAGTCTGCGATTCCGCGGTCGGCGGCACTGCGAATTTCCAACATGGTTCATTCCTTTGCGGTTCTTGAATTCGATTGAATTCATAATTGGCATCGGAGGAGTTTCCGAGGCATGGGATGAATCATCGACCTTCAAGAAGGTCTTGTTGACGAACGTTTTTGCCATCTATCATCGAATTTTTCGATCATTGATCCGGGCACCATTTTTTTGAAGGAAACGCCGCATGCTCAAGCTCAGCCTGGAAGCCATCGAGGTGGTCGATGCGATCGACCGCCACGGCTCCTTCGCCGCCGCCGCCACGCGCCTGAACAAGGTGCCTTCCACCATCTCGTACGCCGTGGGCAAGCTGGAGGAGCAACTGGGCATGCAGCTGTTCGAGCGCAACGGGCCGCGCATCGCGCTCACGGACGCGGGCCGCGAGATGCTCAAGGAGGGGCGCTGGCTGCTCGGCGCGGCGAGCGACCTCGAATCGCGCATGCGCCAGATCGCCACCGGCTTCGAGTCGGAGCTGCGGCTCGTGCACGACTCGCTCATTCCCACGCAGTCGCTCATCGACGACGTCCGCGCCTTCGAAGAGCTGCGCTGCGGCACGCGGCTGCGCATCGGCTGCGAGGCGCTCACCGGCAGTTGGGAGGCGCTGCGCGAGGGCCGCGCCGACGTGGTCATTGCCGCGGGCGAAGGTCCGGCGGGCGGTGGCTACCAGGCCGTGATGGTGGGCAGTCTCGATTTCGCCTTCTGCGTCGCCCCTACGCATGCGCTGGCGCGTGTGATGCGCCCGGTGCGGCGAGGCGACCTGCTGGAGCACAACGCCATCGTGGTGAGCGACAGCGCGCGTACCTTGTCGGACCGCACCGTGGGCCTGCTGGCGGGCCAGCCGCGCATCGCGGTGCCGTCGATGACCGCGAAGGTCGCGTGCCAGGTGGCCGGGCTCGGCCACGGTTTCCTGCCGCGCGCCTGCGTCGAGGGCGAGCTGGCGCGCGGCACGCTGATTGAATTGCAGACCGAGGAGCCGCGCGCGCCGGAGGCGTTCTGGTTGGGGTGGAAGACAGGTGCCACGGGGCAGGCGCTGCAGTGGTGGGTGAAGCAGCTGAATCGGCCGTTGGTGCCGGCCTTGTTGCCACGCTCGGCGTGATGCCGTGAGCCGCAGCCGGAAGCGGCGCGCGGATCAGCCGGCGTTCAGGCGACGCCAGCGCGCCGGCGGAGTCCCGATGTGCGCGGAGAACACACGCGTCAGATGGCTCTGATCGGCAAAGCCGCAGGTCGCGGCGATCTCCGCGATTGGAAGATCGGGCTGGCGCAGCAGGCGGCGCGCAGCATCGACGCGCTGCGCCACCAGCCACGCGTGCGGGGCCTGGCCGAAAGTCTGCTTGAAGGCCTTGCTGAAATGGCTGCGCGACAGCCCGCACTCGCGCGCCACCTCGGCGAGTGACACATCACTGGCCAGGTGTGCCATCAGGAAGGCCTTGGCACGGCGCTCCTGCCAGGGCGCCAGGCCTCGTGAGTCTGCATTGGCCACGCCCGCCGCGCCACCGTAGGCATGCAGCACATGGGCCTTCAATGCCAGCGCGAGGTGATCGACGAACAAGGTGCTCGCCTCTCCGGGCTGCATCAATACCGGCAGCATCGCGCGGCCGAGGCTCGCCACCACGGTGTCGACCGTGCCCGCGTCGCAACGCAGTGCACGCACGCGGGGTACGTCCATTTCCTCTGCGAAGGAGTCGATGGTTTCGCGCGGCACGTGGAACAGCATCGAATGGAACGGACTGCACACATAGGCAGAGTTGCATTCCGACAGGTCGGTGATGTGAAAAGCGCCTTCCCGCTGCGGGCCGAGCCGCAGCACGGTGCCGCCGCTGCGAATCCGCCGGGAGCCGCCCGACGAGATTTCCACGCTGAGCACGAAAGCGTCTTCGGCCGGCAAGGGCGGCAGGACGAAAAGATGCGGGAGATCGTAGTGAAGGCGCGCAATGCCGAGCTCCGACCCCCAGCGCGACGTAGCGACGAGCGACGGGACGACATCGACGCCGTACTGCTTCGCCAGGTGTTGGCCGAATCGGTTGTTGGGGCAGTGTGCGGTCGGCATGTAAGCGAAGTGCTGTGGCGCTGTCCGGGCACATCTTAGTTCGGCAGGCACACCCCGCTCCGGGTCACCGACGATCCGTTGTTCGATCGACTGCAGTGAGTTGGTTTGTCCCGGATTCACCTGGACAACAAAAAAGCCCTGACGTGTTGTCACGTGAGGGCTTTTGGGCATTCCCCGGACTTCCGAGGATGAAAAGATGGTGGCCTGGGGCGGAATCGAACCACCGACACGCGGATTTTCAATCCGCTGCTCTACCAACTGAGCTACCGGGCCATTGCATTTGAGTGCAGCCCTAAATTATACAGCGCTTCTGCGCCCTCTTGAAAGATCCACACCAAGTTGTTTGAGCTTTCGATAGAGATGGGTGCGTTCGAGGCCGGTTTTCTCGGCGACGCGGGTCATCGAACCATTCTCCATCGCGAGGTGGAACTCGAAGTACGCCTTCTCGAAACCGTCGCGCGCGTCGCGCAGCGGGCGGTCGAGATCGAAGCTCTGCGTCGACTGGGGGCCGGCGTCGGCCACGGGCACGGAAGCCAGCGAGGCCATCAGCAGGCTGTCGCCCGTCGTCGTGATGGCGGCCGCCTGGCTGCCGGCGACGGGCGCGGGCACCACGCCTGCAGCAGCGCGGCGCGCGCTCTCGCGCGCCAGGCCCTGCTCCACCGCCTTGAGCAGCTTCTGCATGGTGATGGGCTTCTCGAGGAAGGCGAACGCACCGATGCGCGTGGCGTCGACCGCGGTGTCGATGGTGGCGTGGCCGCTCATCATGATGACGGGCATGCTCAGCAGGCCGGCGGTGGACCACTCCTTGAGCAAGGTGACGCCGTCGGTGTCGGGCATCCAGATGTCGAGCAGAACGAGGTCGGGCCGCGCGCGCTGGCGCGCAGCGCGCGCCTCGGCGGCGTTTTCCGCGAGCTCCACGTTGTGGCCTTCGTCATTGAGAATTTCGAAGAGCAGGTCCCGGATGCCCAGCTCGTCATCGACCACGAGAATGTTTGCCATGAGTGCTGCTTGTTGTTTGCGCTGGTGTCTGCAATGTGTGTAGGGTCCGCGGGCCCATCCGTCGCCTGTGCGACGGATATTCGTGCGGCTCAGGCGGCGGAAGACTTTGAATCTTCGGTGTGAGCGGCCGCTGCCCGCGGCCCGCTTGCCAGCGCGAATGATAGCGAGACTTGCGCCCCTGCTACAGCCCCGTCGACGACACGGTTGGAAAGCTCGATGCGCGCGCCATGCTCGTCGGCGATTTTCTTGACGACCGCAAGGCCCAAACCGGTACCTTTTGTTTTCGTGGTGACGTAGGGTTCGAACGCGCGCTTCAGGATGTTCTCGGCAAAACCAGGGCCGCTGTCCTGCACGGTCAGGCGCACGCGCTGACCCGAATCTCCGAGCCGCGTGCGCACGACGACCTCGCCCGCCCTGCCGGTCCCGCTGGCGGCAGCCTCGGCGGCGTCCTGCGCGTTCTGCAACAGGTTGTGTATCACTTGGCGGATCTGCTGCGCATCGCCGCGAATGGGCGGGCAGCGCTCGTCGAGTTCGGAGCGCAGCGTGATCGGCAGGTTCTCCGCGCTGTAGAGCTGGAGCACGTCGGCCAGCAAGGCGTTGAGATCCACCGGCTTGAGGTCGGCGGCGGGCAGTCGCGCGTAGTCGCGGAATTCGTTCACCAGCCGCTTCATCGCATCGACCTGGTCGACGATGGTCTTCACCGACTTCACGAGCACGGCCTGTTCGGGCGGCTGGACCTTGCCCGACAGTTTCATCTCCAGCCGCTCGGCCGAGAGCTGGATCGGCGTGAGCGGGTTCTTGATTTCATGTGCCAGCCGGCGCGCGACCTCGCCCCAGGCCTGCGCGCGCTGGGCCGAGACGATCTCGGAGATGTCGTCGAACACCAGCAGCCGTGCGGCGCCGGGCAGTTCCGCGCCGCGCGCGACGATGTTGATGGCGCCGTCCTGCTGCGGCAGGTCGGTGCCGGAAGCGTGCAGTTCGAAGGCGTGTTGCCAGTGGTCGAGGCCGTGCTGCACGCGCTCGACGAGAAAGTCCTCGAATTGCTGCTGCACCTTGGCGCCGAAGTCGGCCAGGCCCGGCACGTCGACGAGTGCCCGGCCTTCGTAGGCCGCGAGCGGCGCGCGCAGCACACGGGTCGCGCCCGGATTGGTCGACAGCACGGTGCCCTTGGCGTCGAGCACGATCACGCCGGAGGTCAGGTTGTCGAGAATGGTCTGCAGGTTGGCGCGCGCGGCATCGAGCTCGCCCACGGTCTTCTCGACGGCGCCGCGGGCATCGGCCAGCTGCTGGGTCATGACGGCGAACGAGCGCGTGAGGCCGCCCAGTTCGTCCTTGCCCTGAAGCACCGCGGTGGGCCGCAGGTCGCCGGCGGCCACCTGGCGCACACCGTCGGCCAGCACGAGCAGCGGCCGCGCGAGCTGGTTGCCGAACAGCACGGCCAGCAGCACCGCACCGAACACGGCGAGGAACAGGCTCAGCGTGAGCGTGCCGATATACATGCGGCGCAGGCCCTCGCGAGCGAGCGCCCGCTCCTGGTATTCGCGGTTGGCCTCCTGCACGGCCAGCGCGTTGGCGACCACGGCCGGCGGCAGCGGCCGCGTGACTTGCAGATACCGGGGCGCGGTGTCGAAGTCGAAGCCCGGCCTCTGCACCATGGCGAGCGCGCGCACGCTCGCCACCGGCGGGGTCGCGCCCGGTGGGGCGGTTTCGTCCAGACCCTCGACGTGCGCGACGGCGCGCTCCGGTCGGACCTGGCGGAACTGCTGGGGGGTCGGACGCTCGGGGCTGAGCTGGAAACGGGAGCTGCCGGCGCTGGCCACCAGTTGCCCGGAACCGGTCCAGAGGATCACGTCGGTGGCCTCGAGCTGGTCGCGGATGCGTTCGAGCACCAGGCCCGCGCTCGTGTCGGGCACCTGCGCCAGCTGTGCGCTGGCGCCGCGCGTCTTGGCGGCGAGATCGTCTGACAGCGAATCGAGCGTGGCGCGCCCGAGGTTCAGGCCGGCATCGAGCGCACCTTCGACCTTGACGTCGAACCAGCTCTCGATCGAGCGCGCAACGAACTGATAGGACACCACGTAGACCAGCGCCCCGGGCACCACGGCCACCAGCGCGAAGATGGCCGCCAGCTTGATGAGCAGCCGGCTGCCGAACTTGCCTTGCCGCAGCCGCCGCAGCAACCGGAAGGCGACCCAGCCGATCACCAGCACCAGCAGCACCGCCACCACGACGTTGATGCCGAACAGGCGCACGTAGTAGCGCTCGTACAGCGCGCGGTTGTTGGTGGCCTGCGCCAGCAGGAACATCAGCACCAGGCCGATGGCCGTGACCAGCGCGGCACCGACGCCAATGGCCCAGCGCGTGGCCCGCGCGCGGCGCGCGGCCGGCGTGGCCGCTGCGCCGCTGCGCCCGGAAATGCTCACTTCTGCTTCTCCATTGCGAGCCGGGCCGTGCGCTCGGTGGCGATGTTCCAGTCGGCCTGCCCGACCACGCCGATCTGGAACGGGCGCGGCAGCTGCGAGGTGTCGAGCCGGAAGCGGAAGGTGACCTGGTGCAGCGGATCGTCGCCGACCTCCGACACGTCGGCCAACCGCAGGCGGCCGACGCGCTTGATGGCGTCGAGCGCGTCGGCCAGCGTGTCGAAGTTCTGGTTCAGCGAGATGCCCAGGCCGGCCGCGCCCGTCATCGGCGCTGCCGACACGTTGAGGCGCCAGCGACGCGTGAGGGGCTGGTAGGCCAGCCGCATGTGGCGCGTGACCTGGGCGACCTTTCGGTCGGTCCAGTACCAGCGCTCCTGGTAGAGCTCGGCCTCGGCCACGAAATAGATGGCGATGCCCTTGTCGAGCACCTCCTCCACCAGCGAGGGCAGTTCGAACTGCACCGCAGCGCTGAAATAAACGCCGTCGTCGGCCTGTTCGAGGCGCATCTGCGTGATCGACGCGCCGGTGCGGGCCTGGGCGGCCGCCGGAGCCGGCAGCCAGGCCATGCACATCGCCCAGGCCCAGAACAGGATGGGCAGCCAGACCGGCCAGCGCCGCTCAGTGCGGGCGCTTTTCAAGCAGGGCGTAGAAGAAACCGTCGTGGTCACCAGAGGGATTGTCCGGGACGCCGCGGGCATTCGACCCGCTTTGGGGCAGCAAATGGCCTGGCGATGGCAGCAATCGGGCGTCGGTGTTGTGTACAAGAAACGCATCAATTTGTTGCGAACCCTCTTCGCGAAACACGGAGCAGGTGCAGTAAAGGAGCCGGCCGCCGCGCCGCACCAGCGGCCAGAGCGCGGCCAGCAACGCGGCCTGCTGGGCGGCGAGCTGGGCGGTGTCGCTCTCGCGGCGCAGCCAGCGAACGTCGGGATGGCGCCGCACGATGCCCGAGGCGGTGCATGGCGCATCGAGCAGGATGGCGTCGAAAGGCGTGCCGTCCCACCACTGCGCCGGACGCCCCGCGTCGGCCACGAGCACCTTGGCGCTCAGTCCGAGGCGGGCGAGGGTTTCGTCGATGCGGCGGCTGCGGGCGGCATCGACTTCGAGCGCGGTCACGTCGATGGCGCCGGGAGCCGCCATTTCGAGCAGGTGCGCGGTCTTGCCGCCGGGAGCCGCGCAGGCATCGAGCACCCGCAGCGGCACTGCGGCACCGGGCTTCGCCGGCAACAGGCCTTCGAGCAGCAGCGGCGCGGCCATCTGCGCAGCGGCATCCTGCACCGAGCAGGCACCGTCGGCAAAGCCGGGCAGTTGCTGCACGGGGCGTGCACGCGTCAGTTGCAGGCCGCTGGGACCCACGCGCGTCGCGCCGAGACCGGCGGCCTCCAGCTCCACAAGATAGGAAGCCGCGGTCGACTTCTGAACATTGACCCGCAGCGTCATCGGCGCCTGCGCGTTGTCTGCGCCCAGCACCCGTTGCCACTCGCGCGGATGGTCGCGCTTGAGGCGCTCGATCCACCAGCGAGGGTGGTTCCATTGCGCGACCGGCTCGGAGTCGGTGGCGGCCACCAGTTCATCGCGCTCGCGCAGGAAGCGCCGCAGGCAGGCGTTGATGAAGCTGGCCTGCGCCCGCGTCGCGGGGTTGCGCTTGGCGGCCTCGACGGCCTGGTCGACCAGCGTGAACGGTTCGTAGGGCGCGCGCTCGGCGTCCCAGGCCAGCGCCAGCGCGGTGCACAGCAATGCATCGGGCAGGGGCGGCGGCGTGCGCTTGGCCAGGTGGCGGCGCAGCGCTTCGGCGCGGCCGAGCCATCGCAGCACCTGGAAGCCGAGCGCCTGCACGCCGGGCCGCAGCACGGGCTCGACGGCTTCGAACGCGACGGAACCCGAGGTGCCGGCGCGGATCGACGCCAGCGCCGCTGCGGTCAGTTGCAGCTGGCGCCAGAGCGGGGGCTGCAATGACGGCGTGCCGCTGCTGCTCGAGGAAGGATCGGAAGGTAGTTCTGACAAGTTGGGACGATGGTAACGGGCGCCCGAAAAGCCGGGCGCCACGCAATGGAAAGATGGAAAAGAATCGCGCCGGGTTCGTTCAGAGCAGTGGCGCAGCCGGACGCAGACGCACGGCCCATGCCACCAGCAGTGCCGGGAATTGCGCGATCGCGGCGTTGTAGTGCCCCACCGCCTGATTGAACTGGCCCCGAGCGATCTCCGCCGCGGCCGAAGGCTCGGGCCACGCGATCGGCTCGCTGGCGCTGGGCGACATGGCCTCGGCCCCGGGCTGCAGTTGCGCCGGCCGCGACAGCGTGCCGTCGGCATCGAACACCGTCACTTCGTCCGGGTGCTGGCGGCGCCATGCATTGGCCCACACCTGGAGCGCAGTGGCCAGCGCGGCCATGCCGCCGCTGTCCAACGGGTGCAGCCGGGTCGCACCGAGCAAGGTCGCGAGCTGGGTCGTCGCGGCCTGCAATGGCGCGATGGACGACAGCGACTCCCCCGTTGGCGCTGCTTCTGGCGCTGGCGCGGCGGTGATGCTGGCCTGCACGAAATCCAGCTGCTTGCCCAGGGCCGCGTCGAGCAGGCCGTAGGCCTGCAGCACAGCCGCGCGCAAACGCACCAGCCGGTTGTAGGCACCGACAAACCAGAACAACAGGATCGCAATGACGATCCAGCTGGCCAGCGATTCGGGCAACACGCTCATCGACGACAACGCCTCATGGAAAACACAAAGAAAAACGCCCCCCAACCGGGGGCGGTCGGGGGGCGTGTGTACCGGTCATGGCCGGTGATGCTACCCAGTTATTCGGTCGCAGCGCCTTCGCTGGCGTCCGCCGTACTGGTCGTCGCATCGCTGTCGGCGGAGCCTGCCAGTTCGGCAGCTTCCGATTCGGCGATGGCGCGGCGCTCGGCTTCGTCCATGGCGTCCTTGACCTTGCGGGCCTGGTGGTACGCCATGCCGGTGCCTGCGGGAATCAGGCGGCCGACGATGACGTTTTCCTTCAGGCCGCGCAGCTCGTCGCGCTTGCCCATGATCGCGGCTTCGGTCAGCACGCGCGTCGTTTCCTGGAACGACGCGGCCGAGATGAACGAGTCGGTCGACAGCGATGCCTTCGTGATACCGAGCAGCAGGTTGGTGAACGTCGCGGGGATCTTGCCTTCGGCGCGCAGGGCGTCGTTGGTGTTGAGCATTTCGCTGCGTTCGACCTGTTCGCCGGAGATGTAGCCGGTCTCGCCGATGTTGTCGACCACGACGCGGCGCAGCATCTGGCGAACGATCACCTCGATGTGCTTGTCGTTGATCTTCACACCCTGCAAACGGTACACGTCCTGCACTTCGTCCACGATGTAGCGCGCGAGTTCTTCCGAACCCAGCAGGCGCAGGATGTCCTGCGGGTCCGCCGGGCCGTCGACCACGCTTTCGCCCTTGTTCACCACCTGGCCTTCGTGCACCAGGATGTTCTTTTCCTTCGGCACGAGGTCTTCCCAGACCGTGCCTTCCGGATCGGTGATCTGCAGGCGGATCTTGCCCTTGGTTTCCTTGCCGAACGACACGGTACCGGTCATTTCGGCCAGCATTCCCTTGTCCTTAGGCGAACGGGCTTCGAACAGCTCGGCGACGCGCGGCAGACCGCCGGTGATGTCGCGGGTCTTCTGGCCTTCGACCGGAATACGCGCCAGCACCTCGCCGGGGCCCACGTCCTGGCCGTCGCGGATCTGCACCAGCGCGCCGATCGGGAAGCCGATCGTCACCGAGTGATCGGTGCCGGGGATCTTCACTTCCTGGCCTTGCGCATCGATCAGCTTCACCTGCGGGCGAACGACCTTGGCAGCGCCGCGGCGCTTCGGATCGATCACGACCAGGGTCGACAGACCGGTCACTTCGTCCACCTGCTTCGCAACCGTGAGGCCTTCCTCGACGTTTTCGAACTGCGTCTTGCCGGCGAATTCCGTGATGATCGGGCGGGTCAGCGGGTCCCAGTTGGCGAGCACGTGGCCGGCCTTGATCTGCTGGTCGGCCTTGACCGTCAGCGTGGCGCCGTACGGCACCTTGTGACGTTCGCGCTCACGGCCGTGCTCGTCATGGATGACGATCTCGCCCGAACGCGAAATCACGACCAGCTCGCCCTTGCTGTTGGTCACGTAGCGCATCGTGGCATTGAAGCCGATCGAGCCGTTCGACTTGGCTTCCACGCTCGAAGCGATGGCAGCGCGCGAAGCGGCGCCACCGATGTGGAAGGTACGCATCGTCAGCTGCGTGCCGGGTTCGCCGATGGACTGGGCAGCGATCACACCGACGGCTTCGCCGATGTTGATCAGGCCGCCGCGGCCCAGGTCGCGTCCGTAGCAGGTCGCGCAGATGCCGAAGCGGGTTTCGCAGGTCAGCGCGGTGCGGACCTTGACTTCGTCGACGCCCTGGGCTTCCAGGACTTCGATGTTGTCTTCGTCGAACATCTCGCCGGCCTTGAGCAGCACCGAACGGTTTTCCGGGTGCAGCACGTCGTCCGCAGCCGAGCGGCCGAGGATACGGTCGCGCAGCGATTCGATCACTTCACCGCCTTCGACGATCGCGCGCATCAGGTAGCCGCCGTGCGTGCCGCAGTCCTGTTCGGTGACCACCAGATCCTGCGTCACGTCGACCAGACGACGGGTCAGGTAACCCGAGTTCGCCGTCTTCAGCGCCGTGTCGGCCAGACCCTTACGGGCACCGTGGGTGGAGATGAAGTACTCCAGCACGTTCAGGCCTTCGCGGAAGTTCGCGGTAATGGGCGTCTCGATGATCGAGCCGTCCGGCTTGGCCATCAGGCCCCGCATACCGGCCACCTGGCGAATCTGCGCTGCGGAACCGCGGGCGCCCGAGTCGGCCATCATGTAGATGGAGTTGAACGACTCCTGCTCGACTTCCTTGCCGTGGCGGTCGATGACCTTCTGCTTCGAGAGCTTGGCCATCATGACCTTCGACACTTCGTCGCCGGCCTTGCCCCAGATGTCCACCACCTTGTTGTAGCGCTCGCCGGAGGTCACGAGACCGGAGACGTACTGCTGTTCGATCTCCTTCACTTCCTTGGCCGAGCGTTCGATGATGCCGTGCTTTTCAGCGGGCACCAGCATGTCGTCGATCGCGATCGAGATGCCGGCCTTGGTCGCCAGGCGGAAGCCGTTCTGCAGCAGCTTGTCGGCGAACACGACGGTCTCTTTCAGGCCGCACTTGCGGAACGAGACGTTGATGAGCTTGGAGATTTCCTTCTTCTTCAGCGCCTTGTTGATGTTCGAGAACGGCAGGCCCTTCGGCAGGATCTCGGACAGCAGTGCGCGGCCCACGGTGGTGTCCACGAGCGAGGTCGACGGCGTGAAGACGCCGGTTTCCTTGTCCTTGGTGTACTCCGTGATGCGCACCGCCACCTTGGCGGTGAGTTCGACTTCGTTGGCGTCGAGCGCGCGCTGCACTTCACCGATGTCGGAGAAGATCAGGCCCTCGCCCTTGCCGTTGATGCGGTCGCGGGTCGTGTAGTACAGACCCAGCACCACGTCCTGCGAAGGAACGATCGACGGTTCGCCCGAAGCCGGGAACAGCACGTTGTTGGAGGCCAGCATCAGCGTGCGGGCTTCCATCTGCGCTTCCACCGACAGCGGCACGTGGACAGCCATCTGGTCGCCGTCGAAGTCGGCGTTGAAGGCCGCGCAAACGAGCGGGTGCAGCTGGATGGCCTTGCCTTCGATCAGGATCGGCTCGAAGGCCTGGATGCCCAGGCGGTGCAGCGTCGGAGCGCGGTTCAGCATGACCGGGTGCTCCTTGATGACCTCTTCCAGGATGTCCCAGACCACCGGCGTGCCCGATTCGACTTCCTTCTTGGCAGCCTTGATCGTCGTCGCGATGCCCATGGCCTCGAGGCGCGAGAAGATGAAGGGCTTGAACAGCTCGAGCGCCATCAGCTTCGGCAGGCCGCACTGGTGCAGCTTGAGCGTCGGGCCCACCACGATGACCGAACGGCCCGAGTAGTCGACGCGCTTGCCCAGCAGATTCTGGCGGAAGCGGCCGCTCTTGCCCTTGATCATGTCGGCCAGCGACTTCAGCGCGCGCTTGTTGGCGCCCGTCATGGCCTTGCCGCGGCGGCCGTTGTCGAGCAGCGAGTCGACAGCTTCCTGCAGCATCCGCTTTTCGTTGCGCGCGATGATTTCCGGAGCCTTCAGCTCCAGCAGGCGGCGCAGGCGCGAATTGCGGTTGATGACGCGGCGGTACAGGTCGTTCAGGTCGGAGGTCGCGAAGCGGCCGCCGTCCAGCGGCACCAGCGGACGCAGGTCCGGCGGCAGCACGGGCAGCACGTCGAGCACCATCCACTCGGGCTTGATGCCCGACTTGCGGAAGGCTTCCAGCACCTTCAGGCGCTTGGAGTTCTTCTTGACCTTGACTTCGGAGCCGGTCAGGTCGCCGCGCAGGCGTTCGATCTCGCTGTCGAGTTCGATGCCTTCGAGCAGGTCCTTGATGCCTTCGGCGCCCATCTTGGCGACGAATTCGTCACCGTATTCCTTGCGCTTCGCGTCGTAGTCGTCCTCGGACATGATGCCGAACTTCTTCAGCGGGGTCATGCCGGGGTCGGTGATCACGTAGGCTTCGAAGTACAGCACGCGTTCGATGTCGCGCAGCGTCATGTCGAGCACGAGGCCCAGGCGCGACGGCAGCGACTTCAGGAACCAGATGTGGGCACAGGGCGCGGCCAGGTCGATGTGACCCATGCGCTCGCGGCGCACCTTGGTCTGCGTGACTTCGACGCCGCACTTCTCGCAGATCACGCCGCGGTGCTTCAGGCGCTTGTACTTGCCGCACAGGCACTCGTAGTCCTTGATGGGGCCGAAGATCTTGGCGCAGAACAGGCCGTCGCGCTCGGGCTTGAACGTGCGGTAGTTGATCGTCTCGGGCTTCTTCACTTCGCCGAAAGACCACGAGCGGATCTTCTCGGGCGAAGCCATGCCGATCTTGATGGCATCGAAATGCTCATCGGGCGTGAATTGCTTGAACAGGTCGAGTAGCGATTTCATAAGACTCTTTCCCTTTTCAACTTAAGAACGCTCGAGCTCGATGTCGAGCCCCAGCGAACGGATTTCCTTGACCAGCACGTTGAACGATTCCGGCATGCCGGCTTCGATCGAGTGCTCGCCCTTGACGATGCTTTCGTACACCTTGGTACGGCCTTGCACGTCGTCGGACTTCACGGTCAGCATTTCCTGCAGGACGTAGGCGGCGCCGTAAGCTTCCAGCGCCCACACTTCCATTTCCCCGAAACGCTGGCCGCCGAACTGCGCCTTGCCGCCCAGCGGTTGCTGCGTGACGAGCGAGTACGGGCCGGTCGAACGGGCGTGCATCTTGTCGTCCACCAGGTGGTGCAGCTTCAGGAAGTGCATGTAGCCGACGGTGACGGGGCGCTCGAACTGGTCGCCGGTGCGGCCGTCGAACAGGTAGGCCTGCGTGCGCGTATCGGTCAGGCCCTTGAGCTTGGCGATGTCATCCGGGTAGGCGAGCTTCAGCATGCCGCGGATTTCTTCTTCCGAAGCACCGTCGAACACAGGCGTCGCGAAGGTCGCGCCGTTCTGCAGGTTCGCTGCCATTTCGAGCAGTTCGGTGTCGTTCAGCGAGCTGATGTTTTCCTGGCGGCCCGAGCCGTTGTACAGCTGCTCCATGAACTTGCGCAGCTCGGCCACCTTGGCCTCCTGCTGCAGCAGGTCACCGATGCGCTGGCCAATGCCCTTGCCGGCCCAGCCCAGGTGCACTTCCAACACCTGGCCCACGTTCATCCGCGAAGGCACGCCCAGCGGGTTCAGGCAGATGTCGCACGGCGTGCCGTCGGCCATGTGGGGCATGTCTTCGACCGGAACGATCTTCGACACCACACCCTTGTTGCCGTGGCGGCCGGCCATCTTGTCGCCGGGTTGCAGGCGGCGCTTGACGGCCAGGTAGACCTTGACCATCTTGAGCA
Source organism: Variovorax sp. 10L421 (assembly GCF_056395365.1). NCBI lineage: Bacteria > Pseudomonadati > Pseudomonadota > Betaproteobacteria > Burkholderiales > Comamonadaceae > Variovorax > Variovorax sp. 10L421. The sequence continues at coordinate 34,734 of NZ_JBFTJJ010000034.1, forward strand.
CGCCCGCGGGCAGCTCGTCGCCCTGCGTGAGCTTCTTGCGCTTTTCTTCGAACGCGAGGTCGAAGCTGTGGCGCGTCTGCTCCAGCGAGTTCTTGATCGACTCGAGCTGCGTGGCCACTTCGTCTTCCGCCGGGCGGATGTCGAACCAGTGGAACTTCTCGACCGACGACAGGTAGGCCTTGTCGAGCTTGGTGCCCTTGGCCAGCTTGTTCGGGCCGCCGTTGGCGACCTTGCCGGTCAGCAGCTTCTCGATACGGTCGAACGCGTCGGCTTCGACGATGCGAAGCTGGTCGTTCAGGTCGAGGCGGAAGCGCTTGAGTTCATCGTCGATGATCTGCTGGGCGCGCTTGTCGCGCGTGATGCCTTCGCGGGTGAAGACCTGCACATCGATCACGGTGCCTTGCGAGCCCTGGTCCACACGCAGCGAGGTGTCCTTCACGTCGGAAGCCTTCTCGCCGAAGATGGCGCGCAGCAGCTTCTCTTCAGGCGTCAGCGTGGTCTCGCCCTTCGGCGTGACCTTGCCCACCAGCGTGTCGCCCGGCTGCACTTCGGCGCCGACATAGATGATGCCGGATTCGTCGAGGCGGTTGAGCTGCTGCTCGGCCAGGTTCGGGATGTCGCGCGTGATTTCTTCAGCGCCCAGCTTCGTGTCGCGAGCCATCACCACCAGTTCCTCGATGTGGATCGAGGTATAGCGGTCTTCGGCAACGACACGTTCCGAGATCAGGATCGAGTCTTCGAAGTTGTAGCCGTTCCAGGGCATGAACGCGATCAGCATGTTCTGGCCGAGGGCCAGTTCGCCGAGGTCGGTCGATGCGCCGTCGGCCACCACGTCGCCCTTGGCGATCTTGTCGCCGCGCTTGACGATCGGACGCTGATGAATGTTGGTGTTCTGGTTCGAACGCTGATACTTGATCAGGTTGTAGATGTCCACACCGACTTCACCGGCAGCCGCTTCGGCGTCGTTCACGCGCACCACGACACGGGTCGCATCGACGTAGTCGACGATACCGCCACGGGTGGCCGTGACCACGGTGCCCGAGTCGACCGCGGAGACGCGCTCGATACCGGTACCGACCATCGGCTTCTCGGGACGCAGCACGGGCACGGCCTGACGCTGCATGTTGGCGCCCATCAACGCGCGGTTCGCGTCGTCGTGCTCCAGGAACGGCACGAGCGATGCGGCCACCGATACGATCTGTGCGGGCGACACGTCCATGTACTGGATGCGCTCGGCACCGACCAGGATCGATTCGCCGGCTTCACGCGCGGAGACCAGGTCGCCGGTCAGCACGCCGTCCTTGTCCAGGGCCGCATTGGCCTGGGCGATGACGTACTTGCCTTCCTCGATGGCCGACAGGTAGTCGATCTCGTGGGTGACCTTGCTGTCCACCACGCGGCGGTACGGCGTCTCGATGAAGCCGTATTCGTTCAGGCGGGCGTACAGGGCCAGCGAGTTGATCAGGCCGATGTTCGGGCCTTCAGGCGTTTCGATCGGGCACACGCGGCCGTAGTGGGTCACGTGCACGTCGCGCACTTCGAAGCCTGCACGTTCGCGCGTCAGACCGCCCGGGCCAAGGGCCGACACGCGGCGCTTGTGGGTGATTTCGGACAGCGGGTTCGTCTGGTCCATGAACTGCGACAGCTGCGACGCACCGAAGAATTCCTTCAGCGCGGCCGAGATCGGCTTGCTGTTGATCAGGTCGTGCGGCATCAGCGGCTCTTGTTCCGCTTGACCCAGACGTTCCTTCACGGCCTTTTCGATACGTGCCAGGCCGGTGCGGTACTGGTTCTCGGCCAGTTCGCCGACGCAACGCACGCGGCGGTTGCCCAGGTGGTCGATGTCGTCGACTTCGCCGTTGCCGTTGCGCAGGTCGACGAGGATCTTGACCACGGCCAGGATGTCTTCGTTGGTCAGCACCATCGGGCCGGTCGACTCGTCGCGGCCGACCTTGGCGTTGAACTTCATGCGGCCGACGCGCGACAGGTCGTACGTGTCCGGGTTGTAGAACAGGCGCTGGAACAGCGCTTGCACGGCGTCTTCCGTCGGCGGCTCGCCGGGGCGCATCATGCGGTAGATGGCCACGCGGGCGGCGAATTCGTCCACCGTTTCGTCGATGCGCAGCGTCTGCGAGATGTACGCGCCCTGGTCCAGTTCGTTCGTGTAGATGACCTGGATGTCCTGCACGCCAGCCGTACGCAGCTTCTTCAGCAGCGCTTCGGTCAGCTCGTCGTTGGCCTTGGCCAGGATTTCGCCGGAGTCGGCGTCGACGATGTTGCGGGCGATCACGCGGCCGACCAGGAAGTCTTCCGGCACGCTGATGTGCGTGGTGCCGCCCTGCTCAAGCTCACGCGTGTGACGCGCGGTGACGCGCTTGTCCTTGGCGACCACGACCTTGCCCGACTTGTCAGTGATGTCGAAGCGCGCGACTTCGCCGCGCAGGCGCTCGGAGACGAACTCCATCTGCGCACCGCTGTCCATCAGGCGGAAGTTGTCGTTCACGAAGAAGTTCGCGAGGATCGATTCCGGGTTCAGGCCGATGGCCTTCAGCAGGATCGTGACCGGCATCTTGCGGCGACGGTCCACGCGGAAGTACAGCATGTCCTTCGGGTCGAACTCGAAGTCGAGCCACGAACCGCGGTAAGGAATCACGCGGGCCGAGAACAGCAGCTTGCCCGAGCTGTGCGTCTTGCCCTTGTCGTGTTCGAAGAACACGCCCGGCGAACGGTGCAGCTGCGAGACGATCACGCGCTCGGTGCCGTTGATGATGAACGAACCCTTGTCGGTCATGAGCGGAACTTCGCCCATGTAGACCTCTTGCTCCTTCACTTCCTTGACCACCTTCGACTGCGACGTCGACGACTCGCGGTCATAGATGATGAGCTGGACCTTGGCGCGCACGGCCGAGGCGAAGGTCAGACCACGGGTCTGGCATTCACGCACGTCGAACGCCGGCTTCGCCAGGTTGTACTCGAGGAACTTCATCTCGACGAAACCGTTGTGCGAGACGATCGGGAAGGCGGCGTCGAACGCGGCCTGCAGGCCTTCGACGGTGCGTTGTTTCGGGGGAATGCCGGCTTGCAGGAACGCGGTGTACGCGTCTTTCTGCATCTGCAGCAGGTAGGGGATTTCGACGACGCTGTCGCGATTGCCGAAACTTTTTCGGATGCGCTTGCGTTCGGTGTAACTGTACGCGGACGATTGGGCCATGAGAGCTCCGGTGCTTGAGATCTTCAGCGACTTGTCAGCAGTGCCGAGGCACCACTGCTTGGCGGCTGGCCACTACCAGCCGTTGGCGGACAGCGATGCGTTGCACATCGCCCGAACCAAGGGATCTTCTGCAGTCGGGGTCAGAAGACACTCGAAAATCCGCTTGATTTTGACTTTCCCTTCGACCTGAAGATCTCCGGGGAAGCCGGCAATCAAGCCGACTTTCGGGTGCGCTCTGAAAGCGGCAAAGGCTGGAGGGCCTTTTCAAGCACCTCCAGCCCTCTAGGGGGTCTGAATTACTTCAGTTCCACCTTGGCGCCAGCTTCTTCCAGCTTCTTCTTGGCAGCGTCAGCGTCAGCCTTCGACAGGCCTTCCTTGACAGCCTTGGGAGCGGCTTCCACCAGGTCCTTGGCTTCCTTGAGGCCCAGGCCGGTGATTTCGCGCACGGCCTTGATGACCGACACCTTGTTCGCGCCGACATCGGCCAGCACGACATTGAATTCGGTCTTCTCTTCGACCACAGCGGCGGCAGCGCCACCACCGGCGGCCGGAGCCGACATTGCAGCGGCGCTCACGCCGAACTTCTCTTCGATGGCTTTCACCAGGTCGTTGAGTTCCAGGACCGTCATCGCGTCGAGTGCGGTCAGAAATGCGTCTTTATCGAATGCCATTTTTGTTTCCTAACAATTGGGTTGAATGTTTCAAACGCGAGGCTCAAGCGGCCTGCGCTTCTGCCGGTGCATCGGCAACGGGTGCAGCTTCGCCACCACCGCGCTTCTCGGCCAGCGCCGCGAGCACGCGGGCGGTACGAGAGATCGGGGATTGCATCAAGCCCAGCAATTGCGCCAGCAGCACTTCCTTCGAAGGGATGTTGGCCAGTTGCTTCACGCCGTTCACGTCCAGGGCCTTGCCGCCAAACGCGCCACCGCGAATCACCAACTTGTCGTTGGTCTTCGCGAAGTCGGCCACCACCTTGGCGGCAGCCACTGCGTCTTCGGAAAAGCCGTAGATCAGCGGACCGGTCATCTGGTCGCCAACAATCTCAAACGCGCTACCGGCGACAGCACGGCGTGCCAGGGTGTTCTTCAGAACACTCAGGGTCACACCCTTGCTGCGCGCTTCGATGCGCAGTTTGGTCATATCGGCCACCGTGATGCCACGGTATTCCGCCATCACGAGCGTTTGAGCTTTTGCGGCGAGGCTGGTCACATCACTGATGACCGCTTCTTTCTCACTGCGATTCAGACTCAAGGTCTACTCCTTTTAATGCGATCTTCGGCCGGGGCCTGGGATCGCGCTTCATGCAGCGACCAACAACTGTTTCGGAACAAAAATCAAATTCCTTGCAGCGGGATCGCCATCTGCGCTGGATACCGGAAGGATCGATCCGGCGATTAAGTGCAGCGCCCTGCACACCAGCGGTCTTGGATGGCCCGCAGCAACCTGAGCTGCCGCGACCCACCACATTCGCCCCGCCCCTTCACGTTAGATCAGGAGCAAGGCAAATCTCTTTAGCTCGCCGAGATGGTTTGCGTGTCCACGCGGACACCCAGACCCATGGTCGACGACACAGCCACCTTGCGCAGGTACACGCCCTTGCTGGTCGCCGGCTTGGCCTTGACCAGAGCGTCGATCAGCGCGGCGAGGTTGCCCTGCAGCTTGTCATTGTCGAACGAGCGGCGGCCGATCGTGCCGTGCACGATGCCGGCCTTGTCGACGCGGAACTGGACCTGGCCAGCCTTGGCGTTCTTCACGGCCGTGGCGACGTCCGGAGTCACGGTGCCAACCTTGGGATTGGGCATCAGGCCGCGCGGGCCGAGGATCTGGCCGAGCGTACCGACGACGCGCATCGCGTCAGGGGCAGCGATCACGACGTCGAAAGGCATGTCGCCAGCCTTGACCATGGCAGCGAGGTCGTCCATGCCGACGATGTCGGCGCCGGCGGCCTTGGCTTCTTCAGCCTTGGCGCCTTGGGCGAACACGGCGACGCGCTTGGTCTTGCCGGTGCCGTTGGGCAGCACGACGGCGCCACGCACGACCTGGTCCGACTTCTTCGCGTCGATGCCGAGCTGCACAGCCACGTCGATCGATTCGTCGAACTTGGCGGTGGCGGCGTCCTTGACGATGACGATCGCGTCAGCCAGCGGGTACAGCTTGTTGCTGTCGACCTTGCCTGCGAGCGACTTCTGCTTCTTGGTGATCTTGGACATTTACACGCCCTCCACATTCACGCCCATCGAGCGGGCCGAGCCGGCGATGGTGCGAACTGCTGCGTCGAGGTCGGCGGCAGTCAGGTCCTTCATCTTGGCCTTGGCAATTTCTTCGAGCTGTGCGCGAGTGATCTTGCCGACCTTGTCGGTGTGCGGACGGGCCGAGCCCTTTTCCAGCTTGATGGCCTTCTTGATCAAGGTGATCGCCGGGGGCGTCTTGATGATGAAGGTGAAGCTCTTGTCAGCGAACGCGGTGATGACCACCGGCAGCGGCAGACCCGGCTCGACGCCTTGGGTTTGCGCATTGAACGCCTTGCAGAACTCCATGATGTTCAGACCGCGCTGACCGAGTGCGGGACCGATCGGCGGGGACGGGTTGGCCTTACCAGCTGGCACTTGCAGCTTGATGAAGCCGACGATTTTTTTCGCCATGCTTTTTGCTCCTTGCGGGTGATATCGCCTTGGCTTGCGGCCAGGGCTCCCCGGGGTTGAACGACTCTTCGATCAAGGCCGCGCGCCGAGTCGGACAACGCGCAGCCGGGAATGCTTCAGGCCTTGCGGCCTGTGGCTCAGGTCTTTTCGACCTGGCTGAATTCGAGCTCCACAGGCGTCGCGCGGCCGAAAATCATGACCGACACGCTGACCTTGCTCTTCTCGTAGTTGACTTCTTCGACCGTGCCGTTGAAGTCGGTGAACGGGCCTTCCTTGACGCGCACGAATTCGCCGACGGTGAACTCGACCTTGTGGCGCGGCTTCTCGGTGCCCTGCTGCATCTGGCTGACGATGTCCTCGACCTCTTTCTGCGAGATCGGGGCCGGACGGTTCTTGGCGCCACCCACGAAACCCGTCACCTTGTTGGTGTGCTTCACCAGGTGCCAGCTCTCGTCGTCCATGATCATTTCGACCAGGACGTAGCCAGGAAAGAAGCGGCGCTCGGTGGTGCGCTTCTGGCCGTTCTTGATCTCGACCACTTCCTCGGTCGGAACCAGGATGCGGCCGAACTTGTCCTGCATGCCGGCGCGGTTGATGCGCTCGGTGATGTTGCGCTCGACGGCCTTTTCCATGCCCGAATAGGCATGCACCACATACCAACGCAGATCGGGGTTGGCGGCGGGAGCCAGAATCGGAGTGTTTTCCTCTTCAGGCGTGGTTTCAACTACGTCGTCGGTCATTGCTTACTTTCTCCAGCCCAGAATGAGGTCGAAAAACACCCATTCGAGCGTCTTGTCGGTGAGCCAGAGGAAGACGGACATGATCGCCACAAAGGCGAACACATAAGCCGTCATCTGCATTGCTTCCTTGCGGGTCGGCCACACGACCTTCTTGACCTCGCGCCACGAGTCGCGGCCAAAAGCCCACAACTGACGGCCATTCTCCGAACTGCCAAAGGCACCCACCGCAGCGGCCAGGCCGACCAGCAGCGCAGCCCACTGGACCAGCGAACCTTGGCGCGACAGCAGATAGAACGCCACAATGGCGCCCACTGCCAGCACAACAGCCGCGGCCAACTTGGCCTTGTCTGCGCCGGTGCTCACGGTTTCGATTTGAGAAGTGGCCATGGTTGGCTGATTTCCTGCGCCTTTCGGCCTTCTATTCAATGCGCCTCTTGAGACGCCGAAGCCCATCGGGTCACGATGGGCTTTTCGGGGTGCCACCTAGGTGGCAGGGGCAGTAGGAATCGAACCTACAACCTTCGGTTTTGGAGACCGACGCTCTGCCAATTGAGCTATACCCCTCCGGTACTCTTTTCGCTCGGCTTAGATGTCGAGGATTTTCGCCACGACGCCCGAACCCACGGTGCGGCCGCCTTCGCGGATGGCGAAGCGCAGGCCTTCTTCCATCGCGATCGGGTTGATCAGCTTCACGGTGATGCTGACGTTGTCGCCRGGCATGACCATTTCC
>NZ_JBFTJJ010000035.1:0-41229 GCF_056395365.1 Variovorax sp. 10L421
TTCGACACGCCGTTCACCACCAGCGTGCGGTCGCGCAGGCCCGGCTCGATGGCCAGCAGATGCGGCGCCGCGGCTTCGGTGAAGCGGATGTGCTCGTAGATGTCGTCGGTCAGCACCATGACCTGGGGGTGGCGCATCAGCACGTCGGCCAGCGCGCGCAACTGTTCGGCGGTGTAGGTCGTGCCCGTGGGATTGGTGGGCGAGTTGAAAACGAGCCAGCGCGTGTTCGACGTGATGGCCGCCTCGAGCGCCTCGGGCGTTAGCCTGAAATCGTCTTCTTCCTTGCAGGCCACGGTGACTGGTGTGCCGTCGCAGGCCAGCACCATGTCGGGGTACGACACCCAGTACGGCGCCGGCACGATCACCTCGTGCCCCTCTTCGACCGTTACCGACAGTGCGTTGAACAGCGCATGCTTGGCGCCGACCGTGACGATGATTTCGCGCGGGCTGTACGTCAGCCCGTTCTCGCGCTGGAGCTTGGCCGCGATGGCTTCGCGCAGGGTAAGCGTGCCGGCAACGGGCGTGTAGCGCGTCTCGCCGCGTTCGATGGCCTTGCAGCCCGCTTCCCGGATGTGGGCAGGTGTATCGAAATCGGGTTCACCAATGGCAAGGTTGATGATGTCCTTGCCAGCCCTACGGAGTTCGGCGAAGCGGTCTGCGGCCGCACTGCTGGGGGAAGGCTTGATGCGCCGGATGCGCCTGGAGATGCGGGACGGGCTCACTTGAATTCCTCTACGGTTGCAATCGATATCGACGGCGTAACGGTAGGACTTCGATGGCGCCCAAGCAAAGACGTCGTTGCTCTAGGGGTGCCGTATTTCCTTATGGGGCGGCGATATCCGGGGCCTTAGAGGTTCAGATCGATGCAGATGCTCCGTGGTGCAGCGGTGGGCTTTTGCTTGTCGCCGCGTGAGGCCATGCCGTGTAGCAAAGATTTCAGGCTCGGCAAGCCACACGGGCTCGTCGCGGGAGCAGCAGAGGCCACCCTGACGAATGAAAACAGAACCACGAGAAGAGAGTGCAGGGTACGCGGGACCAAGGTGAAATTTGGATCCCCGATGGCCTTGGACACAGAGCGGGCGTCGATGGATCGACCTTTCGGTGTGGCGCTGGCGCTATCGAGCGAAAGTGCCCGAACTAACGCCGCTCCAAGCAAGAATCGGGTAACACACAAGTCCCGCCCCCTTGCTCCTCCTCCCACTCTCCCTCTGCGGCAAGCTGCTTTCTCCACGTCGGCAGCACCAGACGATCCTTCACGGTTTCCCACACGGTCAGCAATGCAAGCAAGCTGGAAATCGCCGCCGCTATCAGCAGCATGGCGGGGCTTTCAAGTTGCCAGTGAACGCAATCAAGCTTGTGGCCACATACGGAGTCAGGCCCCTCCGAGGATCGCGCCGATATTGAAGCTGATGGCCATTCCGGTGTATCGGATGCGCGTCGGAAATTGCTCCGCGTAGGTTGGATAGCCGACGGATTGCATGATAGAAAGAGGCAACGCGATGATGAACATGGCCAGCGCCACCAGGCCGATGCTCTGCTGAGCCATCAAGACCTTCATGGGCTACACAAGCAGCATGTAGCCCAGGAAGCCAATGCCCAGGACCCGGCGACGCCCCCATCGGTCCGAGAGGCCGCACCAGAACGGCATGAGGATGGCCACGGTCACGCCGACCGCGGCCATCATGATCCAGTAGACAGTCGTCTTGTCGTACTTCAGATGGGTGGTGAGATAGATGCTCATGAACACCAGGCCCACCCAGTACGTCCCCTTCAGTTGCGCGGCGATGGCATTCAGGGAACAGTGATCTTTTCCTCAGTGCCACCAGGTCCAGATGCCCCACATAGGCCGTTTTCGATTGGGTCCCCTGCGCTCAGTGCCTGCACGCATTGACTAATAGCTGCTTTGCGAAGGGTCCTTGCCACGGAATGGGTACGCGCCTCAAAGTAAGCTCCGTGCTCGTCGCTTTTCTATGGGCCGGATGTAGACATACAGTGTGGCCACCGAGACGTGTCGAGTGGTGTTCATTATTTCGCTGACTGGCACGCCACTCGCCGCCGCCTCCGTCACAAATCCAGCTCGCAATGAATGCGCCGCACACTCGGCTGCTGCATCCGAGCCTCTCGCCGCTTTGACAGCCGCCTGCACTATCTGGGCCACCGCCTGCGGAGTCAGGCCCCGATCTCCCACCAAGTAGTCGTGGCGGCTGACCTGCCGAAACAGCGGTCCAGTGGTGATTTCCGCCATCTCCAACCATGCGTTCAATGCCAAGACAGGGCACCTGTCCTTGGACTTCGCCATCGGAACGAACACCATTTGCCCCTCGCCTCGCTGATCGGTCTTCGATTTCCGAATCAGCAGATCGCAACCAGTTTCGTGCCTCACAACATCGCTCACCGTCAGCGCCACCAGCTCAGACCGCCGCAGAGCCGCAGCCCATCCCAGCAGCAAGATTGCCTTGTCGCGCGCCGCCTTGAGCGGCTTTTGCTTGGCGACACTTACCAGGATTTCGACAAGATCATCTTTCACCAGCGCTCGCACACGTCGCGGCGCAACACCAAAGCTGCGTCGAATGCCCTCCATCGTTCGTTTGACCAAGGGCGCCTTGGTGGGACTTTTCAAGCCTCGCTCTTGATGCGCACGGTCAATCGCAATCAGGCGGTGCTCGATGGTGCTGACCTTCAAATTGCCGCCGCAAGAAGCGATGTACTCAGCCACCATTTCTGTCGTAGCTGGCACCTTCCCGCCCCATGCCTTGAAATGGCGCATGTCCTGCGCGTAGCTTCGCCGGCTGGATTCGGATGTCGAGGCGGCGGCGTAGCTTTGTACCAAGGCGGACGCCTTGGCTTTCGTACTGGATGCCATGTCAATATTCTTCAGGAAACAACATGCAGGTGCTGGCCCGGGTGCCGCCATCGCCTACCGCCTCCGTGATGACCCAGATCACCGCACCCGCCACGGTGCGGGAGCTAATCACCCGGGCTCCCGACAGGACGGCTTGGTCGTTGGCTTTCGCATCTTCCGCATCCACATTGCCCCAGTCGCCATGCTGGTGTCGCGACAGTAGTGCGGCAGGAAACACGGCATGCTTTTCCAGATGGGCGAGCACTGCCGGCGTAGATACGATCTGTCCGAGATCCAGAAGCGGCTTATTGGATCTGAGGGCTTGAACATCCTGGGGGTGCACAGGCACTTTTTCGTTCGACATGGGAACTCCTTGGGTTGAGGTTGATTTGCGGGAACTCAGAAACGACAAAGCACGCCGGCCGCACCTGATGGCGCGAGCGGCGTGCTCTGTGAGGGGATGCCGTAGATGGCTACGGCGACGACTCGACTGGTGTTGCTACATCAGTCGTTCTGCAAGTACTTCTGAAAGTGCGCGAGCCAGAGGTCGTAGCCGACACGTTCTTTGTCGCGATGGCCGCTCATGTGGCCACGGAACTTGCAGGAATCGCGCATCGCGGTGTAACCCTCCGGCGTCCCCGGAAACTCCTGGCCGGTGGCATCCAGCACGAACTTTTCGCCAGTGCGGGTGTTGGCGCACTTGCTGGTGTTTTCGGCGCCAGCTCTTCGCAGACGCCATGGCCCGTCGAAGTCGTGATATTCATCCGGGATGATCATGATTTCCGCACTGCCGCCACGCGCGTTCATCCACGTGACCTGCCGCTCGCACTCGGAAGCAAGGGCGATGTCGTCCTTCTCTCCGTGGATGATCAGGAACGGGCTCTTCTTGAACCTCTCTATCGTGTTCTTTTCGATGCAGGACGGGTAGATGGCGACAACGGCGTCGAAGTCGCGCAGCTTGCCCGTTTGTTGTTTGACGATCTGCCCGATGTAAGGTCGCACGACGTTGATCGCCGACGCCCCCGACATGCTTTCTCCCATATAGCCGATCTTGGCGTTCATCCATTCAGGCATCGCGCCGAACGTTGCTGCAGCGACCATCGCGTCGATTGACATGTTGAAGCCATCCAGCCCCTTGGTGCGGCCCGTGGAAAGATCGGCCGGCGTGCCACCGGACTGGCCGCGTGCCGCAAAGCTGTCGAGCACCACGGCATTAATGTTGTGCTCCATCAGGAAGCGCGCGTAGTCACCGTGCCGCTTGTCCAGCCCGCCGGCGTTGCCACTCAAGATCACCAGTGCCTTGCGGCTGCCGTCCTTGGCGCGACCCATGTAGGCCGGAATCTGGATCGAGGAGCACTTAAAGCTGGGCGTGGCCCAGAAGCCCCAGCAGTTGTAGCCGAGAACGTAAGATTGTTCGAGGCCGTTCGGCCGGAACGTGATGTCCTGTTGCGGGGCCTGCGCACGGGAGGCGCCAGAAACCGCGATCAGCAGAGACACAAGAAGCGGGATGGCGATCTTCTTCATGAGGTCCTCATTCGATGGGAGGGGATATGGAGTCCGACCGCAACGCAGTGGGTGCGCGGTCGGCGGGAGGCGGTGTTGGATTGCCCGCTACTGACTCTTGAGCGCGAGGCGAATCTGCTGTGCCAGTACCTGGAGGTTCTGTCGTGTGACCGCGAAGGTCTTGCCCTGAACCGTGCCTTCCAGTGGCACCAGCAGCGTGGTGCCTTCGGCCGTGTCCTGCCGACCCAGGACTACCTTGACGCCTGGGGTGCCCTTCATTTCAAAGCTGTCCTTGGACAGCAAGCTTTTCGCGCTGAACCGAAACGGCACTCTGTTGCGCGCAGCAACGCAAGCCATCCCGACAAGCGGTGCCGGCGTAGCCCACTCGATGAGGTACTGCGCCTTCAGCAGGTCTTTGGGAATTCCGGCTTGCTTGCCGTGCGCCGCGCACTCCCGAGCATCGACCTGCTGTCGAACCGTGGCGAGTTGCTTCGCTGCGGCGTTCACCGCAGGCTCGCTGCTCGACTGGAAGCGATTGGCCTTCTCCAGCGCCGACACGCTCTGGTGGGTCTGCTGTTGCGGTGGTGCAGCCACCAACGTGCGCACACTGGCGAGGAACCCGGCCTGCGCCTGACGCTCTCGGGCCAGCTCGTCGATGCTCTCTTTGAACAAGGTCGCGCTCGGGCCACCGACAAGTTGTTGGGCTTGAACGCAGGCGGCGTAGAACTTCGGCAACTCCAATTGACTTTGCGGTGACAGCGTTAGAAGGTCGCGGGGCAGTTGGTTCGGCTCGGCGCACGTGATGGTGAACGGCGGCTCATCTGACGCGCTGCCGGCGCGCCGCTGCACATAGGCCCAGGCCAACACACCATCCCGCTGGCCAACCTGCGCCGCGCCGCTCTGAGCCACTGCGGTCTGGGCACTGGCCTGCCGGACCTCCTGAGCCAACAGGTGGTCGCGCTGCTGCAGCGAGCCCTTGAGCAACGGGAACTGTCGCAGCGCATCGGCACGCTCAGCATCCTTGAGCGATTGCGGGCCGGGAGCGGCGGCTTGGCATGCCTCATAGCGGCGAAGCGCCTGGTCGAGGAACTCGGGCTTCCAGTCTCGCGCACGCACGCCGTAGATGATTCTGTCCAGCCCGCCCACGCCCGCGCCGTCTATCTCGGTCAGAAGCTCCAGGCGGATGGGGCAGTTGAACTGAGGTGTCTGCGCGAACACAGATGGCGCCAACGCTGCAAGACTCACGGCCAACGTAGCTCGTATCAACATAGCGGGCCTCATGCGAACACCAGCAGGATGTCGAGGGCGAGGAGCACGCACCACGTAATACCGTACAACTTGCTATGGCCGAAGACCCTTGCCCGGCTGAAGAGGTAGTACGGCAGCGTGATGGGGTCGGCTAGACCAAGCTGCTTGACCGCATAGCCTTGCTTCTGAAGCGACAAGCAGTCGATGCGCAGGAACAGCCACATGAGAGCCACACGCAGCAGGAAGATCTGAATCAACATGAGCCAGCCCCAGTTGTCTGGGTTGCCCCAGAGCAGCACTGCAAGGATCGCCACGATGATTGCGGTGAAGAGCGGGCCGAGTGCAGCAACCCAGGCTGTACCGTTCTTGACCTGCGACAGCTCCGGCGCGGCGGGCATCGAGCCACCCTCCTCCTGACCAGCCAGGATGAACGCCGCAGCCTTGAAGCCATGAGCATTTGCAGCCATCAGAGTGACGGTGGCACCGGTGCGCAGCGCGAACTCGATCTTGGCCGCAAAGCCGTGCTTACCCTCGCTCACGGATGCGATGTCAGCCTTCTCGATGGTTTGCCCGCTCGCGGCAATCACTAGGCGCTCGTTTGTGACGATGACTTCGGTCTCCTTCACGTTGAGCTTGCTCTTTAGCCAGGTGCCGTCGCCCTCGAACAGGACGGTTTCCTGCGGGCGTAGTTGGAACTTCATTGATGTCTTCTCCGTTTGTAGATTTATGAATCTATATTGGATGCGCAGTTTGCCAGATATAGATTCATCGTCTATGGATTTATCGCCTATGCCTGAACAGACTTCCATCCATGCGGAAGTCGATAGCCAAACTGCCAACCAAGGAAGAGGTCCAGGTTGGCTTTGGTGATGCCGTGCGCGCTCTTCGGGATGAGCAAAAGTTGACGCAAGAGCAGCTTGCCGAATCAAGCGAGATGCATGTCACTTACATCAGCCAGATCGAACGTGGACTTAAAAACGTCTCGCTGTTCAACATCTACCGCATTGCTCATGCACTGAGCGTGCCGCCGGGAGAACTACTGAACGCGCCCGGCAAGCATCCGTCACGGCGCTAGCCGCCTCTACTACGCCTTCCTTTTCGCCGTCGCCTTGGAAATTTCTAGGTAGTAGATAGGCGACTTCGGCGTGATGAGCCTCTGAATCTCGGTCGTCACAAAAAACTTGGGCTCGACAAAGTACGCAGGATCGATGACGTAGTGGAAGGACTTGACCTTCTCTGTGGCCCTAACGTGGTGCCACAGGACCCAACGGCCAAACTGTTTCGCTGGGTTGTACAGCGCCGTGATGAGCGCCACGTCCGGCAGCGCATCGATGGTTGCGCATTCCTTCTCTTCTGCCTTGAAGCCGTACTGCCGCAGGATGGCGGCCAGAGTCGGCGCATACGGCCAGTCCGGCCCATGCGGCGCCAGGCCGTGCTTGATGGCATCGTTCATGATCGTTTCCAACGGCTTGTTCGTGATCATCGCGATGCAGCTCAAGCCGTCATCGATTCGAATGCTCGGCTGCATCTCGACCCGAGTGAACGGCGAAACGAAACCCTCGGGCAAGCCTCCCTCCGTGGTAGCGCTCTTGGGGGAGGTTGCGGACTTCACAGCTTTCGTTGCGACTGGGTTCTTGGTCTTGGTTGTCATGGGAAAGAAGCTCCTAGTTGATTGAAGAAGCGAGCGCCCATGCAGCGGCCCGACCTGCCAATCATTGGCCGCGGAAGGGAATGCAAAGAGGAAGGGAGAAGGTCTGCGAGATTGAAGCTCTGGGCCTCAGTTCGCGTCTGCTGCACTGCTGTGCGCTCGGTCAAAACCTGGCTTCGGCGAGCGAAAACAGCGCTTTGACAACCAAATCATAGCCGCCTGCGGCCGCTAGGGGGTGACCAAATAACTTTGCCAGGCAGCGACTTTTTCCTGGGTCAGGCCCAGCCTGTCGCTCTTCTCCGAAGCAACCCGTGAGCAACCCAGACACCCAACGGGTCGCGCCAATTGATACTCACATAGCAGAGTTGATTTGTCCCCGCCAAGACCGGCAGGGCGTTGAAGGTGAAGCGGCTTGGAACCTGCTCGTTAGGGTGGTTCGAGTATCTAAGAATCGATTCCGCGCAAACGTAGCTACCGTACTCTTCGACATATGGTGCGTCACCAGACGCGTAGAACTTTCCGCGCTTTGGCTCGTCCAGGCCGCTGAGCTGAAACTCAAGCACCTCATGGCGAAAGATCAGCTTGTCGACCTGGGCATCAAAGGACGCAACGCCTGGGCTTACGCAGCCCACAGTCAACTCACCAAAATAACTGCTGCTCCAGTCTGCTGGAATCACGCAAAAGTTCAGGCCTGTGGCGTCCTGCTGTGAAATGGAATCACTCAATTGATGCCCCCAATAACGCACCTTCGGTGGATGGATCTGCGGTGCGGCATTCTAGGGTGTTGGAGACAGTCGTATCGACGGCCAACAGCCTTTGATAGTAGCTTTGCTAGCTGAAGCGTGATAAGCTAAAAAGCTTTTATTTATCAATCACTTGCAAGCATTTTTGGCGGAGAGTGTGAGATTCGAACTCACGGACGCTTTCACGTCGGCAGTTTTCAAGACTGCTGGTTTAAACCACTCACCCAACTCTCCGGAACCGTCGATTTTATGCCGACGGCGTTGCCCTACGCTTCATCGGGCAGGAACATCGCCTGCAGATCGCTCAGAAAATCCAGCCCGCGCTCGGTCGGCCACACGCGGAACAGGTCGCGCGCCACAAGCCCCTTGCGCTCGGCTTCTTCCAATCCACGCTGGATCGACGTCATCGCCAGCCCCGTGCGTTCGCTGAACTGCGGCAGCGTGAAGCCCTGCTTCAGCCGCAGCGCATTGAGCATGAATTCGAACGGCAGATCGGCCAGCGCCACCTCGTCGCTCTGCGACACGGCGGCGCCCGCGCGTGCGTTCTCCATGTACAGGCGTGGTTCGCGAAAGCGCACCTGGCGCACGATGCGGTGCGCAAAGCTCAGCTTGCTGTGCGCGCCGGCGCCAATGCCGAGGTAGTCGCCGAATTGCCAGTAGTTGAGGTTGTGCGCGCACTGGTGCCCTTCGCGCGCATAGGCCGACACCTCGTAGCGCGACATGCCGGCCGCAGTGGTGCGCTCGGTGATGCGGTCGAGCATGGCGTAGGCGATGTCGTCCTCGGGCAGCGTGGGCGGGAACTTGGCGAACCAGGTGTTGGGTTCGATGGTCAGGTGGTACACCGACAGGTGCGGCGGCGCGAGCGCCAGCGCCTGCGACAGATCAGCTTCCAGGCCCTCGAGCGTCTGGCCCGGCAGCGCGTACATCAGGTCGAGGTTGAAGGTGTCGAAGGTGCTCGCAGCCTCTTCGAGCGCGGCAATGGCCTGGGCGCGATCGTGCACACGGCCCAGCGCCTTCAGGTGCTCGTCGTTGAAGCTCTGCACGCCCACCGACAGGCGCGTGACGCCGGCCGCGCGGTAGGCCCGGAAGCGATTGCGCTCGAAGGTGCCGGGGTTGGCTTCGAGCGTGATCTCGCAATCGGGCGTGAGCTTCAGGCGCGCACGCACATCGCCGAGCAGGCGGTCGATGGCTTGCGGCGAAAACAGGCTCGGCGTGCCGCCGCCGATGAAGATGGTGTGGACGGTGCGGCCCCAGATGAGCGGCAGTGCGGCATCGAGGTCGGCCACCAACGAATCGATGTACGCCTGCTCGGGAATGCCGTCGATCTCCGCTTCGCTCGCGGCGCGCCATTCGTGCGAGTTGAAGTCGCAGTACGGGCACTTGCGCAGGCACCACGGCAGGTGGATGTAGAGCGACAGCGGCGGCAGCGCGCTGAGCTGCAGCGGACCGGGCCGCATCCAATGCAGCACGTCGTTGGCCTGCGGCGCTCCCGTGGACTGCGCCGGCTGGATCGGGAAGATGGTGGCCATTACAGCCAGCGCTCGCGCATCAGCGCCAACATGGCCTGCGCCGCGCGGCCGCGGTGGCTGTGGGCGTTCTTGACCTCGGGCGGCAGTTGGGCAAAGGTCTTGCCGAAGGCCGGCAGGTACATGACGGGGTCGAAGCCGAAGCCGTTGTCGCCAACGGGCGCGGGCGCGATCTCGCCGACGACGCGGCCGATGGCGATGAGCGGCTCGGGGTCGTCGTGGCTGCGCAACGCGACCAGCGTGCTCACGAGCGCGGCGCGGCGGTTGGCCACGCCGTCGAGTTGCTCGAGCAGCGCCTTCACATTGTTGGCGTCGCCCTTGGGGTAGCCGAATTGCGTGGCGTAGTAGGCGGTGTCGACGCCCGGCAGGCCGCCGAAGGCATCGACGCAAAGGCCCGCGTCATCGGCGATGGCGGGCAGGCCAGTGGCGGCGCTGGCGTGGCGGGCCTTGGCCAGCGCGTTCTCCACGAAGGTGCGGAAAGGTTCTTCAGCCTCACCCACGCCCAGCGCCGACTGCGGCACCAGGGTAACGGCCAGCCCTGCAAACAGTTGCTGGAGTTCGGCGAGCTTGCCTGCGTTGTTGGAAGCCAGAACCAGTTTCATGAGTCAGTTCGAGAGCAGTGCCTGCTTCTGCAAGGTCACGAGTTCGCCGATGCCCTTCTCGGCAAGGCCGAGCAGGATGTTCATTTCTTCGCGCGTGAAGGCCACGCCTTCGGCCGTGCCCTGCACTTCGACGAAGTGGCCGGCGCCGGTCATGACGACGTTCATGTCGGTGTCGCAGGCCGAGTCTTCGGTGTATTCGAGGTCGAGCAACGGCGTGCCGCCGACGATGCCCACCGAGATGGCGGCCACGTGCCCCTTGATGGGCGATGCCTCGATGGCGCCGCTGGCCACCAGCTTGCTGACCGCGTCCTGCGCCGCCACGAAGGCGCCGGTGATGGCGGCGGTGCGGGTGCCGCCGTCGGCCTGCAGCACGTCGCAGTCGAGGTGGATGGTGCGCTCGCCGAGCACGGCAAGGTCGAACACGGCGCGCATCGAGCGGCCGATGAGGCGCTGGATTTCCTGCGTGCGGCCGGTCTGCTTGCCCTTGGCCGCCTCGCGGCTGCTGCGGGTGTGCGTGGCGCGCGGCAGCATGCCGTATTCGGCGGTGACCCAGCCTTCGCCGCTGCCCTTCTTGTGCGGCGGCACCTTCTCTTCGACGGAGGCCGTGCACAGCACGCGGGTCTGGCCGAACTCGATCAGCACCGAGCCTTCGGCATGGATGGTGAAGCCACGGGTGATGTGCACCGGTCGCAATTGATCGGCGGCGCGGCCGCCGCTTCGCGTGAAAGCAGTCATTTGTTCGGGAATTGGAAAGAAAAAAGAAAAGCCGCGCGCGCTCAGGTCTTGCGTGCGGCGGAACGGCGAATGGCCTCGTTGATCTCGGCGATGGAGCGCTCGATGGCGTCTTCGTCGAGGTCGTCGATCTCGTTGTCCGACGCCGGCATGCCGGCCTGGATGGTCGAGGCAAACACGCCGTCTTCGATGGTCTCGGTGGACACGCCGCTGCGGTCGTCCGCGCTGTCGGGCATTTCCCATTCGAGCGCAATGAGCGTGACGTTGTCGCTATGGGCACCGCCCTTGCGCAGGGCCATCTCGGCGAGGTCGGGAGCCGCATCGGACACGGGCTTGCCCGAGGAGAGCGTGTGCACGATCAATTCGTCGTCGAGCACGCCCCAGACACCGTCGGAGCACAGCATGATGCGGTCGCCGCGCTGCAGCTGCAGCGGCGCCGCAATGTCGAACAGCGGCGTGGTCGGCGAGCCGAGGCAAGTCAGCAGCAGGTTGCGGTTGACGGGCATGTCCGAGCCGTGCGGCTTGGGGCGTTCGGCGTGCGAGTGGTCGCGCGTGCGCACCAGCAGGCGGCCGTCGCGCACGACGTACAGGCGCGAATCGCCGCAGTGCATCCATGTCGCGGTGGTGCCCTGGAGCACGGCCGCGACAACGGTGGTGCGCGGCGTGTCGAGCATGGCCTTGTGGCTCGCGTAGCGCATGATCTGCTGGTGCGCGGCCATGGCCGATTCGGCCAGGAAGGCCTTCACGTCCTTCACGGTCGGGCGGGCCTCGCGCTGGTAGAGCGCAGCGATGGTCTGCAGCGCCAGCTGCGCCGCGACCTCGCCTTCCGGATGGCCGCCCATGCCGTCGGCCAGCACGAACAGCCCCGATTCCCGCGTGTAGCAATAGCCCATGCGGTCTTCGTTCTTGAGACGCCCGCCCTTGCGGCTGACCTGGAAGACGGAGAATTTCATGATGTCATGCGGGGCGCGTGGTGGGCGCAGCAGCCTTGGGCAGGCTCTTCTTGTCGAAAGAGCGGATGTTGTCGATCGACAGGCGCACTTTCTCGCCCACCGTGAGCTTGGTGTAGCGGCGCTCGCCTTCGCGGCTCAACTCCTTCTGCAGCGCGAAGACCGATTGCGGGCGCGACAGCGGGTCGAGCGACATGCACCATTCGACCACCTCGATCAGGTTGTCGGAGTACACGCCGCGCAGGCGCGACAGCGACAGGCTGAGCCGGTCTTTCTCGATTCGCCGCGGCGCATCGTTGGGCGGATAGCCCTGCATGCAGGCGTAGATGCAGGCGCCGATGGCGTAGATGTCGGTCCAGGGGCCCATCGACGAGTCGCGCCGGTACATCTCGGGGGCCGCGAAGCCGGGGGTGTACATGGGGCGGATGAAGATGCCTTCCTTGCTGAGCACTTCGCGCGCGGCGCCGAAGTCGATCAGCACGGCGCGGTCGTCGTCGGTGACGAAGATGTTGGCCGGCTTGATGTCCAGGTGCAGCATCTTGTACTGGTGGACGATGCGCAGGCCGCGCAGGATCTCGTCGAACAGCGAGCGGATGGTCGACTCGCGGAACACCTTCTGCTTTTTCAGGTCTCGCGCGGTGACCACGAAATCCTGCAGGGTCGCGCCCTCCAGGTAGTTCATGACCATGTAGACGGTCTCGTTCTCGCGGAAGAAGTTGAGCACGCTGACCACCGAGGCGTGCGAGATCTGCGCGAGCGAGCGGCCCTCCTCGAAGAAGCTCTTGAGCCCCAGCCGGTAGAGCGACAATTTCTCGGGCGGCACTTGCGGCGCGAGCTCACCGGGGCCTCGGGTGGCGAGCGACGACGGCAGGTATTCCTTGATGGCCACCTGCTGTCCGCTGGGGTCGATGGCGAGATAGACGACACCGAAACCACCTGCGGAAAGCCGGCGTACAACGCGGTAACCACCAATGACCGTATCGGGCAACAGGGGCGTAGGCTTGACCTTTGACATAATCCGGGAGTTTCGCCCGAAGGCGATGGTGCGGCAAGCGAACGCCGTGCCGACGCCTCGGTGCATGCAAGCAAAACCACAGTGAGGCGCAATGCCAGTTTACAGCATGACCGGCTACGCCAGCGGCCAGAACGGGTCCGCAGGCAGCCACTCCGAAGCCGATGCACGGCCTTCCGCCGGGGGCCGGCTCGGGGTCGAAATCCGCTCGGTCAACAGCCGCTTCCTCGATCTCACCTTCAAGTTGCCCGAGGAGCTGCGCCAGCATGAGACCGCGCTGCGCGAGCTGCTCACGGGCAAGCTCAAGCGCGGCAAGGTCGAGGTGCGCGCCGCCATCGAGAACACAGCCCAGGCCGGCGTGGTCGAGCCCTCCGTCAAGCTGCTCCAACGGCTCAACGGGGTGCAGGACAGCATCAAGGCCTGGCTGCCCGCCGCGCGCGACCTGAGCGTGGCCGACGTGCTGCGCCTGGCCGGCGGTGACAGCGCCGCCCGCGGCGACTGGGGGCCCGACCTGATCGAGGTCGCCGGCAAGGCCCTCGAAGGCCTGATGTCGGCCCGCCAGCGCGAAGGCGCCCGGCTGGCGAAGATGCTCGAAGCCCACCTGGCCCAACTGCGCACCCTGGTGCAGCAGGCCGGTCCGCTGGTGCCGCAGCTGGTCGAACAGCAGCGCACCCGCTTCCTGGAGCGCTGGCAGGAGGCCATGGGCCTGACCGCCGGCACGGGCGGCACGCTGCCCGAGGCGGCCCAGGACCGCGCGCTGACCGAGGCCACCGCCTTTGCGATCCGCATCGACGTGGCCGAGGAGCTCACGCGGCTGAATTCACACCTCGACGAGATCGAGCGGCTGCTCAAGAAGGGCGGCGAGATCGGCAAGCGCCTCGACTTCCTGATCCAGGAGCTGCACCGCGAGGCCAATACCCTGGGCTCGAAGTCGGCGGCGCTGGAACTCACGCGCATCGGCGTGGACATGAAGGTCCTGATCGAGCAGATGCGCGAGCAGGTGCAGAACATCGAATGACGACGAGCGACAGAATGGACTACCCCGGCAACATCTTCGTGGTGGCGGCGCCCAGCGGCGCCGGCAAATCGAGCCTGGTCAAGGCGCTCATGGAACTCGACTCGGCCGTGCAGCCTTCGGTGTCGCACACGACCCGGTCGCCGCGCGGACAGGAAAAGCATGGCCGCGAGTACTTTTTTGCGTCACCGACGGAGTTCGACGCAATGATCGCGGCCGACGGCTTCGTGGAGTGGGCACATGTGCACGGCCACCGCTATGGCACCTCCAAGAAGGCCATTGAGGAACGGATCGCCCAGGGCGCGGACGTCATCCTCGAAATCGACTTCCAGGGCGCCCTGCAGATCCGCAAGACCTTTGCCAACGCGGTAATGATCTTCATCCTGCCCCCCAGCTGGGAGGAACTGCGCTCCCGGCTCGAACGGCGCGGCGAAGACAGCGCCTCGGTCATCGAATTGCGCCTGAAGAACGCCGCCGAAGAGATGGCCCGGGCGGGGGAATTCGACTTCGTTATAATCAACGAGTTATTTGAGCGCGCACTTTTCGATCTCAAGGCGATCGTCCACGCTCAGCGGCTCCGGTATTCCGCACAGCGCCGTGCCCGTGCCGACACATTCGCCGCACTGAACATCCCCTGATATCCGAGTTCACCGCTCCCAGACCGAAAGATTCTCATCATGGCCCGCATCACCGTCGAAGATTGCCTCGTCAATATTCCGAACCGTTTCCAGCTCGTCCTGGCCGCCACCTACCGTGCGCGCATGCTGAGCCAGGGCCATGCCCCCAAGATCGAGAGCAAGAACAAGCCCGCCGTGACCGCCCTGCGCGAAATCGCCGAAGGCAAGATCGGCCTCGAAATGCTCAAGAAGGTGCCGGGCTGATCTGACGCAGCCCTGCAACGAAAAGGCACCGCGAAGCGGTGCTTTTTTTATGTCCGGACGCGTCCACAGAGCGGTCACGCTAAAGTGGTAGCCATGAGCGCGGTAGCCAAACATCAGTCCCATGCCCCCAAAGGCACGCCGAAGCCGAGCCCGGCGGCGCTGAACGCGGCCGCCGCGAGCTTCGCGGCATTGACCGCGCGCCTCGACTACCTGAGCCCCGAAGACACCGAACTGGTCCGGCGCGCCTACCGCTTCGCCGACGAAGCCCACCTGGGCCAGCTGCGCAACAGCGGCGAGCCCTACATCACGCACCCGATCGCCGTGGCGGCGCAATGCGCCGAGTGGAAGCTCGATGCGCAGGCGCTGATGGCCGCCCTGCTCCACGACGCCATCGAAGACTGCGGTGTCACCAAGCCCGAACTCATCGAGCGCTTCGGCGCCCCGGTTGCCGAACTGGTCGACGGACTGACCAAGCTCGACAAGCTGCAGTTCAACACCCGCGAGGAAAACCAGGCCGAGTCGTTCCGCAAGATGCTGCTGGCGATGGCGCGCGACGTGCGCGTCATCCTCGTCAAGCTGGCAGACCGTACGCACAACATGCGCACACTGGCCGATGCGCCGCGTGAAAAATGGGGCCGCATCTCGCGCGAGACGCTCGAGATCTACGCGCCCATCGCGCACCGGCTCGGGCTGAACCAGACCTATCGCGAGCTGCAGGAGCTGTCGTTCCGGCATTTGAAACCGTGGCGTTACGCCACGCTGTCGAAGGCCGTCGCCAAGGCGCGCGGCCGTCGGCGCGACCTGATCCAAAAGGTGCAAAAAGAGGTCGAGGCCGCGTTCTCGGCCGCCGGCATGACACTGCGGATCGCAGGACGCGAGAAAACGCTCTATTCGATCTACCGCAAGATGGAAGAAAAACACCTGAGCTTCGCCCAGGTGACCGACATCTACGGCTTCCGCCTGATCGTGCCGAACGTGATCGCCTGCTATACCGGCCTGGGCATCCTGCACCAGATGTACAAGCCGCTGCCGGGCAAGTTCAAGGACCACATTGCGATCGCCAAGCTCAACGGCTACCAGTCGCTGCACACCACGCTGGTAGGCCCGGCCGGCGTCAGCGTGGAATTCCAGCTGCGCACCGAGGCGATGCACGTGGTGGCCGAATCGGGCGTGGCCGCGCACTGGCTGTACAAGGCCGCCGAGCCGAACGCGGCCAGCAATGACCGGCTGGGCACCAAGTGGCTGCAGTCGCTGCTCGACATCCAGGACGAGACGCGCGATGCGGCCGAGTTCTGGGACCACGTCAAGGTCGACCTGTTCCCCGACGCGGTGTACGTGTTCACGCCGAAGAGCCAGATCATGGCGCTGCCCCGCGGCGCCACGGTGGTCGACTTTGCCTATGCCATCCACAGCAACATCGGCGATCACACCTCGGCCGCGCGCATCAACGGCGACCAGGTGCCGCTGCGCACCGAGCTGAAGAACGGCGACGTGGTCGAGGTGATCACGGCGCCCGTGTCGACGCCCAATCCGGCCTGGCTCGGGTTCGTGCGGACCGGCCGGGCGCGCTCCAAGATCCGCCACTACCTGAAGACGCTGGCGCACGCCGAGTCCGAAGGCCTGGGCGAAAAGCTGCTCGCGCAGGCCTTGCGCGCCGAAGGCCTGAGCAAGCTGCCCGAGGAAGACGAAGAGCATCAGGCGCTGTGGGAAAAGCTGCTGCGCTTCACCGGCAACCGCACCCGCTCCGAGCTGCTGACCGACATCGGCCTGGGCAAGCGCATCGCCAGCATCGTCGCGAAGCGGCTGGTGGCGATGCTTTCCGAACTGGGCGAACGGCCCGATGCGCTGCTGTTGAGCCGCGAGCGCTTCATCTCGCACGAAACCGTGTCGCAGGGTGCGGTCACGCTGGATGGCAGCGAGAACTCGTCGGTGCGGTTTGCGCTGTGCTGCCGGCCCATTCCTGGCGACCAGATCGTCGGCTATCTCGGCCATGGAGAAGGGCTGGTGGTGCACACGGAAGACTGCGGCGTCGGCCAGCGGCTGCGCCACAAGGACAGCGAACGCTTCTTCGCGGTCGAGTGGGCGGACGAACCCACGCGTGCCTTCGAGACCGGGGTGGTCATCACCGTGCGCAACGACAAGGGCGTGCTGGCGCGCGTCGCCGCCACGCTGGCCGATGCGGAAGCCGACATCACACACGTGGAAATGGCCGACGAGACCCCGCAGGACTCGACCGACCTGCGCTTCGTGATCGCCGTGCGCGACCGCACGCACCTGGATGCGGTGCTGCGCGCGGCCCGGCGTACCGCGTCGGTGCTGACCGCCTCCAGGACGGTTCCAGCCTCCTGACTGAGGACTGCTACGCCGCCGCTGGGCGCGGCGCCGGATAGCTCACCGACAGAATCTCGACTTCGTGCGCCCCGCCGGGCGTCACAAGCTTCACCACATCGCCCTCGCGCGACTTGAGCAGTGCCCGCGCAATCGGCGAGATCCAGCTGACCTGCGATTTCGCGCTTTCCGCTTCGTCGATGCCGAGAATGGTGACGCTGCGCTCGTCACCCGTCTCATCGACATAGCGAACTGTCGCGCCGAAGAAAACCTGGTCATGGCCGTGGTGCACCGAGGGATCGGTGACCTCCGCGATTTCGAGGCGCTTGGTGAGAAAGCGGATGCGGCGGTCGATCTCGCGCAGGCGCTTCTTGCCGTAGAGGTAGTCGCCGTTCTCGGAGCGATCACCGTTCTTGGCCGCCCAATGCACGGTTTCGACGATCTTGGGCCGCTCCTCGTCCATCAGCTGCAGCAGTTCGTCGCGCAGGCGCGCATAGCCTTCGGGCGTGATGTAGTTCTTGCTGCCTGCAGGCAGCGGAGGTGACGCGCCATCGGCACTGTCGTCATCTCCGTCGGAGTCGGTTTCCTTGGTGAATGCCTTGCTCATCGCAAAATCCTCCAAATGAAAAAAGCCCGCAACTTTCGTTGCGGGCTTTTCTTGTAGTGGTGCGGCTGGCAGGAATTGAACCCACGACCCCTTGGTTCGTAGCCAAGTACTCTATCCAACTGAGCTACAGCCGCACAGCTTGCAATTATAGCCCGCTTTTATCGACCTTTCGGACTTCACCGGTCGATCCATCGCGAAGGCACAAAAGAAAAATGCCCGGAAGAAGAATCTTTCGGGCATTTTCAGTGATGGTGCGGCTGGCAGGAATTGAACCCACGACCCCTTGGTTCGTAGCCAAGTACTCTATCCAACTGAGCTACAGCCGCTAAGCCTTCCATTATAGCGTGTTTCGAGGAATTTCCCGAAACAGGCGCGAACAGGTGGCAGCGGGCCCTGATGGGCTCGAGGCAGTCGCTCCGTGGATCGTGCGTCGGAGCCTCCTTGAGCCCCGCAGTTCAGCACCGCCCTTCTGAACGCATGAAAGCCTGTAACGAGCCGTTCCAGGCGCGACCTATTTCACGATTGCCAAACCTGGTCTGGGCCAACAGTCAAAGAAGCGGTTCCGCCTGTCGGCCTTTGTCTCCGTGCGCGAGTTGTCTTCTCCAGATCGCGCTTGCGCTTGGCAAAGCATCAGCCAAGGCAGTCGATCCAACGGAAACAACTGAAAGGGACCATTATGAAACTCGGGCTGATCTCACTCGCACTCGCAGCTGGACTCGCCGCAGGCTGTGCAACCGAACAAGGGACTCACACGGCCGTTGGCACCGGTACAGGCGCCGTCGTCGGCGCCGGTGTCGGCAATCTCATCGGGCACGACAAGAAGAGCACGGCGATCGGCGCAGCGGTTGGCGCGGCGGTCGGCGCCGGCGTGGGCTACAACTGGACCAACATCCGCAACAAGCTCAGTGGCCAGACGGCCGGCACCGGCACGCAGATCACCGATCAGCCGGACGGCTCGCTGATGGTCAACATTCCCAGCAATGTCACGTTCGACACCGACAGCGCGACCATCAAGCCTTCGTTCCGAAGCGTGCTCGACGGTGTGGCCCAGACCATTTCGCAGGAGCCCAGGATCAACGCGCGCGTAGTCGGCCATACCGACAGCACCGGCAATCCGGACCACAACATGGCTCTGTCGCAGCGCCGCGCGCAAAGCGTGGCGACCTACCTGGCCGATCGCGGTGTGGCGAACACCCGCCTGACCGCCGAAGGACGAGGCCAGACACAGCCGGTGGCAAGCAATGCCTCCGAAGAAGGCCGCACGCAGAATCGCCGTGTCGAAATCTATTTGAAGCCTGCTGCGCAGTAGGCGATGCAAGGGCGCGCGGGACGGCAGCTACTGCTTGATCCATCCCGAGGCGGAGGATCGGCGCCCGGAGCTCCGTCTGCGCCGCCATGCGCTGCGTGAGTTCGGCCGGCGTCGAGGCCTTGGGATCGAAGACCAGGCCGGCCATGCGCGCGAACCTTTGCCGCAGCCAGTGCCTTGTTCGATGACGGGTTGAGCCGGTCGACCGCAGGCTTCTGCGTTCCGACCGGTGCGAACACGCGTGAGCGGAACTAGCGGCCCGCCCCCAGTTTTTCAAAAGCCGAATCGAGCCGTCCCAATGCGATCGAGACATCCGCCCTGCGCGCGTTGATCCAAGCCTCCTGCTCGGCAACGCGCTTCGTCGACTCCCTCAACATCCGGTCCATCTCTTTCAGCTGCGGACCTCCAGCGGTCTGGCGGTTCTTGACGATAGCGGCAGGGTCGAGCGACGATCGAAACTCCGCCTCGGACATCGGCAGCGCAGTTGCAAACTCGCCTTTCACCGTTTCGGCATAGATGCGTTGTGCTTCCACATAGGGGAAGTCGAGTGGCTTGATGTTCTTGGCTTTGGCGTACTCCACCACTTCTGAAGCGAAGTGGTGCCCGACACGGAAAGGCAGTTTGTACCTGCGCATCAGAACGTCGGCGAGTTCCTGGGAGGCGGTCCAATCGCTGTTGAGCTCCTCCAGTGCCCGCTCCGGATCGACAACCAGCGCCCCGAGGATCTTGTCCCAGTTGCCAAGCACGCCGATGGCGCTGCGGATCATCGCGCTGGTAGGCCTGGCGTCCTTCGCATCGCTCATGCCTGTCGGAATATTGTGTGCCAGAAGCGCTGCCCCGATGCCAAGCGTCAAGGTAGTCGATGCGTCGCGGCGAGTGCTGTTGAGCAGGCCCGGATTGCGCTTTTGTGGCATGGCGCTGGACACATAGGTGTTTTCGCCTCCCTCGCGCAGCAAGATCCAGGGACGAGCCTGGGAATATTGCGCCATGACGTCCTCGACAAACATGCCGGCATGCAGGGCGATGGCGCTGACGATGGCAGCTGCTTCGACGGGCTCGTCTACGGATGAGACCTGAGATGCGTCATAGGCGTTGTCTACCGTGGCTGCAAAACCCAGGTAATCCGCCATGCGTTTGCGGTTCAGCGGCCAACTGGTGCCGTTGAGCACCGTGGTGCCCATGGACGAGCGGTCGATCCGAACATAGGCCTCGCGGATCCGTTGTGCGTCGCGGTCCAGGCCGGCCGCAATTCCCAGTAGATAGTGGCCATAGCTATTGGGCTGGGCGGCCACGCCGTTGGTGTAGTTGGGAACGATGGTGTCCTTGTGTTTGTCCGCCAACTTCACCAGGGTGCCGGTCGTCTTGTTCAGCTGCTCGGCCAAAGCCAGCATGTCGTCGCGCAAGATGGCCGAGCGCAGCGTCGCCAGCATGTCCTGGCTCGAGCGGCCGGCATGCAGCAGAGTGATCTGAGGGCCTACGGCGTCAATCAGCAATGGCTCGAAAGTGATGACGTTCGTTGGGCGCTTGCCCCCCGGCTTGCCCCCATCGACCAACACCTTGGTGATGCCGGAGTAGACCAGCGGCCCCATGGACCGATCCAGCAAACCTTCGTCGATGTTGATGACTGCGGAGGCTTTGTTGATCTCCCCGAGCCAGAAGAACTCGTCACGCGCTGGCTTGGTCTGAGCAAGAACTTGCAGTGCGGTGAAAGAAAGCGCCAGGGCTGCCGCGAGGGTACAGATCGAAAATTTCAAGCTTGCCTCCGGTAGTTGAGGTTGTCGCGACGGCATACGTGAAAAAACGCGCGCGTCCATCGGACTGATCGGGCTCTGCATACGCAATCATCGGCATCCATGTTTGCGCGCACGGTAGGCCAGTTGGGGGCGCGTGACACCCAGCACGCGCGCCGCCGCGGAGAGGTTTCCCCCGCATTGTTCCAGCGCACGGCGTATCAGCGTCTCCTCCACTTGTCCCAATGAGCCGGAGCCGACGCGGTCCGCCATGGCTTGGCCTGTGGGCACGGACCGCGGCAACAGGACGCCGTCTCCGCCCGCCAAGTGCCCATCCGGCCGTACCGACAGCACGTTCTTGTCCAGCGTCTCGCCGCTCGTGAAGAGGTGGTGAACATCGAGCAGGGCCCCCTCTGGCGCGACGATCACGGCGCGCTCGATCAGGTTCTGCAGTTCGCGGATGTTCCCGGGGTAGTCGTAGTTCAGAAGCGCCTTGACGGCGGATTGCGTGAAGCCGGTGACCTTGCGGCCGTGCTTGCGGCCGTAGTGCCGAAGAAAATGGCTCATCAGGAGCGGCACGTCGTCGCGCCGCTCGCGCAGCGGCGGCAGGTGAATGGGAAAGACGTTCAGTCGGAAAAACAGGTCGTCGCGAAACTTGCCCTCGCGCACGGCCTGGCGCAGATCGACGTTGGTGGCCGCGACGACGCGCGTGTCGACCTGGATGCTGCGCGTACCACCCACGCGCTCGACCTCGCCTTCCTGCAGCGTGCGCAGCAGCTTGCCCTGGGCCGCGTAGCTCAGCGTGCCGATCTCGTCCAGGAACAGCGTGCCGCCGTGGGCGCGCTCGAAGCGTCCCGGCCGCGCCGCGCCGGCGCCGGTGTAGGCGCCGCGCTCCACGCCGAACAGCTCGGACTCGATCAGGGTCTCCGGAATGGCCGCGCAGTTCACCGCGACGAAGGGCTTGTCGCGCCGCGGACCGATGCTGTGCAGCATGCTGGCGAACTTTTCCTTGCCGACGCCGGACTCGCCGGTGAAAAGCACGGTGGCCGTGGTTGGCGCGACGCGATGCAGCAGGTGGCAGGCCGCGTTGAAAGCCGACGATGCGCCCACCATCGCGTCGTTCTTGCGCGGCGGCGTGGGCAACGCGGCGGCCCACGGCTCCGCGCCGCCCACGCCGCTGTACTGGGACGCGCCGACGAAGTCACGCGCGCGCAGGTAGCGCATGTCTTCTTCCACATCGTCCCATCGCTCGGCCGATTTGCCGATCACGCGACATTGGCTCTCGCCCATCGAGCGGCAGGCGACTTCGCGGAACACCACCAGCCGCCCGAACAGCGTGCTGACGTAGCCGGTGGCATAACCCACCTGCATCCAGCAGGCCGGCGAGCCGCCGATGCCGTAGGCCGCGATGTGCTCGTCGTCTTCGATCGAGTGGTGCCAGATGAATTCACCCTCGTAGTCCGAGGTCTCGGGGTCATAGCGCACGTGCACCAGCTCGACCTTCACCAGGCCTTCCAGGGCATGCAGGCGGGTGCCGGCCATGGCGGCGGCGGCCGGTTCGGCGTCGGGCCAATGCTTGCGCACCAGCTGCGCATCGCGCGCGCCGCTGACGTAGCCCGCGCGTGTGAAGAGACCACGGGCGCTCTCCTGGCCCAGGCTGTCGATGAGCTCGCGTCGCAGAGACCCCAGCGCCTCGGTGTGCAGAAGCACCATGCGCTGATCCTGCAGCCAGATGCGGCCATCACCGGGCGAAAAGAACAGGCACTCGCTGATGTCGGCAATCGTCGGATGCTCTTCGCTGCCCACGTGCGAGGCCTCGAAGCGGCTCATTGCACGCGTCGCTTCGGCGCCGTCGAAACGGCCCAGCGCGGCGCCGGTGGCGCGTGCCACGTCGGCCAGTGAGATCCGCTCCGGGAACGGCGAGTTGGCGGTTTTGGTCAATTTTCAGCTCATCGTTTGGTGAAACGAGCGGCCGATTTTTGATCATTTGGTGAAACTGCAGATCAGGGTAAACCAGTTATTTCGAATAACCAGTACAGCCTCGGGAATTCCCCTAATCTCCCAATGAAAACACCATCGCGCGGCGGCGTTGAGCCACCCCGCCGCGGCGCCGCTGGTACGCCCGTTGCGAAAAGAAGGCGGGTGCCGCGGACATTTCCGCCCGCGGCCAGCCGATCAATTTTTTCGCAAGGGGTGAGTCATGGATGTTTCGCAGAAACCGGCGTTCCTGGACCCGGCAGCCTGGGCCGGCAAGGTGTTCAACGGCGCGTGGGTCGCGTCCGCAGGCGGTGCGCGCGACGTCGTCGAACCGGCCACGGGCCAGGTGATGGCGGCCGTCGGCATCGCCGATGCGCAGGACGTGGGGCTGGCCACAGCCGCCGCGGCGCAAGCGCAGAAAAGCTGGGTGCAGGTTGCGCCGCGCGAGAAGGCCGCGGTGCTCCTGCGGGCCGCGGCCCTGTTCCAGCAGCACTTCGACGAGATGGCGCTCTACGTCGCTCGGGAGACCGGCGCCATCCTGCCCAAGGGACAGCACGAGGTGCGCGAGGCCATCACCCTGTGCCATCTGGCGGCGGCCATGCCCCTGCAGGCGCAGGGCCAGGTCCTGCCGAGCGCGAGCGGCACCACCAGCCTGGCGCGGCGCGTGCCGCGGGGCGTGGTGGGCGTGATCTCGCCCTTCAACTTTCCGCTCATCCTCACCCTTCGAACCGTGGCGCCGGCTCTTGCGGCGGGCAACGGCGTGGTGATCAAGCCCGACTCGCGCACACCGGTGAGCGGCGGCTTCATGATCGCCCGCGTGTTCGAAGAGGCGGGCCTGCCCCCCGGTCTGCTGCAGGTGCTACCCGGCGACGCCGCCGCCGGTGAAGCGCTGGTGACCGATGCGCGCGTGCCGATGATCGCCTTCACCGGCTCGCCCGCGGTGGGCCGGCGCATCGGTGAACTGGCGGGGCGCCACCTGAAGAAGGTGACACTGGAGCTGGGTGGCGCCAACTCGCTGATCGTGCTGGAAGACGCCAACCTCGACATCGCGGCCAGCAACGCCGCCTGGGGCGCCTACCTGCACCAGGGGCAGATCTGCATGGCGACCAATCGCATCATCGTGCACGAGAGCATCGCCACCGCCTTCACGCAGCGGCTGGTCGAGAAGGCCCAGCACCTGCCGGTGGGCGACGGCGCCAGCGGCCAAGTGGCCCTGGGGCCGCTGATCGACGCCAAGCAGCGCGACCGGGTGCACGCCATCGTGCAGGACAGCATCGCGGCCGGCGCCCAGTTGCTGGCCGGCGGCAGCAGCGACGGCCTGTTCTACAAACCCACGGTGCTGGCGGGCGTGAAGGCCGGCATGCGCGTGTACGACGAGGAAGTGTTCGGCCCCGTCGCCAACATCATCACCTTCAAGACCGACGACGAGGCCGTGGCCCTGGCCAACAACCACCAGGGCAGCCTGGCCTCGGCGGTGATCTCGCCCTCGATCGGACGTGCCATGGCAATGGCTGCGCAGTTGAACTCCGGCATGGTCCACATCAACGACCAGACCGTCAACGACGAGTGCGTCAACCCCTTCGGCGGCCCCGGCATCGCCGGCAACGGCAGCAGCGTCGGCGGCCCGGCCGACTGGGAGGAATACACCCAGTGGCAGTGGCTGACCATCAAGCAGGCGGCGCACGCCTATCCGTTCTGAATGCCAGCGACCGAATCCACAAAGGAGACATTTCATGCAGCTTGAAGGAAAAACCATCGTCGTCACCGGCGTGTCGTCGGGCATCGGCGCCGAGGTGGTGCGCATCGCGCGCTTTGCCGGCGCCCGCGTCATCGGCATGGACCGCAACGACCCCAGCCTCACGCTCGACGGCTTCGTCAAGGCCGACCTGAGTTCTGTCGCCGCCATCGATGCGGCCGTGGCGCAATTGCCCGAACGCTTCGACGCGCTGTGCAACATCGCCGGCGTGCCCGGCACGGCGCCCGTGAAGCTGGTCGCCGACGTCAACTACCTGGGCCTGCGCCATCTGACCGAGCAGGCGCTGCCGCGCATCCCGCGCGGCGGTTCCATCGTCAACGTGGCCTCCATCCTCGGCGCCGAATGGCCGCAGCGACTGGCGCCGCACAAGGCCCTGGCCGCCGCGCAAGGCTTCGAGGCCGGTGCCCATTGGCTGCGCGACCATCCCGTGCCGCAGGAGACCTGCTACCAGTACTTCAAGGAAGCGCTGATCGTCTGGAGCGCCACGCAGTCGCAGAAATGGTTTCTGGAACACGGCGTGCGCATGAACTGCGTCGCGCCGGGGCCGGTTTTCACGCCGATCCTGGGCGACTTCGTGAGCATGCTCGGCCAGGAGCGGGTGCAGGCCGATGCGCACCGCATGCTGCGCCCCGGCTTCGCCGACGAGATCGCGCCGGTGATCGCGTGGCTGTGCAGCGATCAGGCGCGCTGGATCAGCGGCGCCAGCATCCCGGTCGACGGCGGCCTGGCATCGACATACATCTGAGCCGCGATGACCCACGCCGCCGCCATGCTCGACGTGGCGGCCGGCTGGCGGCGTGACTTGAGGTGGGCAAGTACCTTGCCGACGGGAAATGACCCCGCTGCGGCGCATTGGGTGGTAGGCCGTGATGGGCTTGAACCATCGACCAACGGATTATGAGTCCGCTGCTCTAACCAACTGAGCTAACGGCCCACTGGCCACGATTCTATTCGCCGCAGCGCCCTACTTGCGGTGGCTCAGCGCATTGCCGACCAGCCGCGACGTGATATCGACGATCTGGATCATGCGTTCATAGGGCATGCGCGTCGGTCCGATCACGCCCAGCGTGCCCACGACTTGCCCATCGACCTCGTAGTTGGCACTGACGATGGAAAGCTCCTCGAACGGCACGACCTGGCTTTCGCCGCCGATGAAGATGCGCACGCCTTCGGCCTTGCTCGACACATCGAGCAGACGCATCAGCTGGGCCTTTTGCTCGAAGAGTTCGAAGGCGCGGCGCAGTTGCCCCATGTCGCTGGAGAAATCGCTCACCGACAGCAGGTTGCGCTCGCCGGAGATCACGACTTCGTCTTCCTGCGCCTCGGTCAGCACCTCGGAGCTGACCTGCACCGCAGCCTGCATCAGGGCGGCGATCTCGCCGCGCAGCTTCTCGATCTCGGACTGGAGACGATCGCGCACCTGCTCGATGGTCAGGCCCGCATAGTGGGCATTGATGTAGTTCGAGGCCTCGACCAGTTGCGACTGCGAATAGTCGGCCTCCGGGAAGATCACCCTGTTCTGCACGTCGCCATCGGGCGAGACGATGATGACCAGCAGGCGCCGCTCGGAGAGCCGCAAGAACTCGATCTGCTTGAACACAGAAGCGCGCCGCGGCGCCATCACCACACCGACGAACTGCGACAGGTTCGACAGCAGGTTCGCCGCATTGGCGATCACCTTCTGCGGCTGGTCGGGCGCCAGGCTCGGCGTGCTCATCTGTTCGCGCTCGGCGGTCAGCATGGTGTCGACGAAGAGGCGGTAGCCGCGGTGCGTGGGGATGCGGCCGGCCGAGGTGTGCGGGCTGGCAATCAGCCCCAGCGCCTCGAGGTCGGACATGACGTTGCGGATGGTCGCGGGCGACAGGTCGAGCCCCGGCGAACGCGAGAGCGTTCGCGAGCCGACGGGTTGCCCGTCGGCGATATAGCGCTCGACGAGCGTCTTGAGCAGCAACTTGGCACGGTCGTCCAGCATTGCAAGATTTTAGTGTTGTAATTTGTGAGATATGACCTCTCGCTTTCGTCACGTCGCCCTGATCGGCAAATACCAGGCTTCCGGCGCCCGAGCGCAGGCGGATGCGCGCGACGGCGTCATGGAAGGCATCGGCACCTTCCTCGAATCGCAAGGCTGCACGGTGTTCGTCGAGCGCTCGACCTGCGAAGACGACGATGACGGCGCCCCCGCCCATCCGCGCTACGAAGCCCTGAGCGTCGAGGAAATCGGCCAGCGCTGCGACCTCGGCCTGGTGGTCGGCGGCGACGGCACCATGCTCGGCATCGGCCGGCAGCTCGCCAGCTACGGCATTCCGCTGATCGGCATCAACCGCGGCCGGCTCGGCTTCATCACCGACATCCCGCTCGACAACTACCAGGCCACGCTGATTCCGATGCTGGCCGGCGAGTACGAGGAGGACCACCGCAGCCTGATGCATGCACAGGTCGTGCGCGACGGCGCCTCGGTGTTCGACGCGCTCGCGATGAACGACGTGGTCGTGAACCGCGGCGCCACCTCCGGCATGGTCGAGCTGCGCGTGTCGGTGGGCCGCCATTTCGTGGCCAACCAGCGCGCCGACGGCCTGATCATCGCCACGCCCACGGGCTCGACCGCCTATGCGCTGTCGGCAGGCGGGCCGCTGCTGCATCCAGCGGTGCCGGGCTGGGTGCTGGTGCCGATCGCGCCGCACACCCTATCGAACCGTCCCGTGCTGCTGCCTGATGCCGACGAGATCGTGATCGAGCTGGTGGGCGGGCGCGACGCCAGCGCCAATTTCGACATGCAGTCGCTGGCCTCGCTCGCGATCGGCGACCGCGTGGTGGTGCGCCGCTCCGACTTCCGGGTGCGCTTCCTGCACCCGCGCGGCTGGAGCTATTTCGACACGCTGCGCAAGAAACTTCATTGGAACGAAGGGGGCTCCTGAAATGGCGCTGCGACGCATCGCACTGCGCGACTTCGTGATCGTGCGATCACTCGAACTCGACCTGTCCGGCGGCTTCACGGTATTGACCGGTGAGACCGGCGCGGGCAAATCCATCCTGATCGACGCACTGCAGCTGGCCCTGGGCAACCGCGCCGACGCGGGCGCCGTGCGCGAAGGCGCCGAGCGGCTCGACGTGAGCGCCGAATTCAACGCCGACCCGGCCCTGGACACGTGGCTCGACGAGGGCGGCTTCGAGGCCGGCGACGCGCTGCTGCTGCGCCGCACCGTCGACCTGCAGGGCCGCAGCCGCGGCTGGATCAACGGTAGCCCGGCCACGGCCACGCAATTGCGCGAACTCGGCGACCGTCTGCTCGACATCCACGGCCAGCACGCCTGGCAGAGCCTGACGCGGCCCGAAGCCGTGCGCGGCCTGCTCGACGCCTACGCGGGCGTGCGCACTGACGCGCTCGACGCCGCATGGCAGGGCTGGCGGCAGGCGCTTTCGGCGCTCGAACATGCGCGCTCGGCGCAAGACTCGCTGCAGCGCGAACGC
This sequence comes from Variovorax sp. 10L421, assembly GCF_056395365.1. Taxonomy (NCBI): domain Bacteria; kingdom Pseudomonadati; phylum Pseudomonadota; class Betaproteobacteria; order Burkholderiales; family Comamonadaceae; genus Variovorax; species Variovorax sp. 10L421. The sequence goes on from NZ_JBFTJJ010000035.1 coordinate 27,875, forward strand.
GAACGGCTGCAGTGGCAGATCTCCGAAGTCGCCAAGCTCGCGCCGGGTGCCGACGAATGGGAAGAGCTGTCGACCAACCACTCGCGCATCTCCAACGCGCAAGCGCTGATCGACGCAGCCCAGGGCGCCAGCCAGGCGCTGGAAGACGACGACAGCGGCGCCCTCTCCGCGCTCTCGCGGGCGGCCACGCTGCTGCAGAACTGCGAGCACATCGAGCCCGAGTTCCGCGCGCTGGGCGAGGTGCTCGCCTCCTGCGTGGCGCAGGCTTCCGACGCGGCCCACACGCTGCACGGCTACCTGCGCGACGCCGACACCGATCCGCAGAGCCTGGCCGAGCTGGATGAACGCATGGGCCTGTGGATGTCGCTTGCGCGCCGCTACAAGCGCACACCCGCCGAGCTGCCGGCGCTGCTGGCCGGCTGGCAGGCCGAACTGCAGGCGCTCGATGCGCAAAGCGATCTCGAAGGCCTGGAGCGTGCCGAGCAAGGCGCGCAACAGGCCTACATGAAAGAAGCCAAGGCGCTGGGCAAGGCCCGCAAGCAGGCCGCCCCCCGCCTCGCCCAGGCCGTCACCGACGCCATGCAGGGCCTCGGCATGCAGGGCGGACGCTTCGACGTCGAACTGCAGCCGCTGGCACAGCCCAGCCGCGCCGGCCTCGAAGACGTGGCCTTCCTCGTTGCCGGCCACACCGGCAGCACGCCCCGGGCCATCGGCAAGGTGGCCTCGGGCGGCGAACTGTCGCGCATTGCGCTGGCCATCGCCGTCACGACCAGCCAGCTCGGCGCCGCGCAGACGCTGATCTTCGACGAGGTCGATGCCGGCGTCGGCGGGGCCGTGGCCGAGACGGTCGGGCGGCTCATGAAGCAGCTCGGCCGCGACCGCCAGGTGCTCGCCGTGACCCACCTGCCCCAGGTGGCCGCCTGCGCCGACCATCACCTCGTGGTGGCCAAGCGCCAGACGGCGGCGGCGGGCAAGGACGGCCCGCGCACCGAAAGCGGCGTGTCGCGCCTCGACGACGACAACCGCGCCAGGGAAATCGCCCGCATGCTGGGCGGCGAGAAGGTCTCGCAGACCTCGCTCGCGCATGCACGCGAGCTGCTCGGCCACAAGACTCCGGCGACCGCGCCATGAGCCTCGACCTCGTGCTCATCACGGGCATGTCGGGCTCCGGCAAGTCGGTGGCCCTGCACGCGCTGGAAGACGCTGGCTACTACTGCGTCGACAACCTGCCGCCCGAGCTGCTGACCCCGTTCGTCGCGCTGCAGCATGAGCAGCAGGCCACGCGGGTGGCCATCGCCATGGACGTGCGCAGCGGCGTCTCGCTGCCGATCGTTCCGCATCAGCTCGACGCGCTGCAGCGCGACGGCGAGATCTCGCTGCGTTCGCTGTTCCTCGACGCAACCACCGACGCCCTGCTGCGCCGCTATTCGGAAACCCGCCGCCGCCACCCGCTCTCGCGCCAGGAGGGCCGCACAGACGTGCCCGAGCAGCATCGCGTGCTGATGCAGGCGATCGAGCTCGAACGCGAGCTGCTGGCCGACCTGCGCGACGGCGCCGACGTGATCGACACCAGCCTGATCCGGCCTGCGCAGCTGCAGAGCTACATCAAGTCATTGATCTCCGCGCCCCAGAGCGCGCTGACGCTGGTGTTCGAGTCATTCGCCTTCAAGCGCGGCGTACCGCTCGATGCCGATTACGTGTTCGACGTGCGCATGCTGCCCAATCCGCACTACGTGCCCGCGCTGCGCCCGCTCACAGGCCGCGACGAGCCGGTGATCGAATGGCTGCGCGAGCACGACGACGTGGCACGCATGTACGACGACATCGAGCAGTTCCTTGCGCACTGGCTCGATGCGCTGGCGCGCGACCATCGCAGCTACGTGACTGTGGCCATCGGCTGCACGGGCGGGCAGCATCGTTCGGTGTTCCTGGTCGAGCAGCTGGCGCGCTCCTTCGGTGCGCGCTGGGGTGCGCTCAAGCGGCACCGCGAGCTCGACGCGGTCTGACTGCCTAAGCCTCGCTGCCCTCGAGCAGCTTGCGCATCGGCGCCGGCAGGCCCAGCCGGCCCCACTCGTCCGCACCGACCCAGCGCGCACCCTCGCCTTGCGGCTGGCCGCCCTGAAGCTTCAACGGGTGCAGGTGAAGGTCCTTGTGGGTCAGCACATGCACGAAGGCCGGCAGGTCCTGCAGGCCGCGCTGCGCAGTCGTCGGCAACACGGCCAGAAGGTCTTCGCGGCTGTCGAACACGGGCAGGCAATAAAGCCCCGCCCAGATGCCCTTCGACGGCCGCTTCTCCAGCCACACGCGGCCGTGCGCATCGCGCGCCAGCAGCACCCAGAGCGACTGGGCGCTGCGCTTGAGCTTGCGCGTCTTGACGGGATATCGCTCCGTCGCGCCTTCCCGCAGGGCCGCGCAGGTCTTGTTGACCGGGCAGATCATGCAGCTCGGCTTGCGCGGCAGGCAGACCGTGGCACCCAGGTCCATCACGCCCTGGGTGTAGTGCGCGATGGCTTCTTTCTGGTCGGCCGGAGGAAGCAATTGCGTCGCCAGATCCCACAGCGCACGCTCCTGCGCCGCCGAAGACATGTCGCCCGCGAAACCGAGCACGCGCGTCAGCACGCGCTTGACGTTGCCGTCGAGGATCGCCACGCGCTCGCCGAAGCAGAACGCCGCAATGGCCGCGGAGGTCGAGCGGCCGATGCCGGGCAAGGTGACGAGCTCGGCGGCGGTGCGCGGAAACTCGCCGCCGAAGCGCGCGACAACATCCTGCGCACAACGGTGCATGTTGCGCGCCCGGCTGTAGTAGCCCAGCCCGCTCCAGAGCCCGAACACCTCGTCCTCGGTGCCGGCGGCCAGCGCCTTCACGTCGGGAAATCGTTCGAGAAAGCGCGCGAAGTAGCCGAGCACCGTCGACACCTGCGTCTGCTGGAGCATCACCTCCGACAGCCAGACGCGGTACGGGTCGCGGGTGTTCTGCCACGGCAGCTGGCTGCGCCCGTGGCTGCGCTGCCAGCTCACGATCTGCGAGGCGAAATCGGGGGGCAATGGCAGGGTTGCAGCCGCCGTGGAGACGGAAACTTCAGGCCGCACGCAGCTCGCCGACAGTGGCCGCGGCCTGCGGCCTTCCGTGCTGCGCGATCATCGATGTGAACTCGCGCAGCTGCACATGAAGCTCGGTGAGGTTGCTCTCCTGAGAGGCAAGCTCGACCAGCCGCTCGTCGAGGTTGCCCGCCGCGCTCTGGATGCGCTCGATCGCCTCGATGCGCTTGCTGAAATTGCGGCGGCGCTCCTTGAGCTGCGCGTCGATCTGCGCGCTCGCACCCTTGCTCCAGCGCTCGACCTCGGTCATGGCCGCTTCGTTGACGAGCCGCAGCCGGCTGGCCAGCGCACGCACCAGCTTGTCGCAGAAATCGGCCTGCGCGAGCTTCAGCAGGTTGCCCACGCCCAGGTAGTGGATGTGGCTGCGCTCGATCTGGCCCAGCTCCTGTTCGAAGCCCGTCAGGTCGGGCTCGGCCGGCGCCTGCAGGGTGAAGCCCTGCTCGGCATTGAGCTGGCGGAAGGTGGCGTGCAGCATCGACTGGATCTCCGCCGTGGTCGCCTGCACTTCGCGCAGGTTGTTGCGCAGCGAGTCGAAGGTCTCGGCGTACACCTTGCGCACGTTGAACTTGACGCCGGGGCGCTTGAGCGCGGCCGACAGCCGCACCATGTCGGCCTTCAGCGCGGTACGGCCGAGCACGGCATATACCTCGCGCAGCAGCTTGCCCTGCACCGATCGCAGCGCCAGGATGCGCGTGTTGCTTCCTTCGAACTCGGTGTGCTCCTGGTCGATGCGCGCGCGCATGTGGCGGATCACCGAGACGTTCTTGCCGCGCAGCCCCTGCAGTTCGAGCGCCTGCTCGGACAGGTCGCGCTGGCGCACCTTCAGGATGCGCTCGGCCTCGGCGCGCAGCGCGGTCATGCCCGCGTCGACCGCCAGCCGCAGCATGGTTTCACGCTTGCCGAGCACGCCTTCGGCCAGCAGGGATTCGAGCGCCGGCAGACGGCTGGCCTCCAGCAACTGGCCGTCGTGCTGGATCTTGGCCTGCAGGCCCTTCTGCGCCGACACCGGCAGCACCTGCGCCAGCGGCACTTCGAGCAATCGGGCCGCGCCTTCGCGCTGGCGCTCGATCTGCTGCTCGATGTGGGCGGGCTGGCTCAGCGTATCCCACATCGTGTCGATCTTGTTGAGCACCACGAAGCGCGTGTCGTTGCCTTCGTCCTCGGTGATCAGGTGTTCGCGCCAGATCGAAAGATCAGAGCGCGTCACGCCGGTTTCAGCACCCAGGATGAAGACCACCGCATGGGCCTGCGGAATCAGGCTCACCGTGAGTTCGGGTTCGGCGCCGATCGCATTCAGGCCCGGAGTGTCGAGAATCACCAGCCCTTGCTCCAGCAGCGGATGCGGCATGTTCAGCACCGCATGGCGCCAGCGCGGGATCTCGACGCGGCCCTGCGCGTCCTGCGCCGGGTTGTCGTCGGGGGTATCGTCGTCCCAGAAACCCAGCGTGCGCGCTTCGTCCTTGGTGACCCAGCGCACCTCGGCCACCTTGCTCATGGCCTGCGCCAGCTGCTCGGCGTCGCCGACGTCGATGGAGATCTCGGTCCACCGCGCGGGTTTCTCGCGCCAGTGGGCCAACGAATGCGGCTCCAGGCGGGTTTCGATGGGCAGCAGGCGCAGCTTGGGCGCGAGCGCGGCGTCGTAGCCCAGCTCGGTCGGGCACATCGTGGTGCGGCCCGCGCTGGCCGGCATGATGCGCCGCCCGTAGCCGGCGAAGAAGATGGCGTTGATCAGCTCCGACTTGCCGCGCGAGAACTCGGCGACGAAGGCGACCATGACCTTGCTGGTGCGGATCTGCGTCTCGAGGCCGCGCAGGCGCTCCGCCACCGCCTGGTCGAGCAGCTCGTTCTCGGTCAGCCAGCGGGACAGCCACTGCAGCCGGTGGGCGAAATTGCTTCGCCAAGCGCCGTGCTGATCGAGTTGTTGGTTGAAAGAGCGGCTCAAGGGAAATATGTAAGAAACAACTTACAAATATAGCATCGGGAGGTGGCAACAACCGTTTCTAGATTGTTTCTCTCGTCGGATTGTGACGCTTACTTCTGGCACTTGGGGCAGTAATAGGTGGAGCGCTGTCCCTGACGCAGCAGGCGGATCGGCGTTGCGCAAACCCGACAGGGTTCGCCCGCGCGGCCATAGACGGTCGCTTCGAGCTGGAAATAGCCATTCTGGCCGTCCACATTGGAGAAATCGCGCAGCGTGCTGCCGCCCTTCTCCACCGCCCGGGCCAGGATCTCACGCACCGCCGCATGGAGCCGGGCCGCCCGCGGGCGGCTGATGCGCGCGGCCGACAGCGTCGGCCGGATGCCCGCCTGGAACAGCGCCTCCGACGCGTAGATGTTGCCCACGCCTACCACCACGTCGCCCGCCAGCAGCACCTGCTTGACGGCGCTCCTGCGCTTCTTGAGGCCGGCATGGAAGGCATCGAGGTCGAAGGCGTCGCCCAGCGGCTCCATGCCCAGCCCGCCGAGGAGCTTGATGGCCCACGGGGCGGCCTCGTCGTCCACGTAGACCACCGCGCCGAAGCGGCGCGGATCGTTGAGCCGCAGCGTGCCCCGGTCGGTGACCAGGTCGAAATGGTCGTGCGGCCCGGGCAGCGGCAGCGCCGCGTCGAAACGCAGGCTGCCAGACATGCCCAAGTGCAGCAGCAGGATGCCGCGGTCGAGGTCGATCAGCAGGTATTTGCCGCGCCGCCGCACCTCGCGCACCTGCCGCCCGACCAGCGCCTCGGGCAGCACCATCAGCGCCCAGCGCAGGGGCTTGCCGATGTGCACCGCGTCGATGCGCGCGCCCGCGATGCGGTCGGCAAAGCCGCGGCGGGTGACTTCGACTTCGGGCAGTTCAGGCATGAAAGTAAATCTCCGGCAAACGCCAGCGGTAACGAGGCCCCAGGGGGCGCTCATTCGGGAGCCTCGATTATTATGGTCGGATGAATCTTTCGCCCCGCCGACACCGCCTTGCGGCGGCCGCGTCCCTCGCCTTGCTGGCCTGTGCGGTTCACGCACAATCCTCCGCCCCTGCAGCTCCTGGCAGCCCCGTGCTGACCATCGAACACTCGGCTCAGCCGAAGCCCGCAGTCAAGCCCAAGGGCACTGCGGCCAAGGCGGCCAGCGAACCCGCACCGCAGCCGTCTGCGCTGACGGCCGACCTGTTCTATGAAATCCTGATGGGCGAGATGACCGCCCGCTCCGGCGACCCCGGCTCCGGCTACGCGCTGGTGCTCGATGCCGCTCGCCGGCTGCGCGACGGCAAGCTGTTCCAGCGTGCGGTCGAGATCGCCCTGCAATCGCGCTCGGGCGATGCGGCGCTCGCCGCGGCGCGGGCCTGGCAGGAAGCCCTGCCGACCTCGCGCGACGCGCGCCGCATCGAGCTTCAGATCCTGATCGCGCTGAACCGCATCGGCGAAACCGTCGAGCCGCTGCGCGCCGAAGTGGCTGCAACCTCGCAAGTCGAACGTCCGCTGCTCATGGCCGTGATCGCACGCAACTACGCGCGCGCCTCGGACAAGAAGCTGGCCGCCTCGGTGGTCGAGCAGGCCCTGGTCGACGAACTGAAGAGCCCGACCAGCGGCGGACTGGCCTGGGCTACCGTCGGCCGTCTGCGCCTCAATGCAGGCGATGCCTCCGGCGCCCTGGAGGCTGCGCGCAAGGGCCAGGAGATCGACCCGGCCTCCGATGCGCCTGCGGCGCTGGCGCTCGAGATGATCGACCCCGGCCAGCCGCTCGCCGAGCCGATCGTCACGCGCTACCTGAGCAGCAACCCGAAGGCCGCGCCCGACCTGCGCATCGCCTATGCGCGCGTGCTGGTCGAGAACCGGCGCTTCAACGACTCCGCCGCGCAGCTCCAGGTGCTGACCACGTCGCGACCGGAACTTGCGGAGCCATGGCTGCTGCTCGGCAGCCTCCAGATGCAGGCCAGGCAGGATGCCGCGGCCGAGACCTCGATCAAGCGCTTCATCGAACTGTCGGCCAACCGCGGCGGCAACAAGGACGCCGACGACGCTGCCGACCGCAAGCGAGGGGTGTCGCAGGCGTACTTTGCGCTGTCGCAACTGGCGGAGCGGCGCAAGGACTTCACAGCGGCCGAGCGCTGGCTCGCGCGCGTCGATGGGGCCGACGAGCTGGTGGCCGCGCAGACCCGCCGCGCGGCCCTGCTGGCCCGCCAGGGCAAGCTGCCCCAGGCGCGCGAAATGATCCGTGGCCTGCCCGAGCGCACGCCCGACGACAAGAAGCAAAAATTCCTTGCCGAAGTGCAGCTGCTGCGCGACGCGAAGCAGTACCAGGCGGCCTACGACATGCTCGCCCAGGCCTCGGCGAAATCGCCGGACGACGGCGACCTCGTCTATGACCAGGCCATGGTCGCCGAGAAGCTCAATCGCCTCGACGACATGGAACGCCTGCTGCGCCGACTTATCGAGCTCAAGCCCGAGAGCCAGAACGCATACAACGCGCTGGGCTACTCGTTCGCCGATCGCAAGATCCGGCTCGACGAGGCGCGCACGCTGATCCAGAAGGCGGTGCAACTGGCGCCCGAAGATCCGTTCATTGCCGACAGCCTGGGCTGGGTCGAGTTCCGGCTCGGCAACACGACCGAGGCGATCCGCATCCTCGAGGCGGCCTACAAGACGCGGCCCGATCCCGAAATCGGTGCTCATTTCGGCGAAGTCCTGTGGAGCACCGGCCAGAAGGACCGCGCGGTCACGGTCTGGAAGGAAGCCCTGCTGAGCGATGCCGAGAACGAGACGCTGCAGGAAACGCTCAAGCGCCTGCGCGTGAAGCCGTAGATGATGCTCGCCCCCAGGCAGGTCGACAGTGGCCGGCGCGTCCTTCTGGCGATGGGGGGCGTGGCCCTGCTTGCGGTGGCGGGCTGCGCCCAGCTTTCGGGCGGCCCTTCAACCCGCCCACCCTCGGACAGCTGGAGCGGCCGCATGTCGCTGCGCATCGACAGCGAGCCGGTGCAGACCTTCGCTGCGCTGTTCGAGCTGCGCGGCTCCGCCGAGACCGGCGACCTGACGCTCACGACACCCATCGGCAGCACGCTGGCGCAACTGCATTGGGCGCCGGGTGAGGCCCTGCTGAAAGACGGCAGCAAGACGCGGCGCTTCGACTCCGTCGATGCATTGATCGAGGCCGCCACCGGCGCCGCCATCCCGGTCGGCGCGCTGTTCGGCTGGCTCGCGGGCCGCAACGATCCCGTTCCCGGCTGGAAGCCCGATCTTGCGCAACTCGGCAACGGGCGGCTGCAGGCCGTGCGCGAATCGCCGAGTCCGAGGGCCGACCTGCGCATCGTGTTCGAGCGGTCATGAAGGCGATCCACGACCTTCCCGCGCCGGCCAAGCTCAACCTCTTCCTCCACATCACCGGCCAGCGCGACGACGGCTACCACCTGCTGCAATCGGTCTTCATGCTGATCGACTGGTGCGACATGCTCCACGTCGAACTGCGGCGCGATGGCCAGCTGAGCCGCGAGGACCTGACGACCGAGCTGCCCGCCGACGACCTGATCCTGCGCGCGGCCCGCGCTCTGCAGGCATTTGCCGAGCCCGGCCAGGGTGCGCACATCGGCGTGGCCAAGCACGTGCCGGCGCAGGCCGGCATGGGCGGCGGATCTTCGGATGCGGCCACCTGCCTGCTCGCGCTGAACCGCCTGTGGGGCCTGAACCTGCCCCTGTCACGGCTGGCCCGCATCGGCCTGAAGCTGGGCGCAGACGTGCCCTTCTTCCTTGGCGGGCACAACGCATGGGTCGAGGGCATCGGCGAGCAGATCCGACCGGTTACACTACCGTCGGCGCGTTTCGCGGTGGTCAAGCCACCCGAGGGACTCGATACCCGATTAATTTTTTCGGCTTCCGATCTTCAACGCGCCACACCTGTTGCTATAATCTCGGGCTTTGCTGCAGATAGCGAATTGTCTGAAGCGACAAACTTGGAAAGCTCGGTTCTGAGCTCTTCGGTTTTCGACTTCGGCCACAACGACCTGCAGCCGGTTGCCCAGCGACTTTGCCCCGCCGTCACCGACGCCATCGAATGGCTCGGCGCCCAGGGGTTGAAGGCCCGGATGACCGGCTCCGGAAGTTCGGTGTTCGCGAAGATGCCGCAAGCGCCGCAGGAAGCGGAACTGCTCGAAGCCCCCGAAGGCTGGCAGGTTCGTCAATGCAGCAACCTGGAAGTTCATCCGCTGTGCGGGTGGGCAACCTGAAGATGATCGGACCGTTCATTCGGTTCGATGCGACATATATCGGTTGATGGTGAAAACCATCGACCCGTGTAGGGGAGTCGCCAAGCTGGTTAAGGCACTGGATTTTGATTCCAGCATGCAAAGGTTCGAATCCTTTCTCCCCTGCCAAATCTTCAACGACTGCGGCCCAACGGCCGCAGTCTTCTTTTGCAGCCCACCCGCTGCAATAATCGGCGGCTCACCGGCCGCCATGCATCACAAACCTTTTGGCGGCTTCCTAAGCCAATTCGCACTGCCGGGACGCGCTCATGCAGGCTAATCACCCTGATTTCATGGTTTTCACCGGCAACGCCAATCCGGGCCTTGCTGCAGAAATCGCGCACAACCTCGGCACCTCGCTGGGCGCCGCACGCGTCGGTCGCTTCTCCGATGGGGAAGTCACTGTCGAGATCAACCAGAACGTTCGTGCGCGCGACGTGTTCGTGGTGCAGTCGACCTGCGCACCGACCAACGAAAACCTGATGGAACTGCTGATCATGGTCGACGCGCTCAAGCGCGCTTCGGCCGAACGCATCAGCGCCGTGATCCCCTACTTCGGCTATGCCCGCCAGGACCGCCGCCCGCGCTCGAGCCGCGTGCCGATCTCGGCCAAGGTGGTGGCCAACCTGCTGGAAACCGTCGGCGTCGAGCGCGTGCTCACGATGGACCTGCACGCCGACCAGATCCAGGGCTTCTTCGATATCCCGGTCGACAACATCTACGCCTCGCCCGTGCTGCTCGGCGACCTGCGCGCGAAGAACTACGAAGACCTGATCGTGGTCTCGCCCGACGTCGGCGGCGTGGTTCGCGCCCGTGCGCTGGCCAAGCAGCTGAACTGCGACCTCGCCATCATCGACAAGCGCCGCCCGAAGGCCAACGTCAGCGAAGTCATGAACGTGATCGGCGAGATCGACGGCCGCAACTGCGTGATCATGGACGACATGATCGACACGGCCGGCACGTTGGTCAAAGCCGCCGAGGTGCTGAAGGAGCGCGGCGCCAAGAGTGTCTACGCCTATTGCACGCACCCGATCTTCTCGGGCCCGGCCATCGAGCGCATCACGCAGGGCTCGGCCCTCGACGAAGTGGTCGTGACCAACACCATTCCCCTTTCCGACGCCGCCATGGCTTGCGGAAAGATCCGCCAGCTCTCCGTGGCACCGCTGATCGCCGAAACGATCCAGCGCATTGCCAAGGGCGAGTCGGTGATGAGTTTGTTCTCGGATCAGGACAACCTGTTCTGACCGGGACATGAAGCGGGCCTCCTTTGCGGGAGGCCTTTTTGAACCGGAGTCGCACTGGTCGCGGTGGACTCTCACAGGAGCTAGTTATGAAATTCGTCGCTTTTGAGCGCGCAAAGCAGGGCACGGGTGCGAGCCGCCGTCTCCGCATCTCGGGCAAGACCCCCGGCATCGTCTACGGTGGCGACACCCAGCCGCAGCTGATCGAGATCGATCACAACGCGCTGTGGCACGCCCTGAAGAAGGAAGCCTTCCATGCGAGCGTGCTCGAAATGGAAATCGGCGGCGCCGTCAGCAAGGTTCTGCTGCGCGACGTGCAATACCACCCGTTCCGCCAGCTGGTGCAACACATCGACTTCCAACGCGTCGATGCCAAGACCCGCATGACCATGAAGGTGCCGGTGCACTTCAAGGGCGAGGAAGAATCCGAAGCCGTCAAGATCGACCTGAACCTGGTCAACCACGTGACGACCGAACTCGAATTGAACTGCCTGCCGAGCGATCTGCCCGAGTTCATCGAAGTCGACCTGTCGGGCCTGAAGAAGAACGGCACGGTCACGCTGAAGGACATCAAGCTGCCCAAGGGCGTGAAGTGGGTCAGCCACGGCAAGGTCAACCCGGTGCTGGCTTCGGCCGTGTCGCCGGCTGCTGAAGAAGCCGACGTTCCCGCTGAAGGCGCAGTCGCTGCCGACGCAGCTGCCGCACCGGCAGGCAAGGGTGGCAAGGCCGCTCCCGCCGCCAAGACCCCGGCTGCCAAGACCGCCAAGAAGTAATCCACTTCTCGCGTCTGTCTTTGCGAAGGCCCGCTCCGTGCGGGCCTTTTGCTTTTGGCGGATCGGATAATCCACGACCATGATCAAGCTGTTTGTCGGCCTCGGCAACCCGGGCCCAGAGTACGAAGCCACGCGGCACAACGCCGGCTTCTGGTGGATCGACGCCGTCGCGCGCGAATGGAAACTCAACCTCGTGCCCGAGCGCAGCTACCACGGCCTTGCCGCACGCGCCAACATCGGCGGCCAGAGCATCTGGCTGCTGGAGCCGCAGACCTTCATGAACCTGTCGGGCAAATCGGTGGCGGCCCTCGCCCGCTTCTTCAAGATCGCGCCCGAGGAAATCCTCGTGGCGCACGACGAGCTCGACGTGGTGCCGGGCCAGGTCAAGCTCAAGTTCGGCGGCAGCCATGCCGGCCACAACGGACTGCGCGACATTCACGCGCAACTGGGCACCGGCGACTACTGGCGGCTGCGGCTGGGCATCGGACACCCTGGCGTGAAGTCGGAGGTCGTCAACTGGGTGCTCAAGAAGCCGCTCAAGGAACAACGTGAAGCGATAGAAGACGCCATCGTCCGCACCCTGCACGCGCTGCCTGCGCTGGTGGCAGGCGAGATGGAAAAGGCGACCCTCGTCATTCACACGAGCAAACCACCCCGGCCCAAACCGCCGCGGCGGGAGCCCGGCGACGGAGGCACGCCTGCCGCCACCTAGCCGGCCATCGGAGTGCAGGAGGGAGAGAAATAAAAAATGAGCCAGAGGAAGAAAAGAAAAAGAACGACAGCCGAGAGCCTCGGGATTGCTATATTTTCAATAGCAACATGCGCTTTCTCCATGAGCGCGTCCGCCCAAAACGCCGCAAAAACCTGGCGATGCGGCAACACCTATTCCGACCAGCCTTGTGAAGGCGGCACGACGGTGAAGGTGAACGACCACCGCAGCGACCAGGACCGCCAGGCCGCCGACGCCGGCACGCGCAGCGCCCAGACCTACGCCGACCACCTGGAACGCACCCGGCTGTCCCAGGAAAAGGCGGCCAACGACCGCGATCAGCGAGCCGCGCGGGAAGCCAGAAGCGCCGCGCTGGCGGAAAGACGGCTTGCCCTGTCCGAGCAGAGGGAAAGGGATCGCGCACGCAAGGCAGCCAACGATCCGCGCAGGTCCAGCCTGAATTTCAGCGGCGGCCAGAGTTCAAGGGCGGCCGGCGACGCCTCGGAGCGCAAGAAAAAGAAACGGAAACCAGCCGCCTAAGCGCTGCTCGACACAGACGTCACCTTGATCGCCGTGAGACGCTCGTATTTCTGCATCAGCGTCTCGCGGCTTTCCACGTGCTCGGGATTCACGGGAATGCAAGCCACCGGGCAGATCTGCACGCACTGCGGCTCGTCGAAGTGGCCGACGCACTCGGTGCACTTGTGCGGATCGATCTCGTAGAACTCCGCGCCCATGTAGATCGCGTCGTTCGGGCACTCGGGCTCGCAGACATCGCAGTTGATGCATTCGTCGGTGATCATGAGGGCCATCCCCCGATTATCGCGGGGCCGGGCGGACAGGCTGCCGATGAATGACAAAGGCCACATCCGCGGCACACTTGTTGCACGAGTCAGTTATGCTGCGCCCCGCCCCATGAGTCTGTTTCTATTCAAGCGCCTCGCCACGCTGATCGGCACGCTGATCGGCGCGTCCATCATCGTGTTCCTCGTTCTGGAAATTCTTCCAGGCAACGCCGCGCAGATGCTCATGGGTCCCGACGCCTCGCCCGAAGCCGTCGCCGCCCTGGCCACCAAGCTCGGCCTCGACCAGCCCGCGTGGACGCGCTACTGGCACTGGATCGGCGGCTTGCTGACCGGCCACCTCGGCGACAGCTACGCCTACAGCTCGCCCGTGCTCGACCTGATCCTCGAACGCCTCGCGCTCACCGTGCCGCTGGCCATGATGGCGATGGCCCTGACCGTCGTGATCGCGCTGCTGGTGGGCGTGACGGCCGCCGCGCGCCACAACAAGCTCGGCGACGTCGGCCTCATGGGCATGGC
>NZ_JBFTJJ010000036.1:0-40585 GCF_056395365.1 Variovorax sp. 10L421
AAGGCGGCCGTCGGCTACACGAACATGTCCAGCGACATCCGCAGCCTGGGCTACAAGAGCTACGTCGACTACAACGTGGGCGCGAGCTACGACTTCGGCAACGGCCTGTCGCTGACCGGTTCGGTGCAAGGCGCCAACAAGAAGAGCTCGTATGTCGCGGTCGCGAACCCGGGCATCGACCTGGGCTTCGGCCCCTTCGGCCAGACGACCTACTCGCCCAACAAGGCGCGCTTCATCCTGACGCTGACGAAGACGCTCTGAACGCCAGCCTCAGTCGATGCTGATGTTCGCGGCCTTCGCAACCTCCGCCCACTTCACGCGGTTGTCGTGCACGGTCTTCTTGAACTGTGCCGGCGACTCGATGCGCACGGTGTTGCCCTGGCTCTCGAAGCGCTCGCGGATCTCGGGGGTCTCCAGCACCGCCTTCACGGCCGCGTTGAGCTTGTCGACGATCTGCGGGTCGGTGCCCTTGGGCGCGAAGATGCCGAACCAGATCGAGCTGTCGAAGCCCTTGGTGCCCGGCAGGCCGCTCGAGGCGATGGTGGGCACTTCTTTCACGGCCGGCACCGCGGCGGCGGTGGTTACGCCCAGCAGGCGCACCTTGCCGGCCTTGTAGTGCGGCAGCACGGTCTGCACCTGGTTCATGATGCAGCAGGTCTCGCCGCGCACCACCGATGTGATCGCCTCGGGACCGCCCTTGTAGGGCACGTGCACCATGTTCAGGCCGAGGCGCGAATTGAATTCGGCAAAGGCCATGTGTGTGCCCGCGCCGTTGCCTGTAGACGCATAGTTGTACTTGCCGGGATTTGCCTTGACCAGCTCGACGAATTCCTTCAAGGTCCGCACGTTGATCACGTCGGGATTGATGGTGAGCACGTTCGAAACGTCGAGCACCGGCGCCACCGGCACGAAGTCGGCCTCCACGTCGAAGGGCAGTTTCTTGTAGAGCGCGGCATTGCTGCCGTGCGTGGCTGCGGTGCCGAAGGAAAGCGTGTAGCCATCGGGCCTGGCGTGGGCCACGTACTCGCTGGCGATGTTGCCGGCGGCGCCCGACTTGTAGTCGATGACGACGGGCTTGCCGAGCTGCTTCGACAGCGGCTCCTGGATGACGCGGGCCACCACGTCGACGCCCGAGCCGGCCGGAAAGCCCATGATCAGCGTGACGGGTTGCTGCGGCCAGTCCGGCTGGGAGAAGGCGGCGGGCGCAACGAGCGAGGCAGCGGCCAGCAGCAGTGCGCGGCGGGCAATTCGAGAGAAGGGAGAATGAAACATGACTGTCTTTCTGCGAGGCAAGCGGTGCAAGCGCGCATTGTGGCGCGCCGCTGATGCCCGATTCCATATGAGCTTATGCGCGGCATGCACGCCGCGTGCCTGCTCTCCATAATCGCCCCATGGTCCGTTCCACCCAACAACTACACACCCCACGAGAGCCCGCGCGCCCGCGCGCGGCCGCCACCGTGCTGCTGCTGCGCGACAGCGCCGCCGGCATCGAAGTGCTCATGACCCGCCGCTCGGCCACCGCCAGTTTCGCGCCCGGTGCCTATGTATTTCCCGGCGGCCAGATCGACGCCGCCGACGAAGCGGCCCAGCGCATCGCCACGCAGCGGTCGACGCAAAGCGGCCTGCAGCGCACGCAGGCCATCGCGGCCATCCGCGAGGCTTTCGAGGAACTGGGCGTGCTGCTCGCGCACCATGCCGACGGGCGTCCCGCTAACGCCGAGGACATCGCCGCCATGGACCGCGGCAACACGGCGGGCACAGCCTTTGCCGACCAATGCGCGGCACGCGGGCTGACGCTCGATGCAGACCGGGTGTTCACCTTCGCGCACTGGATCACCGACCGCGACCTGCCCAGGCGCTTCGATGTGCCCTTCCTGGTGGCGCGCATGCCCGAAGGCCAGGAGCCCGCAGCCGACGAGAGCGAACAGTTCGAGCCCTGCTGGGTGCGCCCAGCCGATGCGCTCGCGCGCCATGCGGCAGGCAGCTTCTTCATGATCTTCCCGACCGTGCGCACGCTGCAGCGCATGGCCGCGTATGCCACCGTGGACGCCCTGCTCACGGCCTGCGCCGGCGAGACCCCGCTGTGGACCAGCTGCCCGCGCGCCGGCCTGCTCAAGGGCGAAGACGCGCGCTACATGGAGCACGAATCGCCGTTCGGCGAGCTCGCGCTGGTGTGCCCCGACGGGCAGGCCGTGCACGTGCTCGACTGGCAGAGCGAACGCCCGGTGCCGCTGCTGAAGAACGTGATGCGCTTCACCGCGCCCAACCCGGGCGCGATGACCGGCCCGGGCACCAACAGCTACATCGTGGGCGACGCGGCCACGGGCTACATCGTGATCGATCCGGGCCCGGACGACGCCGGCCACATCGGCCGGCTGTGGGGCGCCACGCAGGGCGACATCCGCATGATCGTCTGCACGCACTCGCATGCCGACCACTCGCCGGGCGCAGCGCCGCTGCAGGCGCTGTGCAAGAGCGGCAGGCCGCCGATCCTCGGCCTGGCCTCGAAGCCGACAGCTCGCGCCAGCGCACGCTTCACGCCCGAGCGCGAACTGGCCGATGGCGAGCGGCTCGTGCTGTCGGGCACAACGGCCGAAGGCGAGCCCATCGCCCACACGCTGCGCGTGATCCACACGCCCGGCCACGCGGCCAACCACCTGTGCCTGGTGCTGGAAGAAGACGGGCTGCTGTTCTCCGGCGACCACATCCTCAACGGCAGCACCACAGTGGTCGATCCGCCCGATGGCGACATGACGGCATACCTCGATTCGCTCGACACGCTCGATGCGGCCTGCGCGGCCGGCGGCATCGGCTTCATCCTGCCCGCGCACGGCTACGTGATCGGCTTTGCCCGCACCGCCATCGGCATGCTGAAAGCGCACCGGCTCAAGCGCGAGGCCAGGATCGCAGCCGCCATGCAGAAGCTGCCCGAAGGCACCCCCGAGCAATGGCTGCCGCTGGCCTACGACGACGTACCCGAACGCATGTGGCCGGTGGCGGCCCGCTCGCTGGCCGCGCACGTGGCTCGCATCCGGCAATTGGCGGTGGCTCGATGAACAACAGCAACAGGAACTCTCCGGGTGAGGACGAGGGCATCCGCCTCGCCAAACGCGTGGCGGCGCTGGCCGGTGTGTCGCGGCGCGAAGCCGAGCTGCTGATAGAGAACGGCGCGGTGCGCGTGGACGGCGTGCCGCAGATGCTGCCGCAGTCGCGCGTGCTGCCGCACCAGCAGGTCGAGATCGAGGCCGGCGCGAAGCCCGAGCCCGTGCTGCCCGTCACATTGCTGCTGTACAAGCCTGCGGGCATGGTCACCGACACCGCGCACCGCCTGCTGGTGGCTGCGAATCATCACGAGCCCGAGCGCGCCGGACTGCGTTTTCTGCCGGCGCATGCGAAGGCGCAGCACTGCATGACGCCGCTCGAGACCGGCGCCAGCGGGCTGGTCGCTTACACGCAGGAATTCCGCATCGAACGCAAGCTGCAGGAAGACGCGGGCATCCTCGAGCATGAGGTGATGGTGGACGTGGCCGGCCCGGTGAGCCCGGAGGTGCTGGCGCGGCTGGAGCGCTCGCCCGCGCGCGTGAGCATCGGCCGCCAGAGCGACGAGCAAACGGGCCTGCGCTTCGCGCTCAAGGGCGCGCGGCCGGGGCAGATCGCCAACATCTGCGACGGCGTGGGCCTGCGCATTCTTGCGATGCGGCGCATCCGCATCGGCCGCGTGCCGCTGGCGGGGCTGCAGCCTGGCCAGTGGCGCTATCTCGCACCCCACGAACGCTTCTGAACAACGATGCACCGCATGTTCACGGCCCGCAATTTTCAGCCGTGGCCCCGATGGGCCGCCGACAGGGAGACTGAGCCAATGAAGTTCGGAACACCGAGCACCGCCCTGGCCTGCACCGTGCCGCTGGCACTGGTGGCGGGCTGCACGCTTCTCACGCCGTCACCGCCGTCCGCGCCCCCAGCGCCGCCGCCGGCCGTCGTCTCGAAGGACGGCCTCGCGCCCATCACCGAGGAGCAGGTCGAGCGCATCCGCGATGCCATCGGCGTCAAGCCCCCCAGCCCGGCTGTGGGAAAGGTGGTGCGCAGCGCCTCGCCGACCATCGAGTCCTTCGTGCGGACCGAAGGCTGCATCACCGCGCGCAATGGCGCGGTGCTCAACCCCTTCGCCGCGCCCGGCCGCCTGTTCGACACCACGGGCTTCCAGGGCGGCCCGATGTCGGAGATGCAGTACCACGACAAGACCGCCTGCGTGACGGTCAAGCGCATCCAGAACTGGAAGATGGTCACGCCGAAGCTGCTGCGCTTCGAGGTGGTCTACGTGGGCGACGACGGTGAGGAACGCGCCATCAAGCGCCACGAGCTGGTACGCCAGCCCAAGGGCGGCTGGCTGTTCGCGCGCTGAGGGCCGTGGTCACTGCTTCGCGGTGGCCGGCGCGGCACCCTGCGCAAGGTGCGCGTCGTCGGGTTCCCAGCCGCCGCCGAGTGCCATGAACAGCACGACCTGATCGTCGGCCAGCTGCGCCTCGCTGGCCGCGAGGGCGGCTTCGCTGGCAGCCAGCGAGCGTTCGGCGTCGAGCGAATCGAGGTAGCCGGTGCGGCCGTTCTGGTAGAGCTGGCGCGCCTGCGCGGCGACCTTCGCGCTTTCGTCGCGCGAGGCTTGCAGCGCGGCGTGGCGATCGAGTTCACGCGCGTAGGTGCCGAGTGCGGTCTCGGTTTCGCGCAGCGCGGTGAGCACGGTGCCGTCGAACTTGGCGAGCGCCGCGCGCGTGCCGGCCTCGGCCTGGGCGATGCGGGACTGTGCGACGCCCGTATTGGGAATGGTCCACGAGATCAACGGGCCGAGGCTCCAGGCGAAGGTGTCCTTGCGGCCGAAGTCGTCGGCATGGCCGGCGGAGGAGCCTGAAAGGCCCAGCGTGACTTTGGGATAGAGCTCGGCCGTGGCCACGCCGATGCGCGCGGTCGATGCGGCAAGGCCGCGCTCGGCCTGGCGGATGTCGGGGCGGCGGCGCAACAGCGCGGCACCGTCGCCGACCGGCAGTGTGCCGGCCACGCGCGGCGGCATGGTGCAGTCGGCCACTTGGCGCGGGAAGTCCTGCGGCACTGCGCCGGTCAAGGTGGCGAGACGATAAAGCGCGCCCTGGCGTTCGGCCTTCAGCGGCGGCAGTGCGGCGTTGAGCTGCTGCAGCTGCGCACGCGCGCGACCTGCGTCGATGGCACCGGCGCGGCCTGCACGTTGCAGGCGGTCCGTGACGTTCACGGCGTCCTGCTGCAAGGCGACAGACTTCTGTGCGATCTGCAGGCGAAGGCCGGTAGCGCAGGCCTCGGCGTAGGCGCGCGCAGTGCCGGCCGCGACGTTCACGCGCACGAGGTCGAGCGCGGCTTCGGCGGCTTGGGTGTTGGCCTGCGAAGCCTCGATGCCCCGGCGGATCTGGCCGAACAGGTCGACCTGGTACGACAGCGAAGCGCCCGCGCTGTAGTTGAAGGTGCTCGGCGGCTCGTAGCCCTTCTGCAGCAGCGACAGCCCCGACACATGGCCGAACGAAGGGCCGCCGTTCACGCCGATGGTCGGGTACCTGGCGTCGGCCACTTCGTCTTCGATGGCGCGTTCGCGCTCGAGGTTGGCGACGGCCTGGCGCAGGTCGGTGTTGTGCGCGAGGGCCTGTTCGACCAGCCTGTCGAGCAACGGGTCGTGGTACAGGCGCCACCAGTGGGCGGGCAGCGGCGCGGCGTTGGCGGACGCCTCGGCAAAGGGCCGCGCGGCGGCGCCCTGGCTGGCCAGCGCCTCGGGCGGCTGGCGGTAGTCGGGACCGACCGCCGCGCAGGCCGCGAGCCCGGCGGCGACGGCCAGCGATGCAAGGCGAAATGCGAAGCGGCTCACGGCGTTCACCCCTTCTGCGGCGCGGCTGCCGGTGCCACGGCGCTGTGCGCCGGCTTGTTCCCCAGCACCTGCACCGTGACCGTCTGGCCCGCGACGAGGCGTGCGCCCTGCGGCAGCGGATCGAGCTTGATGCGCACCGGAATGCGCTGCGCGAGCCGCACCCAGTTGAAGGTCGGGTTCACGCTGGGCAGCAGGTTGGCGCTGGTGGAGCGGTCGCGGTCGGCAATGCCGGCGGCCACGCTGTCGACCGCGCCCTCGAGCACCGCGCCGCCGCCCATCGGGGTGACGCGCACGCGGTCGCCGAGATGGATGCGCGGCAGCTTGGTTTCCTCGAAATAGCCTTCGACGTAGAACGACTGCGCATCGACCAGCGCGAGCACCGGGCGGCCCGCCGCGGCGTAGCTGCCCTGGCGCAGGTCGAGGTTGGTGACGAGGCCGTCGGCCGGCGCGCGCACCTGGGCGCGCTGCAGGTTGAGGCGGGCCGAGTCGAGCGCCACCTCGGCCTGCGCGACGGCGGCCTGCATCTGCTCGACACGCGAACGGGTCTGCTCGCGCGACTCCTTCGACACCAGGTCGTCGAGGCCCGCGTTGCGCGCGTTCTCGCGCTGCACCTGGGCGCTCATGGCGCGCTGCGCGGCGAGCGCTGCCTGGGCCTGGCGCACGGCGAGGTCGTAGCGGGCGCGGTCCACCTCGAACAGCAGCGTGCCGGCGGCGACCGGCTGGTTGTCGCGGATCGGTACTGCCGTGACGAGGCCCGACACGTCGGGTGCGATCTGCACGACGTTGGCGCGCACGCGGCCGTCGCGCGTCCACGGCGCAAGTTCGTAGTGGTCCCACAGGCGCAGGCCGGCCCACGCGGCGGCGGCCACCACGGCCACGGTGAGAAGAACGCGCCCGAGGCGCCGGGCCCGTGGGTTGTCTGCGGAGGAACGGGGGACTGTCATCGGAATCTCGTCGTCATTGAAGGTAGGAAGTGAGGCGGCTCAGTGCATAGAGCAGCAGCAGGTACAGCGCCATGTCGAACAGCGCGGGGTGCCACACCCAGCGGTAGGCGCCGGTGGCCGCGAGCAGTCGGCGTACGCCCCACAACGCGAGCAGCGCGCCGAGGGCCAGCACCATGATCCAGGGCACGTAGAGGCCGTAGAAACTGGCTTCACCGATCATGCGGAAGCTCCTTGGGTGAGCGCTGCGCCCGCCAGCCTGGGCGGCGCATCGGGAAAGAGATTGCGGCGCAGGCCGACCAGTGCGGTGACGGCCGAGCGCGATGCGGCGGAAGAAGCGGTGCCGCGCGCGGCAAGCACGGCACCGAGTGCTTCGTCGATCTGCGGCAGCAGGTCGAGCGGGCGCGGATTCGTGCGGCCTTCGGCGCGCTGGCGGAAGAAGCGCGAGATGCCGCCCAGCAGCGCGGCCGAGCTGGCCAGCGGCAGCTGGGCGCGCACGCGCTGCAGCACGGCGATGTCGGCGCCCATGCGCAGGTCGCGCAGCGCGTCGTTGGCGGCCACGCCTTCGACGGTGCCGCCCGCCTGCGCGATGCGCGGCGCGAGCAGGCCGATGCGGTCGAGCATGCGCACGGCATACGCATCGCTCTGCGCGTACTGCGGCTGCGGCGAAGCGGCCATGTCGCCGAGCTCGCGCCAGGTGGCGCGCTGGATGCGGCGCGCGCTCCAGTCGGCACCGACCGAACGCACGAGCCGCGTGACGCGCGCCGCGACCAGCACGCCGACGATCTGGCCGATCATGCTGTTGATGAAGCTCACGAGGTCGGAGCTGGCGGTGTCGTGCAGCGCGAGCGTGCCGGCCACGCCGAAGATCAGCGCCATCGCGGGCATGAAATGCGTCGGACGCGGCAGGTAGAAGCCCAGCAGCAAGAAGAGCGGCGCGCAGATGACGACCAGCATGCCGAAGTCCTGCACCGTGGGCATGAGCACCAGCACATAGAGCGCCGAGATCGGGATGGACCACAGCGTCCACTTGAGAAAGCCGTGGATCGCCGGCACGGGGTCGTCCATGGTGGCGAAGAAGCAGCAGAAGACGGCGGCCATCATGGTGGCCGCCGAACCCATGGGCCAGCCGGTGACGATCCAGAACGCGCCGCACAGGCAGATGGCGATGACGGCCGCGAGCGCCGACAGCAGCGCCATGCCGTAGTCACGGTGCAGCACGCGGCTGCCGAGCGCTGCCGTGCGGTGCAGCGGCGCGGCGCCCTTGAGGCCTTCGTCGATGTCCAGGCGCAGCCGGGCGCAGGCGGTCCAGCCGTCGACGAGTTCTTCGAGGCGCCCGGCGAGGCCGATGCGCAGGGCGCGGCCCCATGGAGTGGGCTGCTGCGCGTCTGCAGGAGCGGCGTTCAATGCGTCGATGGCACGGCGCAGGGCTTGCAGGCGCTCGGCACTGTGGGCGGAGGCAGGTTCGGCCTCCTCGCGCAGCCACTGCGCGGCCTGCGCGAGCACCGCGGCCACGTCGGGTGCAAGTTGCCCCTCGGCCTGCTCCAGCGCCTGCAGGCGGTCTTCGACGGCCGAGAGCGCGGGCGTGAGCGCGGCAACGCGGTCCTGCATCGCGCGGATCGCGCCGGCGGTCCAGCGCAGGTGCGTGGTGTCGAAGGGCACGTGGGTGGAGAGCAGGCGCAGCTGCGTGATGTCGCCTGCGAGGCGGCGGCGGTCGTCGTCGAGGCGCTTCGGCTCGGCGTCACTGCTGCGGCCGGCGGGCTGCAGCAGGTCGCCGAGCCACTTGCGCGCGTCGAGCAGCGTGCGATCGAGCAGGCCCAGCACGGTCGGCGCAAGCCCCGCGGGCAGCACGAGGCTGTGGACCAGCGTGGCGCAGAAGATGCCGAGGCCGATTTCTTCCACGCGCGCCACGGCGGTGTCGAACAGCGCGAGCGGCGTCTGCACCGACGGAAAGCCGATCAGCGCGGCCGTGTAGCCCGCGAGCATGAACACGTAGGAGCGCGGCGTGCGGTCGAACAGCGAGATGCACAGGCACAGCCCCACCCACAGCGCGAGCACCAGCGTCAGCAGTTCCGGCGCGTTGGACAGCGCGGGCACCATCAGCACGGTCGCAGTGGAGCCGATGAGCGTGCCGCAGAAGCGGTACAGCGCCTTCGAGCGAACGGCGCCGGCCAGCGGATGGGCGACGACGTAGGTGGTCATGAGCGCCCAGAACGGACGCGGCAGGCCGGCACGGCTGGCGAGGTACATCGCCAGCATGGCGGCGGCGAAGCTCTTGCCGGAAAAGAGAAGCTCCGCGCGGCTGAAGCGCGGAAGACGGAGCGCAGGCATTTCTTACCTGCGCCCTTCCTGCGGCGATTGCTGCGACTGCGGCGCCTGGGCCGGGCGCCCCAGGCGCTCCTCGAGCACGCCGAACACCCGCAGGCAGACGGCGATGTCGTCGTCGGACACGCCTTCGAACAGCTCACTGCGCATCAGGCTCAGCGCCGCCTCGATGGGCGCGCAGGCGGCCTTGCCTGCGGGCGTGAGGTGCAAGGTCTTGGCACGGCGGTCGGCCGGATCTTCGCGGCGCTCGACGAAACCGGCCTCCACCAACTGGTCGAGCGAGCGCACCAGCGACGGGCCCTCGATGCCCAGTGCATCGGCAAGCACGCCCTGGCGCACTTCGCCGTTCATGCGCCCGAGCATCACGATCGGCCAGGCCAGCGTTTGCGACACGCCGACGTGCGCCACCGCCCTGTCCGCCGACGCGCGGTAGCCGCGCTGCAGCACCGAGAGCGACATGCCGAGCCGCATCAGCGCGTTCTCGCGCTTCGGGGAGGAGTTGCTCGATTTGCTCACGATAGCCGCCTATTAATTAGCATGCTATCGATTATACGGGTAACTACTAATTCTTGCTGGCGGCAAGGCGGCGCCCGCCTTCAGCGGTCGAAGGCGCGAAAAAAGAAAAGGGAAGAAAAGTGTGAAGCCCGCCGATAAGCCGGATTCTGTGCATCGAGGGCCTCTTGCGAAGCCTTCGACGTGACCGCCATTACTCTGGGCCGTTTGTCGCCAAACGGCTCGATGCCACCTACCCGCCAGCTCAGCGGAACCACCTCGATACTGGCCTACTTGGTGTTGCTGCGCGCAGAGATTGCCCGTTTCACCCGAACTCAATCGGCTCGTCTCTGTTGCTCTGATCCTCACCTCACGGTGGAGAGTCGTTAACTCCTGCGCTGTCCTGTGCAGTCCGGACGTTCCTCCAGTGCGGTCTTTCGACCCGATGCTGTTGCCCGAAGGCGCAGCGTCGTCCCTTTCGGGCTTGCACCAGCGGCGGTCTGGCGTGCTTCACCGCGCGATTATCGCCCGCCCCATCAATGACCCTTCAGACAATGCCGCGCGCCGGTCGTCAGCCGGGCGTTTCGCCGTCGCCGGCCTGCACCAAGCCCAGCTTGCGCAACGTCCGATGGAAGTTGCTGCGGTCGATGCCGGCCTCGCGCGCGGCGCTGGCCACGCGGCCGCCGTGGCGGGCGAGCAGTTCCGAGAGCCAGGCCCGCTGGAAGGCTTCGGTCGCCTCGCGCAGCGTGCCGCCAGCCATGACAGGCCCCGCGTGTTCGTTCGCCGGGGCCTGCACGGGCGCTGCCGTGGCGCTTCCCACGACGGCAGCGCTGTCCAGCGCCAGGTGATGCGGCTCGATGGCCGTCCAGCGCGAGCCGCGCGGCTGCTCCCGGAACGCCCGCAGCGAGGCGCGGCTGATCACATGCTCGAGCTCGCGCACGTTGCCCGGCCAGCCGTGCGCCAGCATGGCGGCCTTCGACGCCGGCGAGAGCCGCAGGTTGCGCGCGCCCAGCCGGTGCTGGTTCTCCTCGAGAAAGCTGCCCGCCAGAACGAGCACGTCGCGCCCCCGTTCGCGCAGCGGCGCGACGACGAGCGGATAGACCGACAGCCGGTGGTACAGGTCGGCGCGAAAGCGCCCCTGCGCGATCGCCGCGGGCAGGTCGCGGTTGGTGGCCGCGATCACGCGCACGTCGACCTTGCGCATGCGGTCGCTGCCGGGGCGCTGCACCTCGCCGCTTTGCAGCACGCGCAGCAGCTTGGCCTGCACGCTCAGCGGCAGTTCGCCGACCTCGTCGAGAAAGAGCGTGCCGCCATCGGCGATCTCGAACTTGCCGTCGCGGTCCTGCACGGCGCCGGTGAACGCGCCGCGCTTGTGGCCGAAGAGTTCGCTGTCGGCCAGCGACTCGGGCAGCGCCGCGCAGTTGACCTGCACGAGCGGCTGCTCGCTGCGGCGCGAGCGCGCGTGCAGGCGCTGCGCGACCAGGTCCTTGCCGACGCCGGTTTCGCCGAGCAGCAGCACCGTGAGGTCGGACACGGCGACCGTGTCGATCTCGTCGCACAGCTGCTTCATCGCCGGGCTGCTGCCCAGCAGCTCGCGCGGCGCGCCACGCCCCGCACGCAGCGCCTGCGCAACGGCCTGCTCGCGCATCGCGCGCGCCTGCATCTCGCGGATCGTGTGGGCGGCCTCGATGCCGGTTTCGACGAGGGCGATCAGTGCCTCCATCTGCGCCGGGCCCACGGCATCGAAGGCGTGCGGCTCCAGGGCGTCCAGCGTCAGCAGGCCCCAGACGGCGCCGCGCAGGCGCAGCGGCGCGCCCATGCAGTCGTGCACCGGCAGGATGCCCGGCTGGCCGGCGACGAGGCCGTCGTACGGGTCGGGCAGGTTGCAGTCGTGGGCGAAACGCAGGCCCCGTTCGCTGTCGAGCAGGCGCGCGAAACGCGGATGGGCGGCGACGGGAAACTGGCGCCCGAGGGTTTCATCGCTCAGGCCGTCGACCGCGACGGGCTTCAGCACGTCGACATCGAGCTGCAGCAGCGCGGCGGCATCGCAGCGGACCAGTCCGCGCGCGGCGGCGAGCAGCGATCGGTAGCGGGCGGCCTCGGCTTCGGGCTCGGGCGACGGGGCTTCGGTGGTCGAATCGACACGCAATGTGGTCATAAGTACAACGATGAAGTTGTTGCGAATTTGACCACGCCTGATAAATCCCCAATGGCGTCAAGCACTTGCAGCGACCTTCTGGCTGGCACGGATCGTGAGAAGACGAAGGCATCTCAACAGAGGAAGCGCCAGACCATGAACCCGCAAACCATCGCCATCGTCAAGTCCACCGTGCCCGCGCTCCAGGCCCACGGCGAGGCCATCACCAGCCACTTCTACAAGATCATGTTCGAGGGCCATCCGCAGGTGAAGGCCTTCTTCAACGAGGCGCACCAGGCCGCCGGCACGCAGGCGCGCGCGCTGGCGGGCGCGGTCATCGCCTATGGCGCGCACATCGACCGGCTCGAAGCGATCGCCGGCGCCCTGCCCCGCATCATCCAGAAGCACGCCGCGCTGGGCGTGCTGCCGGAGCACTACCCGATCGTCGGCCACTACCTGCTGCGCGCCGTGAAGGAGGTGCTCGGCGATGCCGCGACCGACGAGGTGATTGCCGCGTGGGGCGAAGCCTACGAATCGCTGGCGGGCCTGCTCATCGCCGCGGAGGAAGCCGTCTACAGCGCCAACGCGGCGCAACCCGGCGGATGGCGCGGCATGCGCGAATTCCGCGTGGCCCGGCGCGAGGACGAAAGCGAGGTCATCACCTCGTTCTACCTGGAGCCCATGGACGGCGGCGCGCTGCTGGCGTTCTCGCCGGGGCAGTACCTCACGCTGGTGCTGGAGATCGACGGCCAGCCGGTGCGACGCAACTACTCGCTGTCCGACGCGCCGGGCAAGCCGTGGTACCGCATCAGCGTGAAGAAGGAAGAAGGCGGCCGCGCCTCGAACTGGCTGCACGAGGCCGCCGTGACCGGCACGCGGCTGCAGGTGCAGGCGCCGTGCGGCGACTTCGTGCTGCAGCCCGCGGGCGAACAGGCGCGCCCCCTCGTGCTGGTGACGGGTGGCGTGGGCATCACGCCCGCGATGAGCATGCTCGAATCGGTGGCCCACACGGGCCGGCCGGTGCACTTCGTCCATGCGGCGCGGCACGGCGGCGCGCACGCCTTCCGCGAGCGCGTCGACGCGCTCGCGCAGCGGCATGCGAACGTGAAGCCGCTGTATGTCTACGACGCGCCGCGCGAGAGCGACACGCCGCACGCGACCGGCTTCGTCACCCGCGAGCTGCTGGCCGGGCTGCTGCCGGAAGACCGCGATGTCGACCTGTACTTTCTCGGACCGAAGCCCTTCATGCAGTCGGTGTATGCCAACGGGCTGGCGCTCGGCGTGCCGAAGCAGCAGCTTCGCTACGAGTTCTTCGGGCCGCTGGAAGCCCTGGAGGCCTGAACCGCAACGGCCTGCCATCCCCTCGTGCTGAAACGGTCGCGGGCCGGGTGCAACCCGGCCCAGGGGGCGCCACAATGCGCGCTGACCATCCGCCCCTCGCACCCAAGGAGATTCCATGAAGGCCCAGAACATCCTCCAGACCATCGGCAACACGCCGCACATCCGCATCAACCGCCTGTTCGGCAATGCGAAACAGCAGGTCTGGGTCAAATCCGAGCGCGCCAATCCCGGCGGCTCGATCAAGGACCGCATCGCGCTGTCGATGGTGGAAGACGCCGAGAAGAGCGGCGCGCTCAAACCCGGCGGCACCATCGTCGAGCCGACCTCGGGCAACACCGGCATCGGCCTGGCGATGGTCGCGGCCGTGAAGGGCTACAAGCTGATCCTGGTGATGCCCGACAGCATGTCGGTCGAGCGCCGCCGCCTGATGCTGGCCTACGGCGCCACCTTCGACCTGACGCCGCGCGCCGGGGGCATGAAAGCCTCCATCGCGCGCGCCGAGGAAATCGTGGCCGGCACGCCCGGTGCGTGGATGCCGCAGCAGTTCAACAACCCCGCGAATGTCGACGTGCACGTGCGCACCACGGCCGAGGAGATCGCGGCGGACTTTCCCGACGGCATCGACGTGCTGATCACCGGCGTAGGCACGGGCGGCCACATCACGGGCGTGGCGAAGGTGCTGAAGAAGAAGTGGCCCAAGCTGCAGGTGTTCGCGGTCGAGCCAGTGGCCTCGCCCGTGATTTCCGGCGGCACGCCGGCGCCGCACCCCATTCAAGGCATCGGCGCAGGCTTCATCCCGAAGAACCTCGACACCTCGCTGCTCGACGGCGTGCTGCAGGTCGACGCCGAACCGGCGCGCGAAATGGCGCGCCGCTGCGCAGTCGAGGAAGGCATGCTGGTCGGCATCTCGTCGGGCGCCACGCTCGCAGCCATCGCGCAGAAGCTGCCCTCGCTGGCACCCGATGCGGTGGTGCTGGGCTTCAACTACGACACCGGCGAGCGGTACTTGTCGGTGGAAGGCTTCCTGCCCGCCTGACTTTTCGGGAAGCACCGCGGAACCGGCTTCGCCGGGCCGCTGGTGCTGCCCCCGGCAGGGGGTAGGCGAAGCGACACGAAGTGCGCGAAGCCTGGGGGCGAGTAAAATCTCTGGCCTGCTTGATAACCACAAGCCCCACGCCATGCTGAGAATCTCCGAACTCAAACTCCCGCTCGACCACGCGCCCGACGCGCTGGCCGCACTGATCGCCAGGACGCTCGACGTCCCGCTCGAAGCGATCGCCTCCCACACCGTCTACAAGCGCAGCTTCGACGCGCGCAAGATCGAACTGCTCACGGTCTACATCTGCGACGTGCAGCTGAAGGACGCGAAGCTCGAAGCCGCGCTGCTCGCGAAGCACGCGGGCCATCCGCACATCCAGAGCGCGCCCGACATGCGCTACACGCCGCCGGCCAATGCGGCCGAAGGCACGGCGCGGCCGGTGGTGGTCGGCTTCGGGCCCTGCGGCATCTTCGCGGCGCTGATGCTCGCGAAGATGGGCTTCAAACCGATCGTGCTCGAACGCGGCAGGACCGTACGCCAGCGCACCCGCGACACCTGGGGCCTGTGGCGCAAGAGCGTGCTCAACCCCGAGTCGAACGTGCAGTTCGGCGAAGGCGGCGCCGGCACCTTCTCGGACGGCAAGCTCTACAGCCAGATCAAGGACCCGCGCTTCCTCGGCCGCAAGGTGATGGAAGAGTTCGTGAAGGCCGGCGCGCCACCCGAAATCCTTTACGTCGCGCATCCGCACATCGGCACCTTCAAGCTGGTGAAGGTGGTGGAGAACATCCGCGAGCAGATCGTGGCGCTGGGCGGCGAGATCCGCTTCGAGCAGCGCGTGACCGACGTGCACATCGAAGACGGCCACCTTCGCGGCCTCACCGTGCTCGACCAGACCACGGGCACGAGCAGCGAACTGCGCGCCGACCACGTCGTGATGGCGCTGGGCCACAGCTCGCGCGACACCTTCGAGATGCTGCATGCGCGCGGCGTGCACATCGAGGCCAAGCCCTTCTCCATCGGCTTTCGCGTCGAGCACCCGCAAGGCCTGATCGACCGCGCGCGCTGGGGCCGCCACGCGGGCCACCCGCTGCTCGGCGCGGCCGACTACAAGCTGGTGCACCATGCAAGCAACGGCCGCTCGGTCTACAGCTTCTGCATGTGCCCCGGCGGCACCGTGGTGGCGGCCACCAGCGAGCCGGGCCGCGTGGTCACCAACGGCATGAGCCAGTACTCGCGCAACGAGCGCAATGCCAACGCCGGCATCGTGGTGGGCATCGACCCGAAAGACTTCCCCGGCGACGCGCTCGCGGGCATCGCCTTGCAGCGCGAACTCGAAAGCAACGCCTTCGTGCTCGGCGGCGGCGACTACCGCGCGCCGGGCCAGCTGGTGGGCGACTTCATCGCCGGGCGGCCCTCGACCGCGCTCGGCAGCGTGATTCCGTCGTACAAGCCCGGCGTAACGCCGACCGACCTGCACAAGGCGCTGCCGGCCTACGCCATCGAGGCCATGCGCGAGGCCTTCCCCGCCTTCGGCCGCAAGATCAAGGGCTTCGACACGTACGACGCGGTGCTCACCGGCGTCGAAACGCGCACCTCGTCGCCGATCCGCATCACGCGCGGCGACGATTTCCAGAGCCTCAACGTGCGCGGCCTCTACCCGGCCGGCGAAGGCGCGAGCTACGCGGGCGGCATCCTGTCGGCCGGCGTGGACGGCATCAAGGTGGCCGAGGCCGTGGCGCACGGCGTGCTGGCCGAAGCCTCGGCCCTGAGCCACTGAGCCACCACCCGACATCGAGACCTGCATGGCCAGTGCCGACTTCCATTTCTACGAACCCGCCAGGGGCCACGGCCTGCCGCACGACCCATTCAACGCGATGGTCGGGCCGCGCCCCATCGGCTGGATCTCGTCGCAGGACGCGAACGGCGTGCTCAACCTCGCGCCCTACAGCTTCTTCAACGCCTTCAACTACACGCCGCCTCTCGTCGGCTTCGCCAGCATCGGCGCCAAGGACAGCCTGCATAACATCCGCCAGACGCGGGAGTTCGGCTGGAACCTGGCAACCCGGCCGCGGGCCGAGCAGATGAACCGCTCCTGCGCGGCCGTGCCGCCCGAGGTGAACGAGTTCGAGCTCGCCGGCCTCGCCACGGCCGCCTCGCGGACCATCGCGGTGCCGCGCGTGGCCGAAAGCCCCGTGTCCTTCGAGTGCAAGCTCACGCAGATCCTGCAGCTCGAAGGCGCGGACGGCGTGCCCGTGCAGACCTGGCTCGTGCTCGGCGAAGTGGTGGGCGTGCACATTGCGCGCCACCTGCTGAAGGACGGCATCTACGACACCGCCGCGGCGCAGCCCATCCTGCGCGGCGGCGGCCCGGGCGACTACTTCGAAGTCAGCCCCGACAATCTCTTCAGGATGTTCCGGCCGCGCTGAACGCGCTGCGCCGGCCTTCTTTTTTCCAATCCTTTCCACAGCGCCCCCGCATGACCGACGCTTCCACCGCCACCCCCAAGACGAACGCCCGCCCGCCCCGGCGCCAGCAACTGGACATGGCCGACCAGCTGAAGCAGCTGCAGGCCGGTGCAGGAACAGACGCGGGCGCAGATGCGCCGGCGCAGCAACAGCAACCCCAGCAGGCCTCCCGCCCGCCGCGGCAGAAGAACACCGGCCGCGGCCCGCGTGCGCAGCAGCCCCGGCAGCAGAAGGCGCAGGCGCAGCAGCAGCAACCGCAGCGCACGCCGCGCAAGGTCAACCCGGTGCTGGAGCGCCTGTTCGAGCTGTACCCTCAGCTCTTCGGCGCGCGCTTCGTGCCGCTGAAGCTCGGCGTGTATGAGGAACTGCTTGCGCGCCACCCCGAGGACTTCAAGGCCGAAGACCTGAAGATCGCCATGGGCCAGCACGCGCGCTCCACGCGCTACCTCGAGGCCGTGGCCGCCGGCCTGGCGCGCCACGACCTCGACGGCAACGCGCTGGACCCGGTCGCGCCCGAGCACGTGCACCACGCCATCCTCGAGCTGCACCGCCGCCGCATGCTGCGCAACAACGGCAACGCCGAAGAACTGCGACCGCAACTGGTGGAGCGCATCGCCAAGGCCGTCGAGGCTTCGGGCCTCGACCGCGAGGCCTATGCGGTGCTCGTGCGCTCGCGTGACGCGAACGCCAACGCCGTGGTCGACGAAGCCCTGGCCGAACTCGCCGAGCAGGCCGCCAAGCGCGAGGCGCTGCTGCGCGCCTTCGAGGCCAGCGGCCGAAGCGAGCAGGAGTTCGCCGACATGTACGGCATGAAGCTAGGCGACGTGACGCGCACGCTGCAGCGGGTGCGCGACGACAAGAAACGGGCAGAGGCAGCCGCGGCAGCGGCAAAAGAAGCAGCACCGGAAGCAGAAACCGCACCCGACAAGGCCCAACCCGACCTGCCCGCCACCACCGGCAATTGAACGCCCCGAAGCGCCCGGAAGACTGCAGCTGTGCAATCCGGCAGCGATGCGGCGAATTTTTCACTAGGGATTCGCGCCCAAGAAACATTTTCATACGTTTCCAGTTACATTTCTCCGGCCCATTCCGGGCGGAGGAGAAGTTAATTTGAAAAGAGTCATCAGGCTGCTTCTCGCAGCCGTGGCTGTTTCCGTGTTCGCGAGTGGCTGCGCCGTCAACCGCGCAACAGCCACCGTCGATCCCTCGGCGAATCTCGACAAGCTGCGCGTGGTGCAGGTCAGAAGGCTCGAGGGTGAAGACGGCACGATTCAGAAACTGATCGCAAGCAATCTGCGCAAACGCGGGTACGAGGTGTCGGAGGACGCCAAGCCCCCCGAGAAAGTCGATGCCGTCGTCACGTACGTCGACAAGTGGCTGTGGGACATCACCATGTACCTGTCCGAGCTCACCGTCACGGTCCGCGAACTCAAGTCCGACTACCCGTTGGCAACGGGCAATTCGCTCCACACCTCTCTCACACGCCGCTCGCCACCGGAAATGGTCGACGAAGTGGTCGGCAACATCTTCAAAGAATCGGAAAAATCCAAATGATCAGCACCACCCTTCGCCGCGCAGGCGCCTTGGCCGTTCTCTCCGTCGTCGTCGTGCTCGCGGGCTGCGCCTCGTCGGCCAACC
Source organism: Variovorax sp. 10L421 (assembly GCF_056395365.1). NCBI lineage: Bacteria > Pseudomonadati > Pseudomonadota > Betaproteobacteria > Burkholderiales > Comamonadaceae > Variovorax > Variovorax sp. 10L421. The sequence continues at coordinate 18,257 of NZ_JBFTJJ010000036.1, forward strand.
GCGAGGCCATGACTGCGACCAGCATCGCCTCGAGCAAGAAGCTTCCTTACTCCCTGTCGGTGAAAACCGGCGGCGGCAACGAAACGAATCCGCTGTGGAGTTCGGACATCTCCAATGAAGACCTGGCTGCCGCCATCGAGAAATCGGTCACGCAGTCGGCCTTGTTCAAGGAAGTCGTCAAGGGCAAGAGCGGGGACTACGAGTTGTCGGTCTCGATCGTCAAGCTGACCAAGCCCATGTTCGGTGCCGCGTTCACGGTCGACATGGAAGCGGGTTGGTCGCTCACCAAGATCTCCGACAAATCGGTAGCCATGCGCCAGGTCATCAAGTCGACCTACACAGGTGGTGCGTTCGACTCGCTCGTCGGCACGACCCGCCTGCGCATGTCGGTGGAAGGTGCTGCGCGCAACAACATCAAGCAGGGCCTGGAAGCCGTCGCGGCGCTCAATCTCTGACCGACAAACCATCCGGTGAATGGAAAAGGGGCTGGTGAATCACCAGCCCCTTTTTCCTTGTGCCGCTGCGCTCAGCGCGCGTTCTGCAGCGCCGCGATGCGCTCCTCGATCGGCGGGTGCGTGGCGAACAGCTTGCCGATGCTGCCGGTGATGCCCATGGCTTCGACCGCCTTCGGCAGTTCGCCGGCCGGCAGGCCGCCCAGTCGCGCGAGCGCGTTCATCATCGGCTGGCGGTTGCCCATGAGCGCGGCCGAGCCGGCGTCAGCGCGGAACTCGCGGTGGCGCGAGAACCAGGCCACCACCATCGCGGCGGCAAAGCCCAGCACGATGTCGAGCACGATGGTGCTCACGTAGTAGCCGATGCCGGGGCCCGACGAACGGTCGTCGCCGCGGCGCAGGAAGCTGTCGACCGCATAGCCGATCACGCGCGACAGGAACACGACGAAGGTATTCATCACGCCCTGGATGAGCGTCATGGTGACCATGTCGCCGTTGGCGATGTGCGCCACCTCGTGGCCGATGACGGCCTCGACCTCTTCGCGCGTCATGTTCTGCAGCAGGCCGGTGGACACCGCCACCAGCGACGAATTCTTGAACGCGCCGGTCGCGAAGGCATTGGGCTCGCCTTCGAAGATGCCGACCTCGGGCATGCCGATGCCGGCCTTGTCGGCGAACTTGCGCACTGTGCCGACGATCCAGGCCTCGTCGGGCGACTGGGGGTTGTCGATCATGTGCAGGCCGGTGGTCCACTTGGCCATGGGCTTGCTGATGAGCAGCGAGATGATCGCGCCGCCGAAGCCCATCACCAGCGCGAAGCCGAGCAGCGCGGTCAGGTTGAGCCCGTTGGCCGTGAGGAAGCGGTTGACGCCGAGCAGGCTGGCGACGACGCCGAGCACCGCGACGACCATCACATTGGTCAGGACGAACAGAAGGATACGTTTCAAGTTGAATTCTCCGTGGGGAAATCTGCCACCCAGATAAGGGCCTCGCGGCCCTCTTCAAGCCGTGCGCGGCATGGAGGTCCTGGGTGTTGTTGTGCGTTGTCGGGCGCTCCGGACGGCGGCAGCCAATAGAACCATGATAGGAGGAAAAGTTCTAGGCTCGCCGTATTTCCTGGCCCGGCAAGGGCCTGAAGACCTGCGCGTCGGCATAGAACGCCGCGGTCTCGTTGCCCGCGCACCAGCCAGGCACGCCGAGCACCGGCAAGGGCACGAAGGGCTTGCGCTGGAGCTGCAGGGGGTCGAGCCCCCGTGCGATGTGCGCATCGTCGAAGGCCTCCGGGCCGGTCGCGCCGTGCGTCAGCAGCACGTGCGCCGTGATCGGCTTGCGCGGCGTCACCAGCTTTTCGAGCAGCGCGTGCCCGAACAGCAGCAGGCGCGCTTCGCTCCACAGGCCGCGTTGCGTGACGAACAGCGCATGCCAGTCGCGCGCGGCCAGCGCACGCCACAGTGCGGGTGGCGCATCGAGCAGCGCACCGTTCTCGTCGAACAGTGTGAGCGCGTCGCGCAGCGGACCGCGCACGGCCGCGACGCCGCTGCGCGCGATCTCGCTCGCCTGCAGTTCGTTGAGGCGGCGCTTGGTGTGCGGGAACGCGAGCCACACGAGCCCGTTGAAGAAGTCGTGCAGGTTGTCGCGCGTGGGCACGCTGCGGGTCTGGAAGATGTGCGCCTCGTAGGCCTGGCCTGGAGGCAGTGCGTCCTGGTGCACGAAGTCGGGCACCGGCGCGGGCTTGATGCCCTGCAGCGCGGCGGCGACTCCGCCATGCGGCGCGGCCCGCGCCACCGCTTCGCCGCTCGAACGATAGGGCGCAAGCCAGGGCCGCGCCCAGTCGACCGCCGGCAGGATCAAGGCGCGGGCGCGCCCGTCCAGCGGATGCGGTCGGGGTGCTGCATCACCGCGAACTCCCCGGTGAGCTTGTCGAACAGCTTGAGCGAGCTGCCGTGCTTGCCGAGCAGGCCGGCGGTGCGCAAGGCTTTCGCCACGTCGTTGAGCGGCACGTCCTTGCCGCCGCGCAATGCGGGCGCGGCCTGCAGGATGAACTCGGCGGCTTCGGACGGAGGTTGCGGTTGCGGCGCGGTGGGCGCCTTGGCGGCCGTCTTGCGTGCCGTCTTCTTCGCCGCGGCCTTCTTCGCTGCAGGGGCGGGTGCGGCTGCGGTCGTCGTGCCGGCGCTCTTCGCCCGCGATGTCTTGGTGCCGGCCGATTTGGCGGAGGCCGTCTTCTTCGCTGGCGCGGTGCGCACCGCTGGCGCCGCGTAGCCCGCGCCGTGGTGCGCGAGGTCCATGAAGGTGTCGTAGATGCCGACCGTTTCCTCGCCCGTCTTGCCCTGCTGGCCTATGCCGCAGACGCGGCAGCCCTTCTCGCGAAGGCGGATCACCAGCGGCGCGAAGTCGGAGTCGGACGAGACCAGCACCACCACGTCGGGACGCTCGTCGATCACGAGGTCGATGGCGTCGACGGCCAGCGCGATGTCGGTACTGTTCTTGCCGGTCGACAGGTTCACCATCGGCCGCACCGACAGCCGCTTGAACAGGGCCTGGCGGTTCACCGCCATCTCGGCATTGCAGTAGGCGCGGCGCACGTGGATGGCGCCGTACTCGTCCATCGTGCGCTGCACGGCCTGCTCGATCACGTCGGCCGAGACGTTGTCGGCGTCGATCAGCAGCATCACGCGAGTCATTGGCTCACCCCCAGGCTGCGCGCACTTCGTGTCGCTTCTCCCACCCCCTCACCGGGGGCAACACCAACGGCCCGGCAAAGCCGGCTCCGTGGTGTTTCTCGACGGGATCTTGCCAACCTCAGATGCCGCGCTTTGAGCGACTGATCGCGTGATGAAGTACTCACAAGAGCTTCCAGTTCACGGTTTCGCCGCCGCGCAGCGGCTTCAGCGTGGCATCGCCATAGGGCACGGTCTCCGGCACGGTCCAGCTTTCACGCTTGAGCGTGATGGTGTCGGTGTGGCGCGGCAGGCTGTAGAAGTCGGGGCCGTGGAAGCTCGCAAAGCCCTCGAGCTTGTCGAGCGCGTTCACGCTGTCGAAGGCTTCGGCGTACAACTCGATGGCGGTGAGCGCGGTGTAGCAGCCGGCACAGCCCAGCGCATGTTCCTTCAGGTGCGCCGGGTGCGGCGCGCTGTCGGTGCCCAGGAAGAAGCGGTCGCTGCCGCTGGTGGCCGCCTCGACCAGCGCCACGCGGTGCGTCTCGCGCTTGAGCACGGGCAGGCAGTAGTAGTGCGGGCGGATGCCGCCGGTGAAGATCGCATTGCGGTTGTAGAGCAGGTGGTGCGCCGTGATGGTGGCGGCCGTGAAGCGGCCGGCGTCGCGCACGTAATGGGCGCCTTCCTTGGTGGTGAGGTGCTCGAACACCACCTTGAGCTCGGGGAAGTCGCGGCGCAGCGGAATCATCACGCGGTCGACGAACACGGCCTCGCGGTCGAACAGGTCGATGGCCGGGTCGGTCACCTCGCCGTGCACCAGCAGCAGCAGGCCGTGCTTCTGCATGGCTTCAAGCGTCTTGTAGGTCTTGCGGATGTCGGTCACGCCGGCATCGCTGTTGGTGGTGGCGCCGGCCGGGTAGAGCTTGAGCGCGCGCACGCCGGCCTCCGCGGCCAGCGCGATTTCCTCGGGCGGCAGCTTGTCGGTGAGGTAGAGCGACATCACGGGCTCGAAGGCGGTGCCTGCGGGCACGGCGGCGCGGATGCGGTCGCGGTAGGCCATGGCCTGCGCGGCGGTGGTCACGGGGGGACGCAGGTTCGGCATGATCAGCGCGCGGCCGAACTGGCGCGCGCTGTGGGGAACGACGGCTTCGAGGGCGGCGCCGTCGCGCACGTGCAGGTGCCAGTCGTCGGGGCGGGTGATCGTGAGGGTGTCTGTCATGGCCCGGCAATTGTCGCATCGCCCCCCAGCAAATACTCGCGCACCAGCGCCCGCGCGCGGTGCAGCCGGCTCTTCACGGCGCCCGGCGGTTCGCCGAGGCGTTCGGCGATCTCGGCGATGGTCAGCTCCTCGAAGTCGCGCAGCAGCACCACTTCGAGGTAGTGCGCGGGAAGCGACTCCAGCGCGTGCGTGAGGTCGATGCGCAAAGCGCCGTCGCTGCGGCTGGCCAGTTGCCGCTCGGCCACCTCGTCGCCGAGCGGTTCATGCCGGAACATCGCGCGCTGCAGCCTGAGGCATTCGCGCCGGATGACGGTGAAGAGCCACGACGAGAAGGCCGCGGCCGCCTTCAGCGCCCGGACCTTGCGGGCGATCACCAACAGCGACTCCTGCACGGCGTCGTCGATGTCGCTGGCCTGGCAGTGCCGCCAGGCGTAGCGGCGCGCATCGGCCTGGCAGACCGCGAGCAGGCCCGCAATGGCGGCGGGGTCGCCGGTCTGCGCGGCCTGGATCAGGCCGGTGCGGTCGATGCCCACGCCCATGGCTCAGCGCCCCTTGCCAGGTTTGCGCCCGACCATGGCGCACATCGGGCAGAAGCCGAACAGGCCCGTCAGCGCGAGCGTCGCGCCCGTGAGCCCGGCGATCGCGGCGAGCCCGAAGCCGGCCGTGCCCCAGCTCATGGCGGCGAAAAGCAGGCCGGCGAGGCCCATGACGATGCGCAGCGCGCGTTCCCAACCGGGGACATTCTTGACGTAGACCATGGTGACTCCTTCGATCCTTGGGTGCATGAGGAAGACCCTCGGAAACAAGGAGGCGTCGAACCCGCCGAACGGTTCGCGGGATTCCACAAATTTTCCACTGCCGGGAGCCGACGCAGCGTGGCCGGACTCGGCGACACTGCGCTCTTTCCATCGCGCGCCAGACGCCAGCAGCATCATGTCGGAAGCCTCGTCGCAGTTCGTCGACTTCATCGTTGACCGTCTCCGCGGAATCCCGCGCATCGCCAAGACCCGATTCTTCGGCGGCACGGGGCTGTCGGCCGACGCCACGCAGTTCGCGATGATCATGGGCAGCACCGTGTACTTCGTCGTGGACAAGAACACCCGGCCGAAGTACGAGAAGCTGGGCAGCAAGTGCTTTGCCTACGACACGAAGGCGCGGCGGGTGCAAGTCAAGAAGTACTTCGAGGTCCCCATCGAGATCATCGAAGACCATGAAGCGTTGGCGGCCCTGGCAAGGGAAGCTGTCCTGGTGGCGCAAAGCCTGAAGAAGCCGGCCGGCAAGGGCACCTAGCCTTGCGGGTCGACGGGAGCGGCATCGTTCATGCGCTCCTACGCGAGATCGGCCATGCAGACTGCTTTGCCTCGCCCCACCTCGCAGGAGATACTGTTTCCTTCGCTCAGGCCCAGGCTTCCTTGCGAAATGCAGTCAAAAGAATGATGAGCACGACAGAGCCCCAGCTGATCTCCCCGGTACTCGCCGACAACGGCCCCGCCGCCCTGTTCACCGCGCCCGGCGGCACCCAGGCCTTCGCCGTGCGCTGGCAAGGCAGCGTGCACGGCTATCTCAACCAATGCCCTCACGCGGGCGGCCCGCTTGATTTCGAGGGCCAGGTGCTGGAGAGTTCAGGCCGCTTTCTGATGTGCGCGCGGCACGGCGCCATCTTCGAGCCCGACACCGGCAAGTGCGTCGGCGGTCCCTGCCGCGGTGCGCGGCTCACGCCGCTGGCGGTGCACGAAAGAGCGGACGGCAGCGTGTGGCTCGGCCAGGCCGGGTGAAGACAACCCTCCAGGAGAAAAGAAATGCGCAACAACAATCCTCTTGCACTGTCGATCGCGGCCCTCGCGTTCACCGGCCTCGTGGCGGGCTGCACGGGCATGTCGCCCGGCACCGGCAAGGCCTTCACGGGCATGAGAGTCACGTCGAGCGCTTTCGGCGACAACGGCGTCATTCCGTCCGACCACGCCGGCGCGGGCGACTGCGGCGGCAGGAACGTCTCGCTGCCCGTGGCGTGGAGCAACCTGCCGGCCAAGACGAAATCGGTCGCCGTGCTGGTGCTCGATCCAGACGGCGCGGCCGGCCTCGGCGTGTCGCATTGGGTGGCCTACAACATCGCGGCCGAGCGCGGCGAACTCAAGGCGGGCGAAGGACAGGCGGGCTCGAACTTCAACTTCACCATGGGCCCGAACGTGGCCGGCGCGCCCGCCTACCGCGGCGTGTGCCCGCCGGTGGGCGACCGGCCGCACCACTACGTGCTGACCGTGATTGCCACCGACCTCGCACCGGGCAGCCTGCCGGCCGGCCTCGCGCGCGACGCACTGCTGGCCGCGCTCAAGGGCCATGCGCTGGGCGGCCAGAGCGTGGTGGGCCTCTACAGCCGCTGATCTCACGTTAATAAATGTAATAATTAAGTCTTCATTTCGCCGACATCCACAGCCGCTTCCTCGAAAGCTTCATCGATGGCCCTGCCCGCAGCCGCGTTCGCCCCCTCTTCGGTTTCGTCGACCAGCGACGACCTCGACGGCATGTTCGACCTGGCGCCCGTCTCGCTCTGGATCGAGGACTACGGCGACCTGAAGCGCAAGCTCGACGGCTGGCGCGCCGAGGGCGTCACCGACCTGGTGGCGCACCTGTCGGCGGACCCGCAGCGGGTGAGCGACTGCATGGCGCTGCTGAAGGTGCTGCGGGTCAACCAGCACACGCTGCGGCTCTTTGCCGCCGACAGCCAGCAGACCCTGCTGGGCGCGCTGGACCGCGTGTTCCGCGGCGACATGTCGGCCACCGTGGTGCACGAGCTCGACCAGCTGTGGCGCGGCCAGCTCACCTTCGAGAGCGAAACCGTCAACTACGCGCTCGACGGCCGGCGGCTCGACGTGCGCGTTCGCGCCCGCGTGCTGCCCGGCCACGAAGACTCCTGGAGCCGCGTGCTGGTGTCGCTCGACGACGTGACCGAGCGCGTGGCCGCGCAGCGCCTGCGCGACGAGAGCGCGAAGCACGCGCGCAGCCTGTTCGACCGCTCGCCCGTGTCGCTGTGGGTGGAAGACTTCAGCGCGGTGCGCTCGCTGCTCGAGAGCATCCGCACGCGCGGCATCACCGACTTCGCCACCTTCATCAAGGTGCACCCCGAATTCGTCACGCGCTGCATGCAGGAGATCCGCGTCATCGACGTGAACCACGAAACGCTGCGCATGTTCGGCGCGCCCGACCTGCAGACCCTGCTGGGCAATATCTCGCGCGTCTTCCGCGACGAGATGCGCGAGTCCTTCGCCGAGCAGCTGCAGGACCTGTGGAACGGCAAGACGGTGCAGCAGCGCGAGGTGCTCAACTATTCGCTGTCGGGCGAGGCGCTGAACATCCACATGCAGTTCGCGGTGCAGGACGACCGGCTCGACACCTGGGACCTGGTGCTGGTGTCGCTGGTCGACATCACCGCGCGCAAGAAGGCCGAGGCCTACCTCGAATACCTCGGCAAGCACGACGTGCTCACGCAGCTGTGCAACCGCACCTACTACACCGAGGAGCTCAACCGCCTGTCGCGCAAGGGGCCTTGGCCGGTGTCGATCGTGGCGATCGACCTCAACGGGCTGAAGCAGATCAACGACCACGAAGGCCATGCCGCCGGCGACTCGCTGCTGCGCCGCATGGGCGAAGTGCTCGACAAGGCCGTCGACCCGCCGGCCTGGCCCGCGCGCATCGGCGGCGACGAGTTCGCGGTGCTGCTGCCCATGACCGACGAGCGCGGCGCCGAGGCGATGCGCGAGCGCATTCTTACGCTGCTCGAAATGAACAACCAGTTCCATGCGGGCCAGAGCGGCCATGCGCTGAGCCTGGCCATCGGGCTGGCGACCTGCCACGGGGAGGAGTCGCTGGAAACTGCGCTGCAGCGGGCGGACCGGGCGATGTACGCGGACAAGGCGCGGCACTACGAGGGCGCCGGGGTGGAGCGGCGGCAGGCGTAGCCGCCGGCTATCGCGCCTCCGGCGTCTGACCGGGCACCGGCCGCACCCGCTGCAGAATGAAATCGATGAAGGTCCGGATCGCGCGCGTGTGCTGGCGGTTCGGCATGTAGAGCATGAACATCTGCGTGCCGAAGATGCTCAGGCGCCAGTCGTCGAGCGTGGTCACGACGTCGCCCTTGCGCACGTCTTCCTGCACCACATAGTCGGGCACGAGGCCGATGCCCAGGCCGGCGAGGATGGCCTGGCGCAGGAACAGGAAGTTTTCCGAGATCAGCGTCGGCTCCAGGATCACCTCGCGCCGTGTCTCGCCCTGGTAGGCCGACACGCGCAGTTGGCGGCCGATGACGGCAGCCGTGACCACCGGCGCGCCCTGCAGCGCGTCGAGCTGCACGGGCAGCGGATGCTTCGCCGCATAGTCGGTCGAGGCACAGGCCACGTAGCGCACCGGCCCCATCTCGCGCGCCACGAGGTTCTGCGGCGGCTCGGGAATCACGCGGATCGCGATGTCGACTTCGTCGCGCAGCAGGTCCTCGATGCGGTTCTCGAACACCACGTCGAGCACGATGCCGGGGTACTGGCGCTTGAAGTCGATCAGCCAGCCGGCCATCACGAGCTGGCCGTAGCCGCTGGGCACGCTCAGCCGCACGCGGCCCTGCAGCTCCTGGCCCAGCGTGGTGACCGATTCGCGCGCGGCCAGCAGCTCGCCCTGGATGGCGATGCCGTGCTGGTAGAGCCGCAGGCCGATTTCGGTCGGCTCGGCACGCCGCGTGGTGCGCCGCACCAGTTGCGCACCCACCGAGCGCTCCAGCTGGTTCAGGTGATAGCTGACGTTGGCACGGCTCATCTTGAGCCGGCGGGCGGCGGCGCTCAGGTTGCCGGCGTCGAGGATTTCCACCAGCAGGGTGAGCGATTGGAGGTCCATGCGGCGATTGTGTCAAAAATTCTTTGACAGTCTGTCAACCGTCTATGCAATTGTCAAAGAGGCGGCGCGGTCCAAGAATGCGGGGTTCACCCCAGAGCCTCGGGCCCGCCGGCCCGCAACGCAAGAGACAAGCGACACGCACATGGCCACCAGCACTCCCAGCCCCTCCACGTCCACCGGTCCCGTCACCTTCGAGCGTCGAGGCGACGTGTTCGTGGTGACCATCGACAACCCGCCCGTCAATGCCCTGGGCGTGGATGTGCGCCGCGGCCTCGTGGCCGCCATCGATGCGGCCGAGGCCGACAGCGCCGCCAGGGCGGTGCTGATCGTCGGCGCGGGCCGCAACTTCATCGCGGGCGCCGACATCCGCGAATTCGGCAAGACGCCGCAGCCGCCGTCGCTGCCCGAGGCCTGCCTGAAGATCGAGAACTGCACGAAACCGGTCGTCGCCGCCATCCACGGTGCCGCGCTCGGCGGCGGGCTCGAAGTGGCGCTGTCGGCGCACTACCGCATCGCCTCGCCCACCGCCAAGCTCGGCCTGCCCGAAGTGGCGCTGGGCCTGCTACCCGGCTCGGGCGGCACACAGCGCGCGCCGCGCCTGATCGGCGCGAAGCCCGCGCTCGAGCTGATGCTCAGCGGCCGCCATGCCGGCGCCAAGGAAGCGCTGTCGCTCGGCCTCGTCGACCGGCTCGGCAACGACGCCGACGCGCTGGCCGAAGGCCTCGCCTACGCGCAGGAACTGGTTGCCGCCAAGGCCCCGGTGCGCCGCACGCGCGAAGCCGCCGGCCTCGCCGACACCGAAGCCAGCCGCGCCGCCCTCGAAGCCGCGCGCGCCGACACCGCCAAGAAGAGCCGCGGCCTGTTCTCGCCGATGAAGATCATCGAAGCCGTCGAAGGCGCACTCACGCTGCCGTTCGACGAAGGCATGGCGCTGGAGCGCAAGCTGTTCCTGCAGTGCATCGACAGCCCGCAGCGCGCCGGCCTGATCCACGCCTTCTTCGCCGAGCGCGAAGTGCTGAAGGCGCCCGAGACCAAGGCCGCCAAGCCGCGCGCGCTGGAGTCGGCCGGCATCGTCGGCGGGGGCACCATGGGCGCGGGCATCGCGGTAGCGATGCTGGACGCGGGGCTGCCCGTGACCATGATCGAGCGCGACGAGCCCAGCCTCGCGCGCGGCCGCCAGCATGTGGAGAAGGTGTACGACGGCCTCATCGCCAAGGGCCGCATGACGCCCGAAAGCAAGGCCGCCGTGATGGCGCGCTTCAACGGTTCGACCTCCTATGACGCACTCGCCAACGTCGACATCGTGGTCGAGGCCGTGTTCGAAGAGATGGGCGTCAAGAAGGCAGTGTTCGCCGAGCTCGACCGCGTGTGCAAGCGCGGCGCCGTACTCGCCACCAACACCTCGTACCTCGACATCGACGAAATCGCCGACAGCATCTCGCGGCCGCAGGACGTGGTGGGCCTGCACTTCTTCTCGCCCGCCAACATCATGAAGCTGCTCGAGATCGTGGTGCCTGCCAAAGTGAGCGCCGACGTGGTCGCCACCGGTTTCGAGCTTGCGAAGAAGCTGAAGAAAGTGCCCGTGCGCGCGGGCGTGTGCGATGGCTTCATCGGCAACCGCATTCTTGCGGTGTACCGCCAGGCCGCCGACCACATGATGGAAGACGGCGCCTCGCCCTACGAGATCGACGCGGCCGTTCGCAACTTCGGCTACCCGATGGGCCCGTTCCAGGTGTCCGACCTCGCGGGCGGCGACATTGGCTGGGCCACGCGCAAGCGCAAGGCCGCCACGCGCGACCCGCAGGCGCGCTACGTGCAGGTGGCCGACCGCATCTGCGAGCGCGGCTGGTTCGGCCAGAAGACGCAGCGCGGCTACTACCTGTACCCCGAAGGCGCGCGCACCGGCGTGCCCGATCCGGAGGTGCTGGCCATCATCGACGCCGAACGCGTGCGCGCGGGCATCACGCCGCGCCAGTTCACCGAGGAAGAAATCATGCGCCGCTACATGGCCGCGATGATCAACGAAGGCGCCAACGTCGTGCTCCAGCGCATCGCGCTGCGCCCGCTCGACGTGGACGTGACCTTCCTCTACGGCTACGGCTTCCCGCGCCATCGCGGCGGCCCGATGAAGTACGCCGACACCGTGGGCCTGCCGAAGGTGCTGGCCGACATCCGCGAGTTCGCGAAGGATGACCCGCTCTTCTGGAAGCCGTCGCCACTGCTGGTGGAGCTGGTCGAACGCGGTGCCGATTTCGCGAGCCTCAATCAATCCGAGTAATCCACACCGTCCGCCGTACAGGAGCCATTTCCATGCGTGAAGCCGTCATCGTTTCCACCGCCCGCACCCCTCTCACCAAGGCGCATCGCGGCGAATTCAACATCACCCCCGGCGCCACGCTGGCCTCCTTCGCGGTGAAGGCCGCGGTCGAGCGCTCGGGCCTGGACCCGGCGCTGATCGAGGACGCGATCCTCGGCTGCGGCTATCCCGAGGGCACCACCGGCCGCAACATCGCGCGCCAGAGCATCATCCGCTCGGGCCTGCCCATCAGCATCGCCGGCACCACGGTGAACCGCTTCTGCGCCTCGGGCCTTCAGGCCATCGCGATGGCCGCCGGCCGCATCGTCGTGGACGGCGCGCCGGCCATGATCGCGGGCGGCGTGGAGAGCATCTCGCAGATCCGCGGCCGCAGCCCCGGCGACGGTGGCGACCTCAGCCTGGACCCGTGGATCGTCGAGCACAAGCCCGATCTCTACATGGCCATGATCGACACGGCCGACATCGTCGCCAAGCGCTACAACATCAGCCGCGAAGCGCAGGACCGCTTCTCCGCCGAGAGCCAGCGCAAGACCGAAGAGGCGCAACTGGCCGGCCGCTACAAGGACGAGATCGTGGCCTGCACCACCACGATGGCCGTGACCGACAAGGAGACCAAGGAAGTCACTTATCGCGAAGTCACCGCCACCGAGGACAACTGCAACCGCCGCGGCACCACCTACGAAGCGCTCGCCAAGCTGAAGCCGGTGATGGGCGAGGACAAGTTCATCACCGCCGGCAACGCCTCGCAGCTGTCCGACGGCGCATCGGCCTGCGTGCTGATGGAGGCCAGGGACGCGGAGCGCGCCAACATCAAGCCGCTGGGCGCCTTCCGCGGCCTCGCGCTGGCGGGCTGCGAGCCCGACGAGATGGGCATCGGCCCGGTCTTCGCGGTGCCCAAGCTGCTCGCGCGCCACGGCCTGAAGGTCGAGGACATCGGCCTGTGGGAACTCAACGAAGCCTTCGCCTCGCAGTCGATCTACTGCCAGGACAGGCTGGGCATTCCGTCGGAGCGCCTGAACGTGAACGGCGGCGCGATCTCCATCGGCCATCCTTTCGGCATGACCGGCGCCCGCCTCACGGGCCATGTGCTCATCGAAGGCAAGCGCCGCGGCGCCAAATACGCCGTGGTCACGATGTGCATCGCCGGTGGCATGGGCGCTGCCGGCCTGTTCGAGATTTATTGAGGAGCCCGCGATGGACCTGAACTTCACCTCCGAAGAAGAAGCCTTCCGCACCGAAGTGCACGCCTTCCTGGCCGCCAAGCTGCCGGTGCGGCTGTCCGAGAAAGTGCGCAGCGGCAAGATCCTCGAGAAGGCCGACATGGAGGAATGGCACGCCATCCTCAACGCGCGCGGCTGGCTCGCCAACCACTGGCCCGAGCAGTACGGCGGCCCCGGCTGGACGGCGGTCGAGAAATTCATCTTCGAGCACGAATGCGCGCTGGCTTTTGCGCCGCGCATCGTGCCCTTCGGCGTGAACATGCTGGGTCCGGTGCTCATCAAGTACGGCAACGAGGCGCAGAAGCGCCGCTGGCTGCCGCGCATCCTGAACGGCGACGACTGGTGGTGCCAGGGCTACTCGGAACCCGGCGCGGGCTCCGACCTCGCCGCCGTGAAGACCTCGGCCGTGCGCGGCATCGACGCGCAGGGCGACCACTTCATCGTGAACGGCCAGAAGACCTGGACCACGCTGGGCCAGCACGCCAACATGATCTTCTGCCTGGTGCGCACGAACCGCGAGGCGAAGAAGCAGGAAGGCATCAGCTTCCTGCTGATCGACATGACTTCGCCCGGCGTGGAAATGCGCCCGATCATCACGCTCGACGGCGAGCATGAAGTGAACGAGGTGTTCTTCTCCGACGTGCGCGTGCCGGCCGAGAACCTGGTCGGCGAAGAGAACAAGGGCTGGACCTGCGCCAAGTACCTGCTGACGTACGAGCGCACCAACATCGCGGGCGTGGGCTTCTCGGTGGCCGCGCTGGAGCAGCTCAAGGGCATCGCCGCGACGCAAACGAAGAACGGCAAGCCATTGAACGAAGACCCTGCGTTCGCGGCACGCATGGCACGCGTCGAGATCGACCTGGAGAACATGAAGACCACCAACCTGCGCGTGATCGCGGCGGTGGCCGGCGGCGGTGTGCCGGGTGCGGAAAGCTCGATGCTCAAGATCCGCGGCACCGAGATCCGCCAGGAGATCTCGTCGCTCGCGCGCCGCGCGATGGGCGTCTACGGCCGGCCCTTCATCGAGGAAGCGCTGCACGACGGCTTCGACGGCGAGACCTTCGGCCCGGCCTATGCGAAGGCAGCCGCATCGCGCTACTTCAACAACCGCAAGCTGTCGATCTTCGGCGGCTCGAATGAAATCCAGAAGAACATCATCTCCAAGATGATCCTCGGGCTGTAAAGGAGAGACGCACATGAACTTCGAACACACCGAAGACCGGCGCATGCTCGCCGACAGCCTGAACCGCTTCATCGCCGAGCAGTACGCCTTCGATGCGCGCGACCGCATCGCGAAGTCGCAGCACGGGTTCAGCAAGGAAATCTTCCAGCAGTTCGCCGAGCTCGGCGTGATCGGCGCGCTGTTCGGCGAGGCCGATGGCGGCTTCGGTGGCGGCGGCTTCGACATCGCGGTGGTCTTCGAGGCGCTGGGCCGCGGCCTCGTGGTCGAGCCGCTGCTGGGCGCGGTGATGGTCGGCGAGGCGATCAGCGCCGCCGGCAGCGACGCGCAGAAAAAGAAGCTCGGCGACATCATCAACGGCGTGACCGTCGCGGCCTTCGCGCACGACGAAGCCGATACGCACTACGAGCGCACGCGCGTGCAGACCAGGGCCGAACGCAGCGGCGATAGCTGGGTGCTGCACGGCGCCAAGGCCGTGGTGCCGCAGGGCGAGGAGGCCGACCTGTTCCTGGTTTCCGCGCGCACCTCGGGCAACGTGGACGACGAAACCGGCATCTCGCTGTTCCTCGTGCCCGCCAAGACCGCGGGCCTCGCGGTGCGCGGCTGCCCCTCGATCGACGGCGGCCGGGTCGCCGAGCTCGCGTTCGACGGCGTCAAGCTGGGCGCCGACGCGCTGCTCGGCGCCGAAGGCCAGGGCCACGCCACGCTGGAACGCGCCATCGGCCGCGGCGTGCTCGCGCTGTGCGCCGAAGCGCTGGGCGCGATGGAAGCCGCCAAGGCCGCCACGCTGGAATACCTGCGCACGCGCAAGCAGTTCGGCACACTCATCGGCAGCTTCCAGGCGCTGCAGCACCGCATGGCCGACCTGCTGCTCGAGATCGAACAGGCCCGCTCGGCCGTGATCAACGCCGCGGCCGCCATCGACGGCACGGACCGCGTGGCGCGCGAGCGCGCGCTCTCGGCCGCCAAGTTCAGCATCGGCCGCATCGGTGCGCTGGTGGCGGAAGAAAGCATCCAGATGCATGGCGGCATCGGCATGACGTGGGAGCTGCCGCTGCCCCACTACGCCAAGCGCCTCGTGATGATCGACCACCAACTGGGCGACGAAGATCACCACTTGCAGCGCTACATCGCGCTCGGCAAGGAGCTGGCGGCATGAGCGGCAAGACCGTGTTGATCTCGCAGGAAGGCGCCGTCCGCATCCTGACCAACAGCAACCCCGCCGCGCGCAACGCGATCACGCCGACGCTGTATGCCGAACTCTCGGCCGCGCTCGCCGATGCGCAGGACGACCCCGAGGTCGGCGCCATCGTCTTCACCGGCGCGGGCGATTTCTTCTGCTCCGGCGGTGACCTGAACCTGCTGGCCAAGCGGCGCGAGCTGCCGACGGCCGAGCGCCGCGAGATTCTCGAAGGCCTCAACAACCTGATCCGCGCACTGCGCGACTGCAGCAAGCCAGTGATCGCGGCCGTGGAAGGCGGCGCGGCCGGCGCGGGCCTGTCGATGGCGCTGGCCTGCGACATGCTGGTATCGGCGCGCGATGCGTTCTACACAGTCGCCTACGTGAAGGTCGGCCTCACGCCGGACGGTGGGGCCACGGCCTTCCTGGCCGAGTTCGTCTCGCGCCAGGTGCTGACCGAGATGTGCCTGACCGGCGAGCGCATGCCGGCCGAGCGCCTGCATGCGCTGGGCGCGGTCAACCGCCTCACCGACAAGGGCGCCGCGCTGGCCGAGGCCATCGCGCTCGCGGCCAAGGTCGCGACCGGTCCGCAGCGCGCGAGCGCACGCATCAAGACGCTGTGCCGCCAGGCGCACCACGCCACGCTCGAAGAGCAGCTCGACGCCGAGGCCGTTTTCATGGTCGAGTCGCAAGGCGATGCCGAATCGGCCGAAGGCATCGGTGCGTTCCTCGGCAAGCGCAGCGCCGATTTCGTCGCGCTGCGCCGCCGCAAGCAGGCCGCGTCCTGACGCGCGCCGTGCCCATTCCTCCAGGCCCTCGCGCGCGGGTGCAGGGGTTTTCAATCTTTCCGGAGTTGCCATGTCCTCGCTGAATTCCTCGCTGCCGCTGGCCGGCGTGCGCGTCCTCGATCTGTCCCGCATCCTCGCGGGGCCCTGGTGCGGCATGGTGCTGGCCGACATGGGCGCCGAGGTCATCAAGGTCGAGCACCCGGGCCGCGGCGACGACACGCGCGACTGGGGCCTGCGCGTCGGCAAGACCGAGACGGCCTACTTCAACAGCGTGAACCGCAACAAGCGCTCGGTCACGCTCGACCTGCAGACGCCCGAAGGCCAGCAGCTCGCGCGCGATCTCGCGAAGCAGTGCGACGTGGTGATCCAGAACTTCAAGTTCGGCGGCATCGACAAGCTGGGCCTCGGCTACGAGCAGTTGAGCAAGGAGCAGCCGGGTCTCATCTACTGCTCGATCTCGGGCTACGACCGCACCGGGCCCGAGGCCGCGCGGCCGGGCTACGACCTCGTCGTTCAAGGCGAGGCCGGGCTGATGGCGCTCAATGGCGAAGCGAACCAACCGCCGCTGAAGTTCGGCGTGGCCGCGGTCGACCTGTTCACCGGCATGTACTCGGCGCAGGCCATCCTGGCCGCGCTCTACCAGCGCGAGAAGACCGGCAAGGGGCGGCACGTCGAGATGGCGCTGTTCGACTGCGGCCTGATGATCACCGCCTACTACGGCCTCGAAGCGCTGCTGATGGGCGAAGACCCGCCGCGCTACGGCAACTCGCATCCGTCGATCGTGCCGTACGGCGTGTTCGATGCAGCCGACGGCCCGCTCGTCATCACCGTGGGCAACAACGCGCAGTTCGCCCGCTTCTGCACCGAGGTGATCGAGCGGCCCGACCTCGCGGCCGACGAGCGCTTCAAGACCAACATCCTGCGCTCCGCGAACCGCGCGGTATTGCTGCCCGAGTTGCATGCCGAACTGGCGAAGCGCCAGCGCGCCGACCTGCTCGCCAGGCTCACGGCCTCGGGCATTCCATGCGGCGAGGTGCTGGGCCTGCTGGAGGCGCTGCAATCGAAGCGCGCCACCGACGCCGGCCTCGTCACCACGCAGCCGCATCCGGTGGCCGGCACGGTCAACGTGCTGGCGCCGCCCTACCGTTTCGACGGCGAGCGCCTGCCCGTGCGCAGCGCGCCGCCCACCCTGGGCGAAGGCACGCACGACGTGCTGCAGTCGCTGCTCGGCCTGTCGGATGACAAGCTGGCGGCGCTGAAAACGAGTGGCGTCGTCTGAAGAAGACAGGTGTCCGAATTTCCAAAGTAGACAAGACCCAATGGCATCCCTTTCTTCCCTTCGCAGTCCCGTTCGCCGCGCCCTTCTCGCACTCGCCCTGCCGCTCATCGCTGGCAGCGCCTTCGCACAGGCCTGGCCAGCCAAGCCGATCACGCTGATCGTGCCCTTCCCGCCCGGTGGCCCGACCGACGTGGCCTCGCGCATCGTGGCGCAGAAGATGTCGGCCGCGCTCAAGCAGAACATCGTGATCGACAACCGCAGCGGCGCCTCGGGCACCGTGGGCGCCGCCGCCGCGGCCCGCGCCGCGCCCGACGGCTACACCTTCGTGATGCTGGCCACGCCCACGCTGCTGGCCGCGCACCTGTACGGCCCGACCGGCTACGACATCTTCAAGAACTTCACGCCCGTGGGCTCGGTGTACGACCTGCCGATCGTGCTGGTGGTCAACCCCAAGTCGCTGCCCGAGGTGAACAGCCTGCAGAGCCTGATCGCGAAGGCCAAGGCCGAAGGCGGCAAGCTCAACTACACGACGGCCGGTGCCGGCAGCTTCGGCCACCTGACGACCGAACAGGTCAAGACCATCGGCAAGTTCGACATGCAGCACGTGCCCTACCGCGGCAGCGCACCGGCCGTGACCGACCTGATCGGCGGCCAGGTGCCCGCGATGTTCTCGGATCTCGTGGGCGTGCTGCCGCACATCCGATCCGGCAAGCTGCGCGCCATCGCGGTCGGCTCCGGGCAGCGCGTGAGCCTGCTGCCCGACGTGAAGACGGTGGCCGAGCAGGGCTTCCCGGGCTTCGATGCGACCTCGTGGGGCGGCCTGCTGGCGCCCGCCGGCACGCCCAAGGACGTGGTTGACCGCATGAGTGCCGAACTGAAGGCGGCGCTGGCCGACAAGGAAGTGCAGGACAGGCTCCAGGGCGTCGGCTCCTTCGCGGCCTACCGCACGCCCGAGCAGACCGGCGCGCGCATGCGCGAGGATTTCGAACGCTGGGGCAAGGTCATTCGCGACAACCACATCACGGCCCAGTAAAACGGCAGGCGGCCGACGACCGGCATCAAGGAGACAGACATGACAAACAACGAAAACAAGAACCACAAGACGCCGGTCGGCGCGCCGTTCCGCCCCGCATTTCCCGTCCGCAGCCTGGCGGACATCCACCGGCTCGAAGAGACACCGCTGGAACAGGCGCTCACGGTGCGCAGCACCTACGAGATCTTCCGCAACGCGGGCCTTGCCTTCGGCGGCAAGACCGCGCTGACCTTCCTGCGCACCGGCAACCCGGCCGACGAGCCGATCCGCTGGTCGTACGCCGAACTGCTCGCGCGCATCCACCAGACCGCGAACATGCTGCACGCGCTGGGCGTCGGGCCCGACGACGCGGTCGCGGTGCTTTTGCCCGGTTGCCTTGAGTACCACCTCGCGCTGTGGGGCGGAGAGGCGGCCGGCATCGTGCAGCCGCTGAACCCGCTGCTGACCGACGAGAAGCTGGTCGCGCTGATGACCGCCGGCCGCGCCAAGGTGCTGATCGCCTACGGCTCGGACGCCGAATCGGGCATGTGGTCGAAGGCCATGCGCCTGCGCGGCCAGGTGCCCACGCTGACCACCGTGCTGCGCGTGGCGCCGCACGACGAGGTGCCGGGCACGGCCGGCACGCTGCCTGGAGCAGGATCGGACAGCGCGACCGCGCTGCCGAGCGTGGCAGAGTTCGATGTGCTGCGTGCGGCACAACCATCTGATCGGCTCGTGAGCGGGCGCGACATCGCACCCACCGACATCGCTGCGTACTTCCACACCGGCGGCACCACGGGCGCGCCGAAGCTCGCGCGCCACAGCCACGGCGCGCAGGTGTTCACCGCCTGGGCCAGCGTGCAGGTCGCGGGCATGAACGAGAACGGCATCTCCATCAACGGCTATCCGCTGTTCCATGTGGCGGGCGTGCTGCCGGCCTCGCTGTCGGCGCTGTCGGCGGGCGTGGAGGTGATCATTCCCACGCCCTCGCTGCTGCGCAACAAGGAGGTGCTGGCCAACTACTGGAAGCTGGTGGAGAAGTACCGCCCGACCTCGCTGTCGGCCGTGCCCACCGTGCTCGCGGCGCTGGCCAACGTGCCGCTGGACGGCGCGGACATTTCATCCATCACCTACTGCCGCACCGGCGCCGCAGTGCTTGCGCCCGAGCTGGCCGCGCGCTTCGAGCGCCTGTTCGGCCTGCACGTGCACGAGAGCCTGGGCATGACGGAGATGGCCGGCATCTCGACCATCACGCCGCCGGGTGTGGACGGGCCCGCGGGCTGCGTGGGCTTTCGGCTGCCGTACATGCAGATGCGCGTGGTGGCGCTCGACGAGAACGGCAATGCCAGCGACCACGAGGTGGCGCCGGGCGAAATCGGCATGGTGCTGTTCAAGTCGCCGAACCTGTTCTCGGGCTTCGTGGACCCGGCCGACAATGCCAAGGCCTTCACGACCGACGGCTGGCTCGCCACCGGCGACCTGGGCTGGATCGACAGCCAGGAGCGGCTCAACCTCACGGGCCGCTCGAAGGACCTGATCATCCGCAGCGGCCACAACATCGACCCCAAGACCATCGAAGACGCGCTGGGTGCGCACCCGGCTGTGCAGCTGTGCGCCGCGGTGGGCGCGCCTGATGCCTATGCGGGCGAACTGCCCGTGATCTTCGCGACCCTGGTGCCGGGTGCATCGGCAACGGAAGAAGAGCTGCTGGCCTTCACCACCGCGCGCGTCGACGAGGCGCCGGCGCGGCCCAAGTGGGTGTCGGTGATCGGGGCCATGCCGATGACCAACGTCGGCAAGATCTACAAGCCCGAATTGCGCGCGATGGCCGCGCTGCAGGTGGTGAACGCGGCCGTCGCCGAAGCCTGCGCCGAACTCGGCGTGCCAGAGGCCGCGCTGCCCGTCGTGAAGACTGAAGGCGAGAGCCTCGTACGCGTGCAGATCGACAGCGCCGCGGCAGGCTCGCTCGCCGCGCCGCTGCAGGAACGGCTGCAGAAGGCGCTGGAGCCGCTGCCCTTCAAGACGCGCATCGCGGCGCAATGATCTTTTTCAGAAACCATAGACAGAGACAAGCCATGACCTTCCGCCTTCCGACCCAGCGCGCGCTGCTGCTGTGCGCCACTGCTTCCGTCGCCGCGCTGTGCATGCAGGCACAGGCGCAAAACGCCTACCCGAACAAGCCGATCCGCATGGTCGTGCCCTTCGCCGCGGGTGGCGCCACCGACGTGCTGGCGCGCGTGCTGGGCCAGAAGATGTCGGCCGGCCTGGGCCAGCCCATCATCATCGACAACAAGCCCGGCGCGGCCGGCATCATCGGCACCGACGCGGTCGCCAAGTCGGCGCCCGACGGCTACACCATCGTGCTGGGCCTGAGCAATTCGCTCATGACCAACGAGTTCCTCTACGAGAAGCTGCCCTACGACACGCAGCGCGACCTCACGCTGGTCTACCAGATCGCGATGGCGCCGCTGGTGCTGGTGGTGCACCCCAGCGTGCCGGCGAAGACCGGGCCGGAGCTGCTGAAGTACGTCGTCGCCAACAAGGGCAAGGTGGCCTACGGCTCGTACGGCGTGGGCGCTTATCCGCACCTGGCCGGCGCGCACATGAGCCTGGCGACGCAGTCGGACATGAGCCACGTCGCCTACAAGGGCGAGGCGCCGATGATGCAGGACCTGATCGGCGGCCAGATCCAGATGGCCTACGCCAGCGCGCTGGTGGCCAAGCCGCACATCGATTCCGGGAAGATCCGCGCCATCGGCGTGAGCGGCGAACGCCGCATGAGCACCCTGCCCGACGTGCCCACGCTCGCCGAGCAGGGCCTGAAGGACGAGGCCTACCGCGTGACCGGCTGGCTCGCCATCGCAGTGCCCGCGAAGACGCCCAAGCCCATCGTCGAACGCATCGCGCAGGAAGTGCGCAAGGCCACGCAGCAACCCGACGTGCGCGAGCGCGTGGCGGCCATGGGCTTCGAGATCAAGGACAGCTCGCCCGAGCTCTTCGCCGCAGCCTGGAAGCAGGAACGCCCGGTGTGGGAGCGGCTGATCAAGCAGTCGGGCGCCAAGCTCGAGTAATCCATTTCTTTGTCATTCAAGAGGAACAGCCATGAAGGTTCTCGTACCTGTCAAACGGGTCGTCGATTACAACGTCAAGGTGCGCGTGAAGAGCGACGGCACCGGAGTGGACATTGCCAACGTCAAGATGAGCATGAACCCCTTCGACGAGATCGCGGTGGAAGAAGCGGTTCGCCTGAAGGAAAAGGGCGTGGTCACCGAAGTCATCGCCGTCTCCTGCGGTGACGCCAAGTGCCAGGAAACCCTGCGCACCGCCATGGCCATCGGCGCCGACCGCGGCATCCTGGTGGAGACGACTGAAGAACTGCAGCCCCTGGCCGTGGCCAAGCTGCTCAAGGCGCTGGTCGACAAGGAACAACCGTCTCTCATCATCCTCGGCAAGCAGGCCATCGACGACGACGCCAACCAGACCGGCCAGATGCTGGCAGCCCTGGCTGATCTTCCCCAAGCCACCTTCGCCTCCAAGGTCGAAGTCGCTGGCGACAAGGCGACCGTGACGCGCGAAGTCGACGGCGGCCTGGAGACTGTTGCTCTCACGCTGCCGGCTGTCATCACCACCGACCTGCGCCTGAACGAGCCGCGCTACGTGACGCTGCCCAACATCATGAAGGCCAAGAAGAAGCCGCTGGACACCTTCAAGCCCGAGGACCTGGGCGTGGATGTCAAGCCGCGCCTGAAGACCCTGAAGGTCTCGGAACCTCCGAAGCGCGGCGCCGGCATCAAGGTGCCCGATGTTGCAACGCTGGTGGACAAACTGAAGAACGAAGCGAAGGTGATCTGAACATGACCGCACTTGTTATTGCCGAACACGACCACGCGAGCGTCAAGCCCGCGACCCTCAACACCGTGACCGCGGCGCTGGCCTGCGGCGGCGACGTCCACGTACTCGTGGCCGGCGCCAACGCTGCCGAAGCCGGCAAGGCCGCCGCGCAGATCGCGGGCGTGGCCAAGGTCATCGTGGCCGACAGCCCCAGCCTGGCCGAGAACCTGGCCGAGAACGTCGCCGCCCAGGTGCTGACCATTGCCGGCAACTACAGCCACATCCTGTTCCCCTCGACCGCCAACGGCAAGAACGTCGC
>NZ_JBFTJJ010000037.1:0-37757 GCF_056395365.1 Variovorax sp. 10L421
GGTGCTGGTGCTGAGGTTCGGCATCGAGGCATCCTCGGTCACCGCACCGCTGGCGACGCCGCCGATCACCGGCACGTCGTTGGTCCCGGTGATCGTTACCGTCACGAGTTGGCTCGCCGTGCCGTCGGACGAGACTGCAGTGAAGCTGTCACTGATCGACTCCCCTGCACCCAGTTGTTGGATCGCCACCTGGCTGTTGTCGCCCGTGAAGCTCCAACTGCCATCGGCCGCGAGCGTGAAGCTGCCATAGCCGTTGCTGCCGCCGGTGCCGGTCTGAGGCGTGAAGTTGGATTGGCCCTGGTCGACATCGGCAATCGTCAGCGCACCGCCGGTGCTGAGGTTCGGCATCGAGGCATCCTCGGTCACCGCACCGCTGGCGACGCCGCCGATCACCGGCACGTCGTTGGTCCCGGTGATCGTTACCGTCACGAGTTGGCTCGCCGTGCCGTCGGACGAGACTGCAGTGAAGCTGTCGCTGATCGATTCACCGGCGCCCAGCTGTTGGATCGCCGCTTGGCCATTGTCGGCCGTGTAAGTCCAGTTGCCGTCGGCTGCCAATGCGAAGCTTCCGTAGCCGTTGCTGCCGCCGGTGCTCGCCTGTGGCACGAAGTTCGACTGGCCTGCATCCATGTCGGCAATCGTCAGCGCGCCGCTGGCCGCGAGACTGCCACCGGACACCGCAACGTCCTCTTGCACTGTAGCGCTGGCCACACCACCAATCGTCGGTACGTCATTGGTGCCGGTGATCGTCACCGTCACCACCTGGTTGGCCGTCCCATCTGACGAGACTGCAGTAAAGCTGTCGCTGATCGACTGACCTGCACCAAGCTGTTGGATCGCCGCTTGGCTGTTGTCAGCCGTGTAGGTCCAGTTGCCGTCGGCTGCCAATGCGAAGCTGCCGTAGCCATTGCTGCCGGCCGTGCTCGCTTGGGGCGCGAAGTTCGACTGGCCCGCATCCACGTCGGCAATCGTCAGCGCACCACTGGTGCTCAGGTTCGGCGTCGAGGCATCCTCGGTCACCGCGCCACTGACCACCCCACCGATCACCGGCACGTCATTGGTGCCAGTGATGCTCACCGTCACCACCTGGCTGGCGGTCCCATCCGACGACACCGCGGTGAAGCTGTCGCTGATCGATTGACCTGCAGCCAACTGCTGGATCGCCGCCTGGCTGTTGTCGGCCGTGTAGGTCCAGCTGCCATCGGCCGCGAGCGTGAAGCTGCCATAGCCGTTGCTGCCGGCGGTGCTAGCCTGGGCTGCGAAGCTGGACTGGCCCGCATCCACATCGACAATCATCAGCGCACCACCGGTGCTCAGGTTCGGAGCCGAGCCATCCTCGGTCACCGCGCCGCTGGCGACGCCACCGATCACCGGCACGTCGTTGGTCCCGGTGATCGTCACGGTCACCACTTGACTGGCCGTTCCGTCGGACGAGACTGCAGTGAAGCTGTCACTGATCGACTCCCCTGCACCCAGTTGTTGGATCGCCACCTGGCTGTTGTCGGCCGTGAAGCTCCAACTGCCATCGGCCGCGAGCGTGAAGTTACCGTAGCCGTTGCTGCCGCCGGTGCCGGCCTGGGGCGTAAAGTTCGACTGACCCTGGTCGACATCGGCAATCGTCAGCGCGCCGCTGGTGCTCAGGTTCGGCATCGAGGCATCCTCGGTCACCGCGCCGCTGGCGACGCCACCGATCAGCGGCACGTCATTGGTCCCGGTGATCGTCACCGTCACCACCTGACTGGCGGTCCCGTCGGACGAGACTGCAGTGAAGCTGTCGCTGATCGTTTGACCTGCGCCAAGCTGTTGGATTGCCGCCTGGCCATTGTTGGCCGTGTAGGTCCAGCTGCCATTCGCCGCTAGCGTGAAACTGCCGTAACCATGGCTGCCGGCCGTGCCAGCCTGGGCTGCGAAGCTGGACTGCCCCTGGTCGACATCGGCAATCGTCAGCGCGCCGCTGGTGCTCAGGTTCGGCGTCGAGGCATCCTCGGTCACCGCCCCGCTGGCCACACCACCAATCACCGGCACGTCATTGGTCCCGGTCACCGTCACGGTGATCTGCTGATTGACCGTGCCGCCGTGACCATCGTTGATGGTGACGGTGAAGGTTTCCGTCACAGTCTGGCCCTGGGCCAGATATTGCGTGGCCGCGTTGGCAACGCTGTAGTTCCAGCTCACCGTGCCGTCACCCGCGCCCGTGGCCGCATCGCTGACGCCGGCCGTCAACACCCCGCCCAGCGTGTTGCCTGAACCGGCCGCCACGCTGACGCTGTGCGCATCGCTCAGGTCCACGTCGTCGAAGGTGATCGTGCCGCTGTCGCTCAGGGTCGGCGTCGCCGCATCCTCGGTCACCGCCGCAGCGGCATCGGCCGTGCCGATCGTCGGCGCGTCGTTGGTGCCGGTGATGGTCACGTCAATCTGCCGGGTGACGATGCCGCCGTGCTGGTCGTTCACTGTGATGGTGAAGCTCTCGACCCGGGTCTGGCCCGCGGCCAGGTACTCGACAGCCGAGGCGTCCACGGTGTAGGTCCAGGTGAGCTGGCCGCCCGTGCCGGTCCCCGTGGTGTCGACGTTCTTGACCGCCGTCAGGCTCCCCAGCACGCTGCCGACCGGCGTGCCGGTGGCGCTCACCAGGTGCACGTCGCTCAGGTCCAGGTCGCTGAAGCCGATGACACCGCTGTCGCTCAGCGTGCCCGACGGCGCGATCTGCTCGCTCACCGCACCCACCAGGTCCTGGGCTGTGATCACCGGGCCATCGTTGGTGCCGGTGATGGTGATGGTCGCCGTGGCCAGTCCCGTCCCACCATCGGCGTCCGTCACCTGGTAGCTGAAGGTGTCGGTTGCGGTCTCGCCCGCTGCCAGGTACTGGAAATCGGCCGCATGGGGCTGGTACTGGAAATACCAGGTCGATGGATCGCCCATCGCCGGCTGAACGAGTGTGGCCGTTCCGTGGGCCGGCGCCGAGGCCAGCGTCAAGCTCCTGACCAGGTCAGGGACAAGATCGTTCTGCAGCACATGGATCTGTACGCCCGGACCGTCTTCGGTCGTCACGGCCGCATCGCCGAGCGCCCTTACCGCTTCGTTGGCCGGATTCAGCTCGATCCCGTCCACAAGGACTCTCAATACTTCGGTCATCTGGACGGTCAGCGTGGACGACCCGAAGCTGAAAACGAAATCGCTGGCCGAACCATTGGAAACCTCGCCGGTCCTGGCATTGGTCACTGCCGCAAGATGGGCCAGATAGGCGGCGATCTGCGTCTGGGTGGCAGAGTCCAGCCACTGCGCCCGCGTGAACTGGAGCAGGAGCGTGTCGACGCCCGCCCCGCCCGTGTACACGTCTTTGGTGCCGACCACGGCGTTCTCGCTGACGTTGTAGATCAGGGTGTCGTTCCCCGATCCTCCATTGAGCTGGTCGCTGCCGCTGCCACCGTCGAGCGTGTCGTCTCCCGCGCCACCATTCAACGAATCGCTCCCGGCTCCGCCGTTGACCGTGTCGTCCCCGTTGCCGCTGTTGATGGTGTCGTTGCCGGCCGTGCCGGTGAGAAGGTCGTTGCCGTTGGAGCCGGTGATCGCGGTCATATGCTTCCTTTGTGAGCGCCGAAAGGCCGGCGCGTACCTGTCTCGACGCTGCGTTTGCTTGTTTGCAAATTAGATGGCGCCAGCGGCGCGAGCACATGGAAGGAATGTCCTTTCCCTCATGAGCGATAAGTACCGGGACGACTTTGAAAAGCCTGGTACTTTTGTCCTGCCGAGCATCCGTACGCGGGGGCGTGTGGTCGCGTTGACGCCGGGCGGGCAAGCGCCCTGGCTTCTCACCCGGTCTTTTTTCACGCGCTGCCGCGCAGCCATGTAGTTGCCGGTCGTGACCGTGGCCGTCGTCGCCGCAGGCCTGCCAGTCGGCGAAGTGAACGCAGCCCTTGCTGGTGGCCGCACCGAGTTCGGCCGGCACCCGCGCGGCACCGTGCGCGGCATCGAATTCGAACGCGACGTTGACGAGCCAGCCGGCGTGATGCAGGGCAGCGCCTGCACGAGGGCGCTGCGGCTGGAGGATGTGAAAGGAGGCGTGAAAGGCTGCGGCAGCCTCAGGCGCTCAGGCCGGCACGGGCTCGCCGGAGGCGGCCTGCACCGGAATGTGCGCGCGCTCTTCCTTGATGCGGTTGGCGCCGTCCACGAAAACCAGCTTCGGCAGGTACCCGGCCACGCGCTCTTCGGGCACAAGGCCGAAGGCCGCAATGATGAGCAGGTCGCCGACGGCGGCCCGGCGCGCGGCCGAGCCGTTGACCGAGATGATGCCGCTGCCGCGCTCGCCGCGAATGGCGTAGGTCACGAAGCGTTCGCCGTTGTTGATGTTCCAGATGTGCACCTGCTCGTTCTCGGTCAGGTTGGCTGCGTCGAGCAGGTCCTGGTCGATGGCGCAGGAGCCTTCGTAGTGCAGTTCGCAATCGGTGACGGTGGCGCGGTGGATCTTGGACTTGAGCAATGTTCTGAACATGGTCGATGAAATTTCCGTGCAAGGGGGTTCGGGCCGGCGCAGTCTAAGCGCAAGCCTGCAGCGGTCTACGACAGGTGGCGGCGTTGTCCGACTCGCCCTCCGGCTTCAGTCCGGACAATGACCAGCCTCGGCCCGAGACAAGCCGAGCGTTACGTTACAAGAAGCTCCGGCCCCGCACGATGACCCGCATCTACCTGATAGAAGACAACCCCCTGATCGCCGCCACA
This sequence comes from Variovorax sp. 10L421, assembly GCF_056395365.1. Lineage (NCBI taxonomy): Bacteria > Pseudomonadati > Pseudomonadota > Betaproteobacteria > Burkholderiales > Comamonadaceae > Variovorax > Variovorax sp. 10L421. Next base: position 4,717 of record NZ_JBFTJJ010000037.1, read on the forward strand.
CTGGCCGACGGACTGCAGGAATTTTCCGAATGCAACGTGATCGGGACCGCCGCCACTTCGCGCGGCGCCATCGACTGGTTTCAGGACAATCCCGAAGGCTGGGACGCGGCCGTCATCGACATCTTCCTGGCCGAGGGCAATGGGCTCGCCGTGGCTCAATACCTGCAGGCGCACAAGTCGCCGGCGCAGCGCACGGTCGTCCTCATGAACTACGCAACCTCCGAGGTGCGCGAAGGCGCGCTGTCCGCGGGTGTCGATGCGGTGTTCGACAAGTCGCACGAACTCGAAGCTTTCTACGAGTTCTGCAGGACGCTGAACATCTCGCCGCGCCGCTGAGTCCGCTTCTACCCCCTCTCCTCTCTGGGAGAGGGAACAGAGTCTTCACGCCTCCTCGTACCAGCGATCCTTCGCCAGCATCACCCGGTGGTGCCCATGCCCCGACGGCATCATCGGAAAGCAGTTCTCCTGCGCCGCCACTTGCACGTCCAGGAAGAACGGCCCTTCGCTCGCCAGGCATTCAGCCAGCGCGCCTTCCAGTTCGGCCGGGTCCGACACCCGCCGTGCGCCCCAGCCGAAGGCCTTTGCCAGCGCCACGAAATCGGGCAGCGCCTCGTTCCAGCTGTGGCTCAGGCGATTGCCGTGGTTCAGCTCCTGCCATTGCCGCACCATGCCCATGTAGCCGTTGTTGCACAGCACCAGCTTCACCGGCGCGCGGTGCTGCACCGCCGTCGACAGCTCCTGGATGTTCATGAGCACCGAGGCATCGCCGCTCACGCACACGGTCAGCGCCTCGGGGTGGCCGATCTGGGCGCCGATGGCCGCGGGCAGCCCGTAGCCCATGGTCCCGGCGCCACCGGAGGTGAGCCAGTGGCGCGGGCTGTCGAAGCGAAGGTACTGCGCGGCCCACATCTGGTGCTGCCCCACGTCGGTCGACACGATGGTGTCGCGCCCGCCCGCGCCGATGGCCCGCTGCAGCGACAACATCAGCTGCTGCGGCAGGATCGAATCCTCGCGCGCCTCGAAGGCCAGGCAGTCTTGGGCGCGCCAGCGTTCGATGCGCGCCCACCACGGCGCCAGACGCTCTGGTGCGAAGCCCTCGGCCGGCAGCAGCGCCAGCAGGTTTTCGAGGATCGCCGCGCAGTCGCCCACCATCGGCACGTCCACGCGCACCACCTTGTTGATGCTGCCGGGGTCGATGTCGATGTGGATCTTGCGCGCGTGCGGACAGAACTCGTCGAGCTTGCCGGTCACGCGGTCGTCGAAGCGCGCGCCGACGCACACCACGAGGTCGGCCTCGTGCATCGCCAGGTTGGCTTCGAGCATGCCGTGCATGCCCAGCATGCCGATGAACTTCGGGTCCGATGCGGGGAACGCGCCCAGCCCCATCAGCGTGAGCGTGCACGGCGCGTGCAGCAGGTTCACGAGCCGCGCGAAAGCCTCGCAGGCGGCTGGCCCCGAATTGACCAGCCCGCCGCCGCCATAGACGACAGGCCGGCGCGCGGTCGAAAGCAGGTCGGCCGCGCGCTGCATCATGGCCTTCGGCGGCAGCGCCGTGCGGCTCGTGCGCAGCGCGCGCAGCGGCGAAGGCTCGGGCGCCCTGCCCAGCCGGTCGAGCTGGATGTCCTTCGGCACGTCGAGCAGCACCGGTCCCGGGCGGCCGGTGGTGGCGATTTCCAGCGCGCGCCGCACCAGCGAGGGCACGTCGTCGGCCGAGCGCACCTGCCGGTTCCACTTGGTCACCGGGCGCGACATGCCGAGCGCATCGCTCTCCTGGAATGCCTGCGTGCCGATGACGGCGGTGGCCACCTGCCCGCTGATGCACAGCACCGGCACCGAATCGCTCATCGCATCGAGCAGCCCGGTGATGGTGTTGCCCACGCCCGGCCCCGAGGTGACCAGCACCACGCCCACGCGGCCGGTGCTGCGCGCATAGCCTTCGGCCGCATGCACGGCCGCCTGCTCGTGGCGCACCAGCACGTGGCGCAGCCTCGGCTCGCCGTGCAGCGCGTCGTACAGCGGCAGCGCCGCGCCGCCGGGGTAGCCGAAGATGGTGTCCACGCCGCACTCGACCAGCGTGTCGAGCAGGGCTTCGGCGCCGTTGCGGATACGGATTGGCGCTTCCGGGTGGAGAGACAGGGAAGACGTGAGGGGTAGGTCGAGAAGTCGCATGCCGTCGATTCTTCCGGTTTGAGCGCAAAATATGCTTCTTTCTTTTGGCCTTTTTGGCTCCATTCATGAAAACCAGTCGGCAAAACACCAATGACAACGAAGGATCTTTCGACAAGACCGACCTTGCCATCCTGCGCGTTCTGCTGCTCGACTCGCGCAAGACCCTGCAGGAGATCGGCAACGAGGTCGGCCTGTCGCCCACCAGCTGCTGGACGCGCATCAAGAAGCTCGAGGCCTCGGGCGTCATCAAGCGCTACACGGTCGACGTCGATCCGGCCAAGCTCGGCTACCACGACTCGGTGATCGTGCAGGTCACGCTCGAAAGCCACACCGACGAGACCCTGTATGACTTCGGCCGCACGCTGGCGACCATTCCGGAGATCCAGGAGGCCTACCTCGTCTCGGGCGACTACGACTACTACATCCGCATCGCCGTGCGCGACACGCGCGACTACGAGCGGCTGCTGCGCGAAAAGCTCTACAAGATCCCCGGCATCCGGCACAGCAAGTCGCACTTCGTGCTGCGGGTGCTGAAGGAAACCAGCGTGCCCGTGATCTGAGGGTGAGCGCGCCGATGCCCGGGTGAGCGGGGAAATTGGGCCAAGGACATAATCGGCTCGCGGTCGGCCGGCGGGAGCGGGAGCCGAACCGCATCACAGCGCCTACGTTCGTCAGGCGCATCCACAAAAATGAGTTCCATGGCAGAAGCGATCTAGATCTATGAGGCCAGCCCGCAAAGGCTGTTGGAGAGTCAGCCGATGGATCGCCAAGCTGTGGCTTGCCTTGCCGCTCGCCGTACTGCCTTGTGCGCACGCCAGCGAACCATCGGCGGCCGATGCCGTGCCGCAGCACGATGGCGTCGTCCACATCACGAAGGCCGAGCTGCTGTCCGTTTCCGGCACGGGTTATTCCGCCCCTCCGAAGCGTGCGGAAGACGCCGCGCTGCCGGCCGACGGCTGGAAGACAATCAGCCTTCCGCATACGGCCCCGCGCGAACTGGTGCCCACGTCTTCCAGCGGCGCGCGGACCGTCACCGACTGGTACCGCATCGACCTGGCCGGGCTGGCGCGATCGGCGCAGCCGCGCCTTCTTTATCTCCCGCGCTGGAAGACCCTGGGCCACATTGCGGTGTACGGCGACGGCCTTCTGCTCTATCAGTCGCATGGCAGCCCCGTCCACAACGACTACAACCATCCGCTCCTGCTGCCGCTGAACGCGACCGCCAACACGCCTTCGCCCACGTCCGTGCTGATCCGCGTCGACCGCCTGCGCAACAGCGGCAGCGGATTCTCGACCGTGTGGGTGGGCGACGAGGATTCACTGAGCTGGCGCTACCAGGTGCGCCAACTGCTGCAGGTACAGTTGCCGTTCATGGGCAGCGCCGCCTTCCTGGCGGTTGGCGCATTCGCGTTCGCCGTGTGGCTGCGCAAGAAGCGCGAATCGCTCTACCTGCTGTTCTTCGCCATCTCCGCGCTCGCCTTCCTGCGAACGCTTCACTACTACGTGGGCGGCAGCTACACCCCGATTTCGGACGAATGGTTCGAATGGATCACCGTTGCCAGCCTGCTCTGGCTGATCGTCCTGATCCACCTGTTCCTGCAGCGCCTGCATCGGCAGCCTTCGGCCTGGCTGACCCGCTCGGCGCTGGCCTTGACGCTGGCCTGCAATGTCGCAACGCTGCCTCACGCCTCGACGTGGGTGGTCAGCCTCTACCTCTTCACGCCCCTGCTCAACCTGATGGTGCTGCCCGTCGCGGTGCTGATCTTTGCGGTGAATTTGCGCAAGGCGTTGCGCGCGCAACTGCCCGAGGGACGGCTGGTGGCGGGCTGGACCGTCTTCGCCGTCGCCTTCACCTCCTACGACGGGTTCCTGCAGAACAACCTGGTCAGCCCGGAGAGCGTGTACACCTCTCCCTACGCCATCATCGGCCTGTTCTTCGTCTTTTCGTACATCCTGTTCCAGCGCTACACCGACGCGTTCGCCGAAGTGGGCCGGTTGAACAAGGGCCTGGCCCAGCGCCTGCAGGCCCGCGAAGCCGAGCTGGGGCAAAGCTACCGGCGGCTGCGCGCCATCGAAACCCAGCACATGCTCAGCGCCGAGCGCCGGCGCCTGATGCAGGACATGCACGACGGACTCGGTTCGTCGCTGATCAGCGCCATCCGCTCGGTGGAGCGCGGCACCATGAGCGACGCCGAGGTTTCCGACGTGCTCAAGGGCTGCATGGACGACCTGAAGCTGGTGATCGACTCCATGGAGAACGTGGACACCGACTTGCTGCTGCTGCTGGCAACCCTGCGCTTTCGCCTGGCGCCGCGCATCGAGAGCGCGGGTGTCGCGCTGCGCTGGGAGGTGCAGCCCGTGCCCGTGCTGTCCTGGCTGGAACCGAAAAGCGCGCTGCACATCCTGCGCATCGTGCAGGAATGCGTGGCCAACGTGCTGCGCCACACGCGGGCCACCACCATCTGCGTGAGCACCGCGACGCTCGACCAGAGCGTGTGCGTGGCGATCGAAGACAACGGCGCGGGCTTCGACGTGGATGAGGCCCTGCGCCGTGGCGGCCGCGGGCTGCGCAACCAGCAGCGGCGCGCACTTGCCATCGGCGCCACCGTAAGCTGGGAATCCGGCAGCACCGGCACCCGCTTCATGCTGTGGCTGCCCCTGCACCGCAAGGTCGACGCCGAGAAGGCCATCGATGCCTTCTAGGCCCGCCGGGCTTCAGAGGCTCGCCACGATCTGCTCGCGCAGCCACTTATGCGCAGGGTCGCGGTGCCGGCGCTCATGCCAGAGCATGGCCATCTCGTAGCCGGCCACCTCGAGCGGCGCTTCCACCACCCGCAGCCCGGGCGCGCCGCGCGCCAGCCGCTCGGGCAGCATCGCCACCATGTCGGTGGAGGCCAGCACCGACATCATGAAAAGGAAGTGCGGCACCGACAGCACCACGCGCCGCGCGAGGCTCTTCCCTGCGAGCGCCTCGTCCGTCGGCCCGGCGAAGCCGCCGCCGCCGAGCGAGACCACCACGTGCTCCAGCGCGCAGAACTGCGCCAGCGTCGGCCGCCGCTTCAGGCGCGGATGCCCTGCCCGCCCGGCCAGCACATAGCGCTCATGGAACAGCACGCGCCGGTGCAGCCCCGGTGGTGCGCCCACGCTGGTGTGAAAGAACAGGTCGATCTCCCCCTGCTCCAGCTGCCGTGCCATGCGCGACGGCACCGCCTCCACCACGGCCAGCCGGGTGTTCGGCGCTTCGGCGCGCAAGCGGGCCAGCGCCGGCAGGAGGATCGCCGACTCGGCGTAGTCGGCAGCGGCCACGCGCCAGGTGGTGGTCGCCTCGGCCGGATCGAAAGGCCCCGTGGGTGCGACCGCGCGGCCCAGCGACTCCAGCGCTTCGCGCAGCGGCTCGCGCAGCTCGTCCGCGCGAGCGGTGGGCCGCATGCCGCGCTGCGCGGGCACCAGCAGCGGATCGCCGAACACTTCCCGCAGCTTGGCGAGCTGCACGCTCACCGAGGGCTGCGAAAGGTTCAGGCGCTCGGCCGCGCGCGTGACGTTGCGCTCGGCCAGGAGCGTGTCGAGCGTGACCAGCAGGTTGAGATCGAGGCGGCTGAAATTGTTCATGTTAATTGCTGGAATTCAGACTATTCATTTCCAATATATCGCTACGGCGCCTAACCTGCGGACATCTTCATTCCAACCCTTGTGAAACCGTGAACATCCTGCTGGTCCTTGCCCATCCCGAAGCCGCCTCGCTCAACGGTGCGCTCCATCGCTTCATGACCGAACGCCTCGCGGCCGCCGGCCACTCCGTGCGCGTGTCGGACCTGTACGCCATGCGCTGGAAGCCCGCGCTCGACGCCGACGACTTCCCTGCGCGCGATGCCGCCGCGCGTTTCGACCCCTCCCTTGAATCGCTGCAGGCCTTCGAGGCCGGCACGCAAACCGCCGACATCGCCGCCGAGCAGGAAAAGCTGCTCTGGGCCGACGCGGTGATCCTGCAGTTTCCGCTGTGGTGGTACTCGATGCCGGCCATCCTCAAGGGCTGGGTCGAGCGCATCTACGCGTATGGCTTCGCCTACGGCGTGGGCGAGCACTCCGACACGCACTGGGGCGACCGCTTCGGCGAAGGCACGCTGACCGGCAAGCGCGCCATGCTGGTGGTGACGACCGGCGGCTGGGCCTCGCACTACGCGCCGCGCGGCATCAACGGGCCCATGGACGACCTGCTGTTCCCCATCCACCACGGCATCCTCTACTACCCCGGCTTCGACGTGCTACCGCCTTACGTGGTGCATCGCACGCACAAGGTCGACGAGGCCGCTTACTCGCGCATCACCGAAGAGCTGGGCCAGCGGCTCGACACGCTGTTCACGGCCGAGCCGATTCCGTTCCGCCGGCAGAACGGAGGCGACTACGAGATTCCCGCCCTCACGCTGCGCGAGGACATCGCACCGGGTGAGGCGGGCTTTGGGGTACACAGTGCCTAAGGCAGTTGTCGGTTCTCACTGGTTCGCAATTTCTGGTTCAAGTCGATCCCGCCGCATGGCACGCCACAGGGCGAGATCGTAGGAAATCTTGAGCAGCCCGCACGCAATGAGCGGCAAGGAGATCCATCCGGCCGCAAACAGTGCGCCACTGAGCGTCGGACTGATGGCCGCGGCCAGGCTCCGCGGAACGGCAGTGAAACTCGCCGCGGCGCTGCGCTCTGCAGGAGTCACCACGGCCATCACATAGGCCGTCCGGGTGGGAACGTCCATCGATGACAACGCGCTGCGAACCATCAGCAAACCAAGCGCAATCGGCAAGCTGGGCGCCAGCGCAGCCAACACAAGGCAGACGTTGGCCGGCAGATGCGTGAAGACCATCGTGTTGAGCAGCCCTATTCGTTGTGCAACCACAGGAGCCGCGAGCTGCGATGCGGCACTCAGCAAGCCAGTCCAGAAGAAGAACACTCCGGCCTGGGTCAGCGAGAAACCGAATCGCTGCAGCAGCCACAACGACATCAACGCGTTGACCGTCAATCCGCCGGCGAAGGCGTCGACGCTGAAGAGTGCCGCCAATCGCATCACCACGCCGCGTGAAGGCCCCAGGGGTGCCGGAGCGACAGGTGCGCCGCTTGAGTTGTTGCCTGCGTCAGGGGCCGACAGGTTTCGATAGAGCCAGAAAACAATGAGCCCGATCGCGGCATACACCAGGAACATTCCGCGCAGCGCGTCGAGGCGCGCAAGCCGGCTGTGTTGAACCAGCCAATCCGGCACGGCCGCAGCCAATGCGCCTATCGCGGCACACAGCGCACCCAGGAGGCTGTAGCGGGCAAACAGCGCGGTTCGCGCATGGCCTTGCGCCGCTGCGGCCAGCCGGGCGTGTTCGAGAGGTAGGAAGACGCTCACATCGCCCGAACTGGGGTTAAGGGTGCCGACGAGCGCGACGACCAGCAACGGCCAGAATGCCGACAAACCCGCAAAGCCGAGGCCGGTCGCGGCCATCAGCACGGCGGCAATGCGCAGCAATTTCCCTCCTGCGAAGCGGTAGCCCCATGCACCAACCGCCAGCGTGGCCAAGGCAGAGCCCAGCATCGTGGCCGTGCTGAGGATGCCGACCTCCAGCGTACCCAGCCCGTTCGAAAGCAGGTAGGCCGGCAGCAGCACGGCCATGTACCCATCGCCGAAGGCGCGCAAACCTCGTGCGGCGAGCAGAGGCATGGCGACGGGGTCGACGCCGGCGGGCAGCAGGCGCATGAGACCGCCCAATGAACGAGACGAAGGGGGCGTACTCATTGCGTGCCGGAGAGGAAAGAAGGCCGGGCCACGATCGCGATTTGCCCCGCTGGTCCGCCAATGCTGATGAAGCCGGGCTTGAGCCAGAAGCGGAAGGCTTCAGCGAATGAAATGGACTGGATGGGCGCAGAAGGCGCGGGCTGTGCGTCAGGCAAGGCGGTGTCCACAGATAGCTCCGTTATGAGTCGCCAGCGCTTGGACGGGACACCGTCTAACTTTGCAGAACGGGAGGCTGTATTCCCGGTGGCGAGATCGTAGCAGACAGAGCCAGCCAGCTGTGTGCGCCCAGACTGCGGATGCCCGCCACGGCGCGCGGTCTACTCGGCCTCGATGCCGGCCGCCTTCACGATGCGGCCCCACTTCTGGGACTCGGCCGCCTGGAACTTCGCGAGCTCTTCGGGCGAGGTCGTGTACACCTCGGTGCCGGTCGGCTCGTAGAAGGCCGTCTTCGCGGCGTCGCTCTTCGCGGCCTTCACCAGCAGCTCATTGAGCCGCTTGACCACGGCCGGCGGCGTCTTCGCGGGCGCATAGGCCGCGAACCAGTAGCCCATCTCGTAGCCCTTCACGCCGGCCTCGGAAATGGTGGGCACATCGGGCGCGAGCGGCGATCGCACCGAGCTGGAAAAGCCCAACGCACGCAGCTTGCCTGCCTTGACCTGCGGCAGGCCGGTAGCGGTGTCGGTGATCATCATGTGGATCTGGCCGCCCAGCAGGTCGGTCACGGCGAGCGTGTTGCTCTTGTAGGGCACGTGCAGCAGCCTGATGTCGGCCATCTGCTGCAGCAGCTCGCCCGCCATGCGGCTCGACGAACTGCCGCTGCCGAAGCTGTACTTGCCCGGCTCCTTCTTCGCACGCGCGATGAATTCGGCCACGCTCTTTGCTGGGAACGAGGGGTTCACCACCATGATCTGGCCGCCCTTGCCGAGCGCGGCCACAGGCACGAAGTCTTTCACCGGGTCGTAGGGCAGCTTCTTGAACAGGTGCTCGTTGGCAGCGTGCGTGGTGTTGGTAGTGATGAGCACCGTGTAGCCGTCGGCGGGCGCCTTTGCCACGTTCTGCGAGGCGATGAAGCCGCTGGCGCCGGCCTTGTTGTCGATGATGACGGCTTGCTTGGTCTCGGCCGCGACCTGGTTGCCGATGGCGCGCGCGATCTGGTCGGTAGCGGTACCGGCCGCGAACGGCACGACGAAGGTAATGGGCTTCTCGGGGAAGGCCTGCGCATGGCCCAGCAGCGGCGCCAGGGCCAATGCGGTGGTCAGTACGGTGAGGGGGAATCGTTTCATTGTTTTGTCTCCGGATGGAATGGTTCAAAGAAAAAAGGAAGCCGCCGCTACGGTCCGGCCAGCAAGGGCTCGAGTGCGCGCGGCACGCGCACAGGCATGTCGAGCAGCAGGAAGGACAGCGCCTTGCCATGTGCATCGAGGTTCAGCGCATCGTTGACGCCGCCGTCGAGCACTGCGTCGAGCACGAAGTTCATCGCGTGCAGCTTCGGCAGCACGAAGCGCTGCACCTGCGACGGCGCGCGATGGCGGAACTGCGCGGCCACGCGCTCGGGCGTGATCTGTTCGACCAGCAAGGGATACAGCTGCGGGTGCCAGGCGATCACGCTGATGTTGGAGCGATCGCCCTTGTCGCCGGTGCGGCCGTGGGCAGCGCGATAGAGCGGCACGTCGATCATGTCGAGGGTGTTCATGCCAGTGCCTCCGCGTCGAGCAATTCGAAGCGTACCGGCACTGTTTCGCGCGGCAGCAGGCACGACAGCGTGTTGAGCCGCGGCGTGAGCGCGGTGCGCACGCCGCCGCCGCCGGCCGGGCCGCAGGTGTAGAGCGCCATCACCTCGCGCGCCAGCCGTTCGGCCTGCGCGCGATCGGTATGCGTGGCCGCCACGCGCAGGCGCACGTCGCGCAGGCCCGCATCGGGCGTATCCGCCAGCGCGCGGCCGGCGTCGTCGCCGAGGATGCTCAGCGCGCCGATCAGGTCCACGCGCAGCGCGAGTCCGTCGAGCCGCTTGCGAAGCACATCTGCAGCAAGCCGAGCGCGGGCCTCGGCGCGTGCCCCCGCATAGGAGATCTCGCCCTCCGCCAACCAGCCGCCTTCATGGCAGACATTGACCTTGTAGCGGCCCGGCCGTTCGTGGCCGCGCACGCCGGAGAGCGCCACGCGGTCGGCGCCGGGAAGCGCGCGCACGTCGGCATCGGCAATGTCCGCGACCACGTCGGGCGTCAGGTAGGCGGCCGGGTCATGCACCTCGTAGAGCAGTTGCTCCTTCACGGTGGCCTCGCTCACGAGGCCGCCGGTGCCGTCGGCCTTGCCGATGGTGCAGCGGCCATCGGCGTCGATCTCGGCGATCGGAAAGCCGACCGCCTCCAGCCCCGGCACGTCCTTGTAGTCAGGATCGGCAAAGTAACCGCCGCACACCTGCGCGCCGCATTCGAGCAAGTGGCCCGCCATGGTCGCGCGCCCGAGCCGGTCCCAGTCGTCGGCACGCCAGCCGAAGTGCGACATGGCCGGCCCGACAGTGAGCGAAGGGTCGGCCACGCGGCCGCACACCACGATCTGCGCGCCAGCGTCGAGCGCCCCGGCAATGGGTTCCGCGCCGATGTACGCATTGGCGCTGACCATGCGCAGCCCTTGCATCTGCGCGCCGAGCGCTTCATTCAGCAGCGCGCGATATTCGGGCCCCGACAGGTCGTCGCCCTCCACCACCGCGATGCGCGGCTCGCTCGCGCCCAGTTCGCGCGCCATGCGGGCGATGTGCCGGGCGGCGGCACGCGGATTGGCGGCGCCAAAGTTGCTCACGATGCGAATGTCATGCACCAGGCAGCGCGCGAGCACGGGCCGCAGCATGTCGTCGAGCAACGGCTCGTAGCCCGCGTCGGGGTTGGCGCGACGGCGCAGCTGCGCCAGCGCCAGCGTGCGTTCGGCCAGCGTCTCGAAGATGAGGAAGGCGCGACTGCCGGCAGGCCCCGCGGCGAGCCGCGCGATCAGCGTGTCGACCACCGGCCCGGCGGCATCGGTGCGGTCGCCCGAGAAGCCGGCAGCGCATCCGATCAGCAGCGTGGACGGTTCGATGGAGTTCATTGCCATGCACTGTAGGCAGCGGCCGCTCATCCGTAAAATAGAAAATCCGGATCGATTGATCCGATTTTCAAATAACAAGCCGGCCACCGGCATCCAGGACATGAGAAAGACGCCCGACCTCTCCACGCGGCAGCTGCGCGCCTTTCTCGCGCTGGCCGAGCACCGCAACTTCACGCGCGCGGCGCAGAGCAGCCACCTTTCGCAGCCCGCGTTCAGCGCGCTGATCCGCACACTCGAAGACGCGGTCGGCACGCGTCTGTTCGACCGCGACACGCGCAGCGTGCAGCTCACGCCCGAGGGCCGGCTGTTCGAAGGCTCCGCGCGCCGGCTGCTCGACGACATGGGCAGCGCCATGGGCGACCTTGCCGACCACGTGGAGCGCCGCAAGGGCCGCGTGCGCGTGGCCGCCCTGCCCTCGCTCGCGGCCGGCTGGCTGCCCGCGGTGTTCGCCGAGTTCATGCAGGCCTGGCCGGGCATCCGCATCGACCTGGACGACGCGCTGTCCGACGCCTGCATCGCGCTGGTGCGCAGCGGCCAGGCCGACTTCGCGCTCGCCGCATCGGGCGCCGGGGGCACCGCCGACGGCGACCTGCGCGCACGCAAGCTCTGCACCGACCGCTTCCACCTCGTGTGCCGCGCCGACCATCCGCTCGCGCGCGAGCCGCGCCTCACGGCGAAGAAGATCGCGCCCTACCCCTTCATCCAGATGGCGCGCAACAGCAGCGTGCGGCAGGCGCTCGACGCGGCGCTGCATCCGCAAAGGTTGAATGCGGTGTTCGAGGTGGAGCACCTGGCCACCGTGATGGGCCTCGTCGAGGCCGGTCTGGGCATCAGCGTGGTGCCTGCCCTCACACTGTTCCATTTCCAGCGCGAGACGCTGGTGACGCGGCCACTGCCCCTGGCTTCCCTCACGCGCACGCTCTACATGGTGCAGCGGCGCGAAGGCAGCCTGTCGGTGGCGGCGCAGACGCTGCACGACCTGATCGTCGCGCGGCTGGGGTCGCTGCGGCTGGACTGATGCCCGGCGCGCAGCAAGCCAGGACCAGCTGGCGATAGCCGCTCAGCCCACGGCGCTCGCCATCGCGGCACGCGCAGTCGGATTTGGCGTGGGCTCCCCGATCTTGCGCATCGTGTTGCGATCGGTGTGGCTGAAGGGTTCGGGCTTTCCGCGCACGCTCAGCACCGTCTCGAGTTCGTAGGACCAGCTGCCATCGTCATGGATCGACACCTCGATGCTGTAGCGCAGCGTCTTGAACGCATGCTCCAGGAACGGGTTGGCCACGATGCCGTTGGTCTCGCCGCCGCGCACCGCTTCGAGCCTGAAACTGCGGTCGCCGGGCTTCGCGTGGCCGGTGGCCATGGCCGTGAGCCCGCGCGGGATCGACAGCGTCTGGATCAGCGCGCCCGTGGCGGGCTCCCACAGCCAGTAGCCGACCTGGTCGTGAAAAGTCTCCACCTCGTCGGGCTTGGCGATGCGCAGGTGGTAGCGCAGCCCGTAGAAGATCTGCGGCCCGTTGGTCTGTGCATCGATGGGCTGGAACTCCGCGTGCTCGATGAAGGCTTCGGCCTCGGGGCCGTCTTCCTTCGGGCTCACGTCGTGGCCGGCCGTACCAATCCAGAGGCCCGCCAAGCCCGTGAGCGGGCCGAGGTTGGCGAGCGTGTGCGGATCGGGCTCGGGTTCCGTGTAGATGTCGCGGGGAAACTGTTCCATGTTCTTTTCCTGATGAAATCTTCTCTTGTGGCGTGAGGATAAATGTCACTGGTCGAGGCGAATGCCGACCTTGGCGATGATCGCACCCCATTTGCGGCCCTCGCTGTCGATGAAGGCCTTGAACTCCTCGGGCGAGCCGCCGCCCGCCACCAGCCCCTGGTTGGCCAGCAGTTCGCGCACGGCCGGCTCCCGCAGCACCTCGTTGATGTCGGCGTTGATGCGGCGCACCACCTCGAGCGGCGTGCCGCTGGCGGCGAAGAAACCATTCCAGGCCAGCGCCTCGAAACCGGCATAGCCCGACTCGGCCACGGTGGGCAGTTCTTTCATGCGCTCGGAACGCGTGGCGCTCGTGATGGCGATGAGCTTCACGCGCTGCCCCTGGATCAGCGGCAGCAGCGCGGGCGCCACCGCGAACAGCGCCTGCGTGTCGCCCGCCGCCAGCGACAGACCCGCGGGCGGCGAACCTGCATAAGGCACATGCACCGCCTCGATGTGCGCCACGCTGCGAAACAGCTCCATCGTGAGGTGCGACGAACTGCCCGCGCCCACCGACGCATAGCTGAATTTGTCGCCCCGCTTCTTCGCCCATTCGACGAACTCGGGCAGCGTGTTCGCGGGGTTGTTCGCCTGCACCGCCAGCACGTTGGGCTGCGAGGTCGTGAGCACAATGGGCACCAGGTCGCGCGAAGGCACGTAAGGCATGCGCGCATACATGTAAGGGCCGAAGGCGATCGGGCCGTTGAAGCCGATGCCCAGCGTGTAGCCGTCGTGCGGCGCCTTGGCCACGGTGTCCATGCCGATCAGGCCACCCGCGCCCGCCTTGGTCTCGATCACCACGGGCTGCTTCCAGATCACGCGCAGGCGGTCGGCCAGCGTGCGCGCTATCAGATCGAGCGAACTGCCTGCAGGTGCGGGCACGATGACGCGAACTGGCTTCGCGGGCCAGTCCTGAGCCCATACGCCGGCGGCCAGCACGCTGGCAAGCAACAACATGGCGAGCTTGTAGTTCTTCTTCACTTCAGTCTTTCACTAGTGATTTACCCGAACGATACGGCCTGCGCTTTGTCAAGAACTGATGCGCGAACGACACACAAGCGTGACCGCACGCATCCTGCACATCGAGACCTCGCAAATCCAGGTCCGAATATGAAGTCGAAAGGCTTCCAGAGCGGTTCCGATGGGCTCGATGGCCTTTAACCACTTTGCGAACGGGCCAATTGTGCAGGGGCTTCAAACTGCCATCGCATCGCGGCAAGATGCGCATCCGCCGAATCTTGCGTCAACCCGATCTGACCGAAGGAGCATTCTTATGTTCGCTACCGCGGAACGCACCATCAAGACCCCCGGCCCCGATCATCCGATCACGATCACACCGAACCCGCTGCGCGTGGTGGTGTCGGTCGACGGCCGTGTCATCGCCGACACGCGCGAAGCGTTGACGCTGCGCGAAACGCATTTCGGAACGGTGCACTACATCCCCCGCAAGGACGTCAGGATGTCGCTGCTGGAGCGTACGCAACACGCGACCTATTGCCCGTACAAGGGCGAGTGCAACTACTACAGCATTCCTGCAGGCGGCGAACGCTCGGTGAATGCGGTATGGACCTACGAGTCGCCCTACGAGCCGGTCGCACAGATCAAGGACCACCTGGCGTTCTATCCAGATCGCGTGGGACCGATCGAAGAACGCGTCGCCTAGCGCGCGAACTCACCTCGCCGGTCTTGACCGGCGCGAGCGTCACCGTGTTCGGCTCGGCGTGCGCTAAAAGCCCAACCAGCTAACGGCTGACATGCCGATTACAAGCCGGCGAACAGCGCCATTGCGGCGCACCGTGACGCAGGCTTGCTGATGGGCTTCACCAACATCGCCACCACCGCCGAAGCGCACCAGCTCGCGGCAAGGCTGCGCGCGGCTTTCGGCTGACCTGCCGTCAGGCCGTTCCGTGGCCGAGGGCGGTCACGATGCGCGCGTCAAAACCACACCGCACTTCACAGCACGCGGCAAGCCCGCTACATTCGTCGCTTCGACAACCACACAGAAAGCGGAGGTGCGCGATGGAAGACACTGCAATTCAAGCCCCCACCAACGTGCGGTTTGCCGGGCCTCATCTGAACTGATCGTTCACGCGTCGACCGCGTAGCCGGTCTGCCCCGCGCGGCCATCACCCGCCGCGACGACCACAAACCGCCCCGATTCAAACGCCGCTACCGGCACGCACGTGCCGGCAGCGCCCCGTTCATTTATCGAATCAAGGCCAACGACCATGCTTGAAAACCGTGCCGCACCTGCGCGGCATACCGTGACCACCGTGTTCGATCCCCAGCGCGCTTCCGAAACCGACTGGGGCCATTTCCTCGCCTACTGGCGCCTGCGCGCCGCGGAAGACTTTCCCGGCGACCCTGTTCCTCCCGATGCCGACACCCGGCACAACGTGCTGCAGCCCGGCCCGCTGTATGCCGTTCATCGCGTGCTCGCCGTTGGCGCACACGGCGAATTCATCGGCAGCCTGAGCGCGAGCTTCCGCCGCGAAGGCACGCCCGGGCACGAGGCGTTCGCACCGTTCCTCGAAGCCTGGGGCGGCGTGCTGCGCCCGCACCGGCGCCGCGGCGTGGCGAGCACGCTGCTTCGCGCGTTGCTGGCGTTGATGGAAATGCACTGCAAGTCCGTCGCAACCATCAAGACCCACTTGCCCGACGGCCACGCCTTCCTGCAGGCCATCGGCGCCGTCGAAAAGCACCGCAGCGTCGAGAACCGCATGCCCCTGGCCGGGCTCGACTGGCAGATGCTCGCCCGCTGGCGCGCTGATGGCTTCGCGCCCGCCCACGGCCTGCGCACCGAGGTGCACGCGGGCCGCGTGCCCTTCGAGCGGCTCGCTGCGCTGATGGCGCCGCTGTCCGCGCTGCTGAACGACGCGCCCACCACCAACCTCGAACGGCCGCCGCTGCGCTACGACCTGGAGGACTTCCCGCCCTGGTATGCCGACATGGACCGCCGCGGGGGCGAGCACTTTCTCGTGCTCCTGCTCGACGGGGACGAGGTGGTCGCGGTGTGCGACGCCTCCTGGAACCAGCGCTTCCCCGACCGCTTGCAACAGCGGCTCACGGCCGTCGCGCGCCAGTGGCGCGGCAAGGGCCTTGCAAAGGGCGTGAAGGCCGCCATGCTGCAGCTCGTGCGCGAGCGCCACCCCGAGGTCACGCTGGCCGTGACCCACAACGCCGAAGTCAATGCCCCCATGCTCACCATCAACCACCGGCTCGGCTTTGCCGCGCACAAGCACGACGGCCTCTACCAGATCGACACGCAAAGCCTGCGGACCTTCCTGGAGGCACGGCCATGAAGGCACCCCAGCGACTGCAGGCATTGATCGACGAGGGACTGATCGACACCGTGGTGCGCCAGCTCATGAGCGGCAAGGAAGCCATGGTCTACGTCGTGCGCTGCGGCGACGAGACGCGCTGCGCCAAGATCTACAAGGAAGCCGACAAGCGCAGCTTCCGCCAGGCCGTCGACTACACCGAGAACCGGCGCGTCAAGAACACCCGCGAGGCACGCGCCATGGCCAAGGGCACGCGCTTCGGCCGCAAGGTGACCGAGGCCATCTGGCAGAGCGCCGAGGTCGATGCGCTCTACCGCCTGGCCGCCGCGGGCGTGCGCGTGCCCACGCCGCACAACTTCCTCGAAGGCGTGCTGCTGATGGACCTGGTGACCGACGCCCACGGCGACGCCGCCCCGCGCCTCAACGACGTGGTCTTCTCGCCCGAAGACGCGCTGCGCCACCACGCCAGCCTGCTGAAAGAGGTGATGCGCATGCTGTGCGCCGGCATCGTGCATGGCGACCTCTCCGAGTTCAACGTGCTGCTGGCCGAAGACGGCCCGGTGATCATCGACCTGCCGCAGGCGGTGGACGCCGCCGGCAACAACCACGCGCGGCGCATGCTGCTGCGCGACGTCGAGAACCTGCGCAACTTCTTCGGCCAGTTCGCGCCCGCGCTGCTGCGCACGCACTACGGCGACGAGATCTGGCAGCTGTACGAACGCGGCCTGTTGCGCCCCGAGACGGAACTGACCGGCACGTTCGTGCGCGAGACCGGCCCGGTCGACCTGCGCAACGTGATGCGCGAGGTAGACGACGCACGCGAGGAAGAAGCGGCGCGGCGCCTGCGCATGCAGGCACCGCGACAATAGCGGGCTGACAACGCCCGCCCCGATGAACCCCACCGCCCCACCGCCCCCCGCTCCGCACCCGCCGTTTGCCTCCGCCGCCCGCCAGATCGCGAAGGCCGCGGCCTTCGTGGCCCTGGGCTTCGGTTCGGTGGCGCACGCGGCGGGCATCCGCCTCGAAGACGACCGCGGCACCACGCTCGAACTGCAGGCGCCGGCGCGGCGCATCGTGTCGCTGATGCCCTCGCTGACCGAAACGGTCTGCGCGCTCGACGCCTGCGACCGGCTGGTGGGCATCGACCGCCATGCCAACTGGCCGGTGTCGGTGAAGGGCTTGCCGCAGGTCGGCGGCGTCGACGACGCGAACATCGAGCGCATCGTCGCGCTCAAGCCCGACCTTGTGCTGCTGCGTCCGCGCAGCCGCGCTGCCGAACCGCTGGAGCGCCTTGGCATCAAGGTGCTGGCGCTCGACGCCAAGACCCACGCCGACATGCGCCGCGTGATGGAAACCGTGGCCCGCGCCACCGGCCGGCCTGGAGCGGGCGAAGCCTTCTGGCGCAGGCTCGACGCCGGGCTGGACGCCGCCAGGGCCCGCGTGCCGGCTGGCTGGCAAGGCCGTCGCGTTTACTTCGAGGTGCACGGCGGCATGGCCGCGGCCAGCGAGAGCTCCTTCATCGGCGAGACGCTGGCCCGCCTCGGGCTTGGCAACGCTGTGCCGGGCACACTCGGCCCGTTCCCGAAGATGAGCCCCGAGTTCGTGGTGCGCGCCAATCCGGACGTGCTGATGGTGTCGGCGCTCGGCGAAATCTCCGCCATGGCTTCGCGGCCCGGCTGGTCGGCCATGTCGGCCATCCAGCGCGGGCGCGTGTGTAGCTTCGCCTCGGCGCGCTTCGACCTGATGATGCGCCCCGGTCCGCGGCTGGACGAAGCGGCCGACGCCATCGTGGGCTGCCTGGCCTCGCTGGGCGCACCGAAGCCCTGACACCCGACGACTCATCCCTTCCGCCATGAAGCATCGCAAGCAAACCTCCTCCACTCCTTTCGTCCGGGTAGGCCCCAGCGGCGTGCACGGCCTCGGCGCCTTCGCCACGCGCGACCTGCCGGCGGAAGCTTTCCTCGGCCTCTACGAAGGCCGCCGCTACACCCAGGCCGAGATCGCCACCAAGGTCTGGGACGACCAGCTCACCTACCTGTTCACGCTGTCGAACCACGAGACCATCGACGGCGCCAAGGGCGGCAACGCCACTCGCCACCTGAACCATTCATGCGAGCCGAATTGCGAGGCCGTCGAGGAATACGACGAGGGCGGCGAAATGGTGCTGAAGTTCCAGACGCTGATGGCCGTGGACGCAGGCGACGAGCTATTCATCGACTATTCGCTGACCGCGGACGACGGCTCGCCGCCGTCGAAGTACCCGTGCCATTGCGGCTCGCCCAGTTGCCGGGGAACGATGCTGGCGCCGGTCGAAACAGCGGCCGGGCAAGACGCTCAAGCGTTCGGGTTCGAGGCCACGACGTAGCGCGCATCCCAATGCGTGGCAAGCTGCCGCGCACGGTGCAGCGGCACGCGCGCCGTCTCGAAGTCCACCACGCAGGCCATGTCGGCGGCCTCGGGCCGCGCGGGGTTTTCGCTGCTGCGGCCATCGGTCAACAGCCACAGCCAGCGTTGGCGCGACTCGCTCTTCGCCAGCAGTTGCCCCGCGCGCTGCACGCCCAATGCCAGCGGCGTGCCACCGCCCGCTGCGATCGGCGCGACCCAGTCGTCATTCCAGGCGCTGGCGCGGCGCGGCGGCAGGCGCAGTTCGACCACCTCGCCGGCAAAGCACAGCAGCGCGACGTGGTCGCGGCGCTGGTAGGCCTCCTGCATCAGCGCGAGCAGCAGGCCCTTGGCGCGCGCGAGGTTGCCGTCGCTGCGCATCGAGGCCGAGCAGTCGAGCAGGAAACAATGCAGCGCGCCGCTGCGTGCCTGCTGCGGGCGGCGCCGCAGGTGCTCCGGGCGCAGATGGCCGGCACCGCGCGCCGCGAAAGTGCGCGGCCAGTCGAAGGCCGCGCCCTGCGAGGCGGGGCCATGCCATGCATCCCTCTGCACGCCCTGCCTCCGGTCACCCTGGCGTGCGCCAGTGGGTACGGCGTCCCGGAGGCTCAGGCTTTTTTTGACGCGGCCTGTGCAGGAGCGATCAGCGGTCGCAGCGGCTTCACGCGCTCGATGCCGACGGGCTCGGGCGGCATGGCGCCCCAGTCTTCATCGCCCGCACTGTTCGCGGCGTCGTTCGGATTCGCGTCGGGCATTGCGGAGCGAGGGGCTGCCGATGGCGCAGCCTCGGCTTCGGGCTTGCGCCGGTGCAGCAGCACGGCTTCGGCTACGCGCTGCACGTGGCCAGCGGTAATGGCGCTCGCACCGTCCCAGGCCGCGAGCGCGCGAGCGGAGCGCAGCATCACGAGATCGGCGCGCAAGCCATCGACGCCGGCTGCGATGCACAGCGCACCGACCGCCTCATGCACCGCATCGCCATACGGCAGCGCTGTCGCATCGGCCACGAGGGCGTGCGCACGGACCAATGCGGCCGCCAGTTCGGCTTGCGCCTTCGCATGCGTCGTGCGAAAGCCCTGCGGATCGGCATCGAAAGCCAGCCGCGCACGCACGATGGCCTGCCGCTCTGCGGCATCCTCGATGTTGCGCAGCTGCACGCACAGGCCGAAGCGGTCGAGCAGCTGCGGGCGCAGCGTGCCCTCTTCCGGGTTCATGGTGCCGACCAGCACGAAGCGCGCGGCATGCCGGTGGGAAATTCCGTCGCGCTCCACCACGTTGACGCCGCTGGCCGCCGCGTCGAGCAGCGAGTCGATCAGCGCGTCAGGCAGCAGGTTGATCTCGTCGACGTACAGCACGCCACCGTGCGCGCGCGCCAGCAGGCCGGGCGCGAACTTCAGTTCGTGGCCGGCCAGCGCCTGCCCGAGGTCGAGCGTGCCCACGAGGCTTTCAAGGCTCGCGCCCAGCGGCAGCGTGACAAAAGGCGCGCCCGGCAGCAGCTCTGCCAGCGCGCGCGCAGCGGTGGTCTTGGCGGTGCCGCGCGGCCCTTCGATCAGCACGCCGCCAAGGCCCGGATCGACTGCGGCCAGCAGCAGTGCCTGGCGCAGCTGCGGCTGGCCCGCGATCGCGGCAAAGGGAAAAGGCACCGGCATCGGGGCGGCAGTGGTCATCGCGAAAGTCCTTCCATCTGCTGCTCGTGGCCGAGAAGCAGGTTTTGCAATTGGTCCTTGTAGTCGCCGGGCGATTGCCACAGGCCGCGCTGCATGGCCTCGAGCAGGCGGCTGAGCATGTCGTGCAGCGCGCGCGGATTGTGCGCGTTCACGAAGTCGCGGGTGGCTTCGTCGAGCACGTAGGCGTCCGCCACCATCGCGTACTGGTGGTCGCCGACCACGCGCGCGGTGGCGTCGAAGCCGAACAGGTAGTCCACCGTCGCGGCCATTTCGAAGGCGCCCTTGTAGCCGTGGCGCTTCACTCCGTCGATCCACTTCGGGTTGACCACGCGCGCGCGGATGACGCGGCTGATTTCTTCCTTCAGCGTGCGCACGCGCGGCGCCTGCGGGTTGCCGTGGTCGCCGTGGTACATGGCCGGCTGCCGCCCGCTCAGGTGGCGCACGGCGGCGGCCATGCCGCCCTGGAACTGGTAGTAGTCGTTGGAGTCGAGCAGGTCGTGCTCGCGGCTGTCCTGGTTCTGCAGCACGACGTTCATCGCGCGCAGGCGGCGCACCAGCGCGCCGGTGGCGGGCACGCCGTCGCTGCCCTGGCCGTAGGCGTGGGCGCTGCCGCCGACGTAGGCGTTCGACAAATCGTCGTCGGTCTGCCAGTCGCCATGATCGAACAGCCGTTGCAGGCCGGAGCCGTAGCTGCCGGGCGCGGAGCCGAACACGCGCCAGCCCGCCTGCGTGCGGGCGGCCTCGGGCGCCACGCCCTGCGCTTCGAGCGCGGCGGCCTCGCTGAGGATGCGCGCGCGGATGGGGTTGCGCTCGGCGTCTTCGTCTTCCTGCGCGGCGACGGCCTGCACGGCCGCGTCGAACATCTGCACGGCATTGGGAAAAGCGTCGCGGAAGAAGCCCGAGATGCGCAGCGTCACGTCGATGCGCGGACGGCCGAGGCCGACCGTGGGCAGCACCTCGAAATCGACCACGCGCTGGCTGCCCGGCGCCCACTTCGGCCGCACGCCGATGAGGGCGAAGGCCTGCGCCAGATCGTCGCCGCCGGTGCGCATGGTGGCCGTGCCCCAGACCGAGAGGCCCAGCGCCACCGGGTAGTCGCCATGCTCCTGCAGGTGCCGCTCGACCAGCTGTGCGGCGGACTTGAGGCCGAGCATCCAGGCTGTGGGCGTGGGAATGGCACGGGTGTCGACCGCGTAGAAATTGCGCCCGGTGGGCAGCACATCGGGCCGGCCGCGCGATGGCGAGCCGCTCGGCCCCGGCGGAACGAAGCGGCCTTGCAGGGCGCGCGAAAGTTGCAGCAGCTCCTGCGCACCGCAGGCGTCGAGCGCGGGGGCGAGGTCTTGTTCGACGCGGCCCATCACCGCAGCGGTATGCGGCATGTCGGACGGACAGGTGTTGTCCTCCAGCAGGCGCTGCGCCAGCAGCTCCAGCCGCTCGCGCGTATCACCCTGATGCCGCCACGCATCGGTGCTCGCCGATTTCAGCAGCGCGGGACGCGCGCCCAGCCACGGTTGTGCCGCGTCGATGTCGAGCGGGTCAAACGCCTCGCCCGGCAACAGGTCTTGCGACAACGCGCCGAGCAGCCCGGCATTCGCGCCCGCACCGTCCGCAGCCGGATAGCGCGCCAGCGCCAGCAGCGTGTCGCGCCGCAGCCGCTCGCGCGGCGACGCGCCGAACACATGCAGCCCGTCGCGGATCTGCGTTTCCTTCAGCTCGCACAGGTAGGCATCCACGCGCGCCAACACCGCATCGTCTTCCGCGCCCGGCAGGCCGCCCAGCTCTTCGACCAGATGCTGCGCCCGCACCGCCGCGAGGATCTGCGCGCGCAGCACCTTCGCGCGGCGCGCATCGACCAGCAGCGCGTCGTAGTACTCGTCGACCTGCCGCTCCAGGTCCTGCATCGGCCCGTGGTTCTCGGCACGCGTGAGCGGCGGCATCAGGTGGTCGACGATGACCGCCTGCGTTCGCCGCTTGGCCTGCGCACCCTCGCCGGGGTCGTTGACGATGAAGGGGTACACGTTGGGCAGCGGCCCGAGGATCGCGTCGGGCCAGCAGGCCCGTGACAGCGCGATGCTCTTGCCCGGCAGCCATTCGAGGTTGCCGTGCTTGCCGACGTGCACGACCGCGTCGATGGCGAAGGCATCGCGCAGCCAAAAATAGAACGCGAGGTAGCTGTGCGGCGGCACCAGTTCGGCGTCGTGGTAGCTCGCGTAGTCGGCCATGTCCAAGGTACCCAGCGCGCGCGCGGGCTGGATGCCGACGAACACGCGGCCCAGCCGCAGGCCAGCGATCATGAAGCGATCGCGCCGCAGCATCGGGTCCTGCTCGGGCGGGCCCCAGCGTGCGTCGATGGCGTCGGCCATACCTCCAGGCAGCAACGCGAGCCGCGCACGGTAGTCGGCCAGCCCGTAGCTCTGCCACGCCGGCCGAGCAGCCCACTGCGCGGGATCGTTCGCAATGCCTTCCTGCAGCTTGCGCATCAGCGCATCGCCGTCGGCGGGCATCGCGCCGGGTTCGCCCAACGCATAGCCCTCGGCCGCCATCGCCTGCAGGATCGCCATCACCGAAGCCGGCGTGTCGAGCCCCACACCGCTGCCGATACGGCCCTCGCTGCCCGGGTAGTTCGCGAGGATCAGCGCGATGCGCTTCTCGTCGGCGCGCAGGCTGCGCAGCCGGCACCAGCGGCGCGCCAGCTCGGCCACGAAGGCGATGCGGTCCGGCTCGGGCTGGTAGCTGACCACCTCGGTCTGCGTGAGTTCGCAGCGGTGCGACAAGCCCTTGAAGCTCACGGCGCGCGTGACGATGCGGCCGTCCATCTCGGGCAGCGCGATCTGCATGGCGATGTCGCGCGGACGCAGGCCCTGGCTGTCGGCCAGCCAGTCCTCGCGGTTGCCGCCGCTCACGATCACCTGCAGCACCGGCGCATCGCCGGCCAGGGCCAGGGCTTCGCCATATTCATCCTGCGCGCCCTGCCCCAGCGCCGCGAAGGCCGTGGTGTTGAGCACCAGCTGCACGTCGTGCTCGATGCACAGCGCACGCAGCGTGGACAGGCACAGCGGGTCTTTCAGCGAATCGAGCGCCACCGGCAGCGGGTTGAGCCCCTGGGCGCTCAGCGCCGCTGCGAGCGCATCGAAGGCCGCCGTGTTGCCCGACAGCAGATGCGAGCGATAGAACACCAGCGCCACCACCGGCGCACCCGCATGCCAGCCGGCGCGCAGGTCGTCGATCCCGGCGACGGCATGCGCCGCGCCCATGCCCTGCGGCACATGCAGCGCGACCTGCGGCAAGCTGCGCGGCGGCAGCGGCGCTTCGCCATGGCCAAGGCCGTGGAAAGCCACCGCACGCAGGAACTGCATCGCATTGCCCGCTCCGCCGCTGCGCATGTACTGCCACAGCTGGCGGCTCACCGCGCGCGGCGCCGTGCTGCGCGCGAGCAGGTCTTCGTCTTCCTGCAGGTCGCCGGAGAACATGGCGAGCTGCTGGCCTTCGCGTTTGGCCAGCTTCTCGATCTGCTGGAGTCCGTAGGCCCAGGCCGATTCCGCGCCCAGGTGGTCGACCACCACCACGCGCGCGTGCTGCAGCACCTCGTCGATGTACAGGTCTAGCGAGGCCGGCTGGCGCAGGTGCATCAGGTTGGCCAGCCGCAGCGACGGGTAGCCCGGGTCGGTGACCGCCAGCGCAGTGCGCGCGGCCGCGAGCAGCGCGAGCGTGGTGTCGGCCGAGCTGAGCACCACGATGTCGCCCGGCGTCTGGTCGAGGCGGGTGACGACGCTGTCGTCCTCGACGAAGCGTCCGGGCTGGGTGCTCAGCAGGTGCATCGGTTCAGGTGGTCAGGCGGCGACTGCGCTCACCTCTTCCAGCGTCTTGCGCAGCATCGCTTCGTCAAGGTCTTCGCCGATGAACACGAGGCGCGTGCGCTGCGCCTCGCCATCGCGCCAGCGGCGATCGAAGTGGTGGTCGAAGCGGCGGCCCACGCCCTGCACCAGCAGGCGCATCGGCTTGCCCGGAATGGCGACGAAGCCCTTCACGCGGTAGATGGTGTGCTGCTCGACCAGTTGGCCCAGCACAGCCAGCAGGCTGTCGCGGTCCACGGGCGGCAGCTCGATCACGAGCGAGTCGAACTCGTCGTGATCATGGTCTTCCTCATGGTCGTGGTGGCTCTCGCGCAGGTGGATGGTGGCTTCGGCCTCACGGCCCTGGCCCAGCAGCAACGCGAGCGGCAGCCTGCCCTCGGTGGCGGCGACGATCTTCACTTCGGGCGGCAACTCCTCGCGCACCAGCGCCTCGACCTTGGCCCGCGCGGCGTCGTCCATCAGGTCGGTCTTGTTGAGCACCACGAGGTCGGCGGCCGAAAGCTGGTCTTCGAACAGCTCATGCAGCGGCGATTCGTGGTCGAGGTTGGGGTCGGCGCGGCGCGCTTCGTCCACGGCCTGCGGGTTCTCGGCGAACTGGCCCGCGGCGGCGGCCGGGCCGTCGACCACCGTGACCACCGAATCCACAGTGAAGATATTGGCGATGTCGGGCCACTGGAAGGCCTGCACCAGCGGCTTGGGCAGCGCGAGGCCGGAGGTCTCGATGAGCACCGCGTCGAGCTCGCCGCGGCGCTCGGCCAGCTGCTGCATCACGGGCAGGAACTCTTCCTGCACGGTGCAGCAGACGCAGCCGTTGGCCAGTTCGTAGAGCGCGCCCGCACGCTCGTTGCCTTCCTCGTCGCAGCCGATGCCGCAGCCGCGAAGAATCTCGCCGTCGATGCCGAGCTCGCCGAACTCGTTGACGATCACCGCGATGCGGCGGCCTTCCGCGTTGCCGAGGATATGGCGCAGCAGCGTGGTCTTGCCGCTGCCGAGGAAGCCGGTGACGATGGTGACGGGGATCTTGGCGTTGTTTGCTTGTGTCATGGAAAGGATCTTTCAGACGCCGCCGGCGATGACGGCGGCGCGATGGATGAGCGGCAGACGGGCGCCCGGCGGCGCACCGTCGAAGTGGGCCGCGGCGCCCTCGGGGAAGAGGAAGCGCGTGCGAGAAAACGCGGATCAGACGCCGCCGTATAGGCGACGCTCGACGAAGGCGGTGCCCTGCAGCCGGCGCCAGGCCTTGGCCGCAGCCAGCACGCCCAGGTCGACCAGCGGCTCGACAAGCACCACGGTCATGTAGGCCGCGCCGAAGCTGGCGATCTGGCCCAGGTTCTCGATGCCGGTGCCGCGTCCGTACAGCGCCCAGAAGCCGACCCAGACCACGATGCCGCCCTGGTAGGCCACCGAGAGCTTGAAGGCCTGCTGGTAGCCGATGTCCACGTAGGCCAGCTTTTCGGGAATGATCCGGCGGGCCAGCGCGGAAGTGGCGAACAGCGGCACCAGCAGCGTGGTGACGTTCATGCCGTACTGCGGCAGATCCTGCGGCTCGAAGAACAGGCCCTGCACGAGCAGCCCGCCCGCCAGCCCGATGGCCGCGGGCGCCAGCCCGAACACCAACAGCAGCGTGGTGCCCAGGATCAGGTGCACCTCGGACACGCCCACCGGATGGTGCGGGAACACCTCGAAGAAGCAGAACACCAGCGCCACCGCGATGACGGAACGCAGCACCAGCGCGGCGGGCCCGTCCTTCATGAGCATCTGGAACGCGACCTTGCCGGTGTAGGCGAGAGCGGCTGCCGCCGTCGCGTAGCTGAGGAAAATCTTGGATCCGTCGACGAGACCTGGTTCGATGTGCATCGAGCACCTCCTGAAATGCACCGCAGTGCGAAAGTTGATTGTTGGTGGATGGGCCGGCTCGCGCAAGCCCCTGTCATGAACGCCGAAGCACGCGCTGCGCTCCCGGCACGGCCGACGACCGAGGCTTGCGCAGCAATCGCCGCCAGCCGATCACCACGCCGCTGGCCGAGGCCACGGCGCCGATGATCGACAGCAGCCACATCACGATGTCCCAGGCCGGCCGGTACTGGATGAGCCAGGGAAAGTCGAGGCTGTGCGCCGCGTTGAAGAGCCAGCGGCGCAGGCGCGAATTGCTGTCGTTGCTGCCGACGACCTGCCCGCTCGCGGGGTCGATGTAGATCCAGCTGCGCGCCGAGTCGTCGAACTGAAGCCGCCATACGGGCACGATGCGCTCGCGGTGGTGGCCGTACCAATGGAAGTCTTCGCGGGTCTGGAGCGTGGCCTGCGTGACGGCCGATCCGGGCCGCAGGCGTGGGGCGGCGCGCAGGATGTCTTCGCGGCTTCTCGATGCAATCGCGCCAGTGGCAGCGTCGATCACGCGAACGTGGGCCTGCGCATCGCGCAGCTGCAGCAGCGGCTTGCCGTCGAACCACAACAGCACGGCTTCGCGCGGTGCGGCAGCGCCCTCGCCGGTCGGCAGCGAAGCCGGCGGCCATGGGAACGGCGATGTGCCGGCGCCCGTGTAGCGCGCCATCACCGCCGCATCGACCGGTCCGCGCTGGAACCAGCCATTGGGGTTCATCGACAGCCAGCCGCTGACGATCCACGTCAGCACGAAGAAACCACCGATCAGCCCCGCAATGTGGTGCCACGCCATCCAGCCGGTGTACGGCGTGACCGCGCCGTTGCGGAATCGCCGCCGCAAGCGCACCCGCAGGATGCCGATGACGATGCCCGTCACGGCCGAGACGATGCACGCCCCCGACAGCCACACCACCACGTCGTGCCACAGCGGCGGATCGGCGCGCAGCGGCGTGAAGTAGATCCAGTGCGGCACGCAGCCAAGCCAGTTCCACAAGCGTTCCGAGCGCGTGGTGTCGCGCACCACCTCGCCGTTGCGCGAGGACACATACAGCTCGGTGCCGGCCGCGTCGCCGACCTCGATGCGGTGCAGCGGGCGCAGCGGGTCCAGGCCTTGCGGCACGGTCCACTGGTCGCGCTCCAGCGTCTCGGCCCAGTGCGCACCGGCACGGCCCGAGAAGGCTCGCGCGATGGCCTGGGCCTGCGCGGCATCGACCGGGCCGGGCACATGGCCGTCGCGCGCCGAGACGGTGTGCCGGCCGCCGCGCGCATCGACGATGCGCCACACCGGTTCGGGGCTGTCGCCGCCCTGCATCTCCAGCACCATGCGCCGCGGCGGCTGGGGTAGTCGATCGAGCGCGGCAGCGGGCGACACCGCCGCCTGCCCGAAGCGCAGCGGCGCGAGCCCCGCCAGCCGCTCTTCGTCCGTGAGGTTGGGATACCCCACGTACATCATCACCACGCCCGAGACGAACCACATGGCGAACAGCAGGCAACCGCCGATGCCCAGCCATCGATGCGTCCAGTAGAGCCAGTGCCGAATTCGCGGCCAGGCGCGGCGCCATGCAGAGGTCATGAGGGCACTGCTCAGAAGTTGACCAGCGCCGACAGCTCGAACGAGCGCGGCCGCCCCAGCAGCCACTGGTTGCCGCCGTTCGAGAACGACACCGGATAGCGCCGGTCCGCCAGGTTGTAGGCGCGCAGCGCGAGCTTGAGCGACGGGTTCGCCTGCCAGCTCACGCCTGCGTCGGCCACCGTGTAGGAACCGATCTTGCGCGAGTTGGCCGTGTCGGCCTGGCGCGGGCCGACGTAGCGCACGCCGAACTCAGCCTCCCACTGCGGCATGAAGCGCCAGTTGAGCCACAGGTTGGCTGCCTCCTCGGGCACGCCTGTGGGCGTGTTGCCCGTGCGCGAGACCAGCGACTGGCCGACCAGCTCATTGAAGTCGTCGTAGCGCGCACGCAGCTTGGCGACGTTGGCTTCGAGCCTCAGCGTGGATGTCAATGCCAGGTCGAGCGTGGCCTCGACGCCTTCGGACGACTGCTTGCCGATCTGCTGGGTGATGGTCGGGTCGGTCGCGTCGCGCGAGAGCAGCTTGTTCTTCTCGATGCGATAGGCCGCCACCGTCCAGGCACCGCGGTTGTCGGCCAGCTGGCGCTTGTAGCCGACCTCGACCTGCTTGCCGGTGCTGAGGTCGAAGGCCGCCTGCGAAGTCGAGGTCGTGACCAGCGAGCCCAGCGGATCGGCCGCGCGCGCCACATGTGCATAGAAAGACTGCGACACATCGGGCGCATAGACCACGCCGAGTCGGCCGGTGGCGTACTCGAAGGTCTTGCCGAAGCTGTTGGCGGCGTTCAACAGGTCGGTGCGCGCGATCTTCGCGTGATCCCAGCGCAGGCTGCCCACCACCGACCACTGCTGGTTGAAGGCCAGCTTGTCCTCGGCGAAGAAGGCGTAGGTGCTGGTCCTGGTCTTGTAGCGCGGCGTGTAGGCCACGGGCGAAGCGTAGTAGCCGGGGTTGAAGACGAAGGGGTCGACCACCGAGCGGCCGCCATAGGGCGAGTCGTTGGTGTGCGTGAAGTCGATGCGGTTCGCATCGAAGCCCACCAGCACCTGGTTGGCCAGGCCGAACAGACCATGCCTGAAGGTGGCGTCGGTGCGGTTGCCGATCTGCTCCTGGTCATGGCCGATCTCCAGGTAGTCGCCGCGCGTCACGCGCCGCGTGGCGGCGTTGTAGGTGTAGGTTTCGCTGTTGCGCCAGTGGCGCTTGCTCTCCAGCCGGTAGAGCTGGTTGCGCACGGTGACGGCATCGTTGGGCGTCCACTGCGCGTCGAGCCGGGTCCACTTGTCGCGGTACTTGATCTCGGCGTCGTCCACGTTGTAGTTCTGGCGCAGCGTCTGGCTGCCCAGGCGGCCGTCGATCAGCGGCACGCCGTAGTAGCGCTGCGGCGACTGGCTGCCTTCGTCGTGCGACAGCGTGAACTGCAGCTGCCGCGACACGTCGAGCCGCACGGTCGCGCCCACGGCGAGGCTCTCGGCCTCCCCGCGCTGCATGAAACCGTCGGTGGCGCGGTGGCTGATGTCGAAGCGGTACGAGAGCCTGTCGTCGATCGCCCCGCCGCTGCCGAAGGCCACCTGGCGGGTGGCGTCGGAGCCGAGCGTAACGAGCGCCTCGTTGCGGATCGGGCCGCGCGTGGGCTTCCTGGGCACCACGTTGATCGCGCCGCCGATGGCGCCCTCGCCGTACATCACCGAGGCCGCGCCGCGCAGCACCTCGATGCGATCGACCGACCAGGTGTCGAACGGAAAGGTGACGGTGCCCGCGCCCGCATACAGGCGCGTGCCGTCGAACAGCTGCATCACCGAGCCGTGGCCCGAGAAGCCGCGCGCGGCCATGGCGGTGCCGCCGTTGCCGGGGCCGGGCGAGCCGGTGATGCCGGTGGCGCGGGTAGCGGCGTCGATCACCGAGACGTCGCCGCGCGCGCGGATGGTGTCGCCCGTCAGCACCTCGATGCTGGCCGGCGTTTCCAGCGGCGTGAGGCCGAGGCGGCTGCCGGTGTACGAGGGTTCGTCGATGACCAGCGGCGTGTGCCGCTCGGCCTCGACCTGCACCGGCCTCAAACCATGGCCGCTGCCGGCCGCTTCATCCGGCGATTGCGCGAAGCCGGCGGAAGGCCCGAAGGCCAGCCCCAAGCCCAATGAGAAACCCGAAAGGCGCGCCCAACGCAGCGGCGTACCCATGCAATCGCGCGCCGGCGATGCTTGCTGACCCATTTGATCTCTCCTGCGACCTGCGTCCCCGCAGGCTCCCGACCGATAGAGGAAGCAACGGAAGAGGCGAAGGGACTGCGGCGGTCCGCGCGAGCGCGAGGCGGCAGGCCCGGACACGCACTCCCGCAGCGTCCGAAGGCGGTTGCGAAGGCCGGTATCCGGGCTCGCGGAGCGCCGCGGTGTGCTGTGGGATTGCACACCGCGGCCGAAACCCTCGCCTTCCCACGCCGATGCGCAGTGGCTGCCCATGCCTGCGTGGAAGCAGGCATGGGCGTGAGGGTTTCCAGATCCGCCGACCGTTGCGGGGGCAGCGCAGGAATTGACGCGTCAAGATCGACGCGGCGCACCTGCTTCCCGTTTAACCCCGTGGCCATCACATGGCGTGCGGGGCACCTTCGAACCGTGTTGCCTGGCGCAAGTCAGTTAATAAGAACTGACACACCAGGGCGGGCGGGATTATAGGGAACGGCCTGCGGCAAGCCGCATTGCGCCAGAACTTCAGGCGGGCTTCCCGTCGGGTCCGAACAGCCGCCGCAGCACGGCCACGCCCGCCACCAGCGCATTCGAGTAGGTGGCGTAGGGATCCTGGGCGGCCTCCAGCGGCATGTAGACGTGGGAGGTTTCGCCCGGCGTGTCGTCGACCGCCTCCATCAGCACCCAATAGAACTCGCCCGCTTCCAGTTCATGGACGGTGAGTGCGACGTTTCTTGATAAGGACATGGAAATGGGCGTGACGGGATGGTCTGTCCTGAATGGGCGGGGAACGCATGCGGTTGACAGTGCTTTCGGGGTTCTCCTACAGAGCCCGACCCGCGCGCGGCCTAATGTTGTAGTCAGGGATCTTCGAAGAACCTCAAAAGAGCCAGGAGGCATCATGAAGCATTTCACTCTTGAACCGAACATGCGGTCGAGCATCGGCGGCGCCTTTTACCCGACCGGCTACTCGATGGTGATGTTTCCGAGCGCAGAAGATGCCAACCGCATCGGTCACCGCCTGATCGAAAAAGGCATGAGTGGGGACGAGGTCTACCTGCTTCCCGCGCAAACGGTGCTGGCCGAGATCACCCCGACCGTGAAAAGCTCCGACGATCCGTTGCCGTCCGCCGGCACCGATGCCGCGACCGTACGCGCCTTTACCAAGCTGGCGAACGAAGGCCACACCGGCCTGCTGGTCAGGACCCGCGACAGCGCGACGGCCGAACGCCTGATGGAACTGGTGCGCACGGTGCCCTATTCCATCGCCCAGCGATACCGCACGCTGGTCATCGAAGACCTCTGACGGCACGGGCGTCAAGCAGGCACGGCCATCGACACGGCCCGCTGGACCACGTCGCGCGCCATGGCCTGGGCCAGTTCCTGTTCGCCCAGGAACACGGTGGCGGAAGTCTCCTGCGTGAGCAGCCGGGCCTCCTGCTCGTTGTGGCTGCGGATCACGGTCTGGATGGTGGGGTTGAGCGTGCGGGCCGTCTCCATCATCTGGCGCACGTTCATGGCGTCGGGCGTGGCCACCACCAGCACGCGGGCACGCGCAATGTGCGCCTGGATCAGCACGGCCGGATCGGCCGCGTCGCCCCACACGGCCGGCGTACCGGCCTCGCGCAGCCTCTCGACCAGTTCGCGGTTCTGCTCGGCCACCACATACGGGATGTCGTGCGCGTCGAGTTCGGCCGCGATGCGGCGCCCCACGCGGCCGTAGCCCACGAGCACCACCTGCCGCGAGAGGTATTTCGCCTCGGTGGTCATGGGCAGTTCGGCCAGCGGGTCATCGCGCGATTCGAGTCCGCGCGCGAAGGAGGAATGGGCGTGCAGCCACTTCTGCATCGGCACGATCAGGCTGAACCACAGCGGGTTGGTGGCAATGGAGATCAGCGCGCCCGCCAGCACCAGGCTCTGCCCTTCCACCGGCAGCAGGCCCAGCGATACGCCCAGCCCGGCCAGGATGAACGAGAACTCGCCGATCTGCGCGAGGCTGGCGCTCACCGTGAGCGCGGTGCCCAGCGGGTATCGGAACACCAGCACCAGCGCGCAAGCCGCGAGCGACTTGCCCAGCACGATGACCAGCACCACCGCCAACACCTGCAGCGGCCGCTCGATCAGCACCGAGGGATCGAACAGCATGCCGACCGACACGAAGAACAGCACTGCGAAGGCATCGCGCAGCGGCAACGACTCCTGCGCAGCGCGATGGGCGAACTGCGACTCGCGCATCACCATGCCGGCAAAGAAAGCACCCAGCGCGAAGGACACGCCGAACAGCGCCGCCGAGGCGAAGGCGATGCTCACGGCGGCGGCCACCACGCACAGCGTGAACAGTTCGCGCGAGCCGGTGCGCGCGACCTGCCAGAGGATCCACGGGAACACGCGCCGCCCGACCACCAGCATCAGCGCGACGAAACCGCCGACCTGCAGCAGCGTGAGGCCCAGCGTCTGCCACAGCGGATCGCCCGGCCCGGCCTGCGCGCTCTGGCCGCCCAGCGCGCCCGCCAGCGGCGGCAGCAGCACGAGCACCAGCACCATGGCCAGGTCTTCGACCACGAGCCAGCCGACGGCGATGCGGCCGGTGAAGGAATCGAGGATGCCCAGGCTTTCGAGTGCGCGCAGCAGCACGACGGTGCTGGCCACCGACAATGCCAGCCCGAACACCAGCGCCGCGCCGGGGCTCCAGCCCCACCACAGGGCGAGCCCGCCGCCGAGCAACGTGGCCACGGCGATCTGCGCGAGCGCACCGGGCAGCGCGATCTTGCGCACGGCCAGCAGGTCGTCGAGGGAAAAATGAAGGCCGACGCCGAACATCAGCAGCATCACGCCGATTTCGGCAAGCTGCGCGGCAATGCCTGCGTCGGCCACGAAGCCCGGTGTGAACGGGCCGATGATCACGCCGGCCAGCAGGTAGCCGACCAGCGCCGGCAGCCGCAGCCTGGCTGCCAGGAACCCGAGCACGAGCGCCAGCCCCAGGCCGGCGGCTATCGTGTTGATGAGGGAGACGCTGTGGGGCATCGCTGCATTCTGCAGGAACGATGTCTGGCCTTTTATTTCACACGGCCTTCTTTGAGGGGCTCTTTTTCGGACTCTTCTTCGGGGGGGCGTGCACAGGCCACCGGGTGCTCCCCTGCGCGAATGTCCCCCGTCGGCGTGAGCACCCCCGAATCACATATGCAAAAAGTTCAGCCTCAACCAGCCATCTTGCTGCTGCGCGCCGCGTCGAGCGCCTCGGGTTCCTGCGCCTCGACCCAGCTCTCGTTGTTGAGTCCAGCCTGCAGCCGTGTCTCGTCGAGCTCATGGGTCCACTTGGCCACCACGATGGTGGCGACGCCGTTGCCGATCAGGTTGGTCAGCGCGCGGGCTTCCGACATGAAGCGGTCGATGCCCAGGATCAGCGCAAGGCCCGCCACCGGCACGTGCCCCACGGCCGACAGCGTGGCCGCCAGCACGATGAAGCCGCTGCCCGTGAC